>DATAJS010000010.1:310595-621190 GCA_036262035.1 Burkholderiales bacterium | reverse complement strand
GGCTGGGATGCAGCGGCACGTTGATCCAGATCGAGCCTTCGTTGAGCTCGGGGAGGAACTCGGTGCCGATGCGCGGCACCAGGGCGAGCGCGAGCGCGAGCGTGGCGATCGCGCCGCCGACGACCAGCTTGCGCCTGCGGAGCGACCACTCGAGCGCGGGCTTGTAGAGCTTCTTGCACCAGAGCACCAGCCGGTTCTCGTCGTGCGGCACGCGCTTCTTCATCAGCACCAGGCAGAGCAACGGCACGAGCGTGAGCGAGAAGATCAGCGAGGCGACGAGCGCCGAGGTCACCGAGTACGCCATCGGCGCGAAGATGCGGCCTTCGTGGCGCTGGAGCGTGAAGATCGGGATGTGCGCGGCGATGATGATGAGCATCGAGAACAGCGTCGGCCGCCCGACCTCGGACGCCGCTTCGAGGATCGTGCTCAGCCGCTGCTTGCGATCCGCGGCCGGATGCTCGCCCAGCCTTCGGAAGATGTTCTCGACCACGATCACCGCGCCGTCGACGATGATGCCGAAGTCCATCGCGCCGAGGCTGAGCAGGTTCGCGGGCACGCCGAGGAACGTGAGGCCGAGGAAGGTGCCCAGCAGCGACAGCGGGATGATCGACGCGACGATCAGCGACGCGCGCAGGTTGCCGAGGAACAGGAACAGGATCAGCGTCACCAGCATCGCGCCTTCGACCAGGTTCGTAAAAACCGTCTTCAGCGTCTTGTCGAGCAGCCACGTGCGGTCGTAGTACGGCACGATCTGCACGCCCTTGGGCAGCATCGTGCGGTTCATGAGGTCGACCTTCTGCTTGACCGCCTCGAGCACGACCGACGGGTTCTCGCCGCGGCGCATGAGCACGACACCGGTGGTGATGTCGGGATCGCCGTCCTGGCCGATCACGCCCTGCCGCGGCACCGCGCCGATGGAGAGCGTCGCGATGTGGCGCACCAGCACCGGCACGCCGTTCCTCTCGGCCACGACCACGTCGAGCACTTCCTCGGGCGAGCGCACCAGGCCGATGCCGCGGATGAGGAACTGCTGGCGGCCCTGCTCGACGTAACCGCCGCCGGCGTTCGAGCTGCCGCGCTCGAGCGCGGAGAAGAGCTGCTGCAGGCTGATCTTGTAGTACTTGAGCTTGGCGAGATCGGGGCTCACCTCGTACTGCTTGATGAAACCGCCGAAGCTCACGATGTCCGCGACGCCGGGTATGAGCTTCAGCTGCCGCGCGATCGTCCAGTCCTGGATCGTGCGCAGCTCGTGATCGGGGACGCCGGCGCCCTTGACGCGATAGCGGTAGATCTCGCCGACCGCGGTCGACAACGGCGCGAGCTGCGGCGTCACGTTCGGCGGCAGGTCGGCTTCGCGCAACCGCTCGAGCACCTGCTGGCGCGCGAAGTACGGGTTCGCCTTGTCGTCGAAGGTGAGGATGATGAACGACAGCCCGAACTGGGTGTGCGAGAACATGCGGATCGAGTTCGGCATGCCCGCGAGCGCGACCTCGATCGGAAAGGTGACCTGCTTTTCGACTTCTTCCGCCGCGCGCCCCGGGTAGAGCGTGATGACCGTCACCTGGGTGTCGGTCACGTCCGGCAGCGCTTCGACCGGCAGGTTCTTGAACGCGGCGATGCCGCCGCCGATGAAGAGGATCATCCCCAGCACGATGAACAGCGGCTGGTTCAGCGCGAACGAGACGATGCGCTTGATCGCGTTGGAGTGGGTGCGCTGGCTCATTTCTGAACGCGCCGCGGCTGCAGCATCTGCTGGAGCATGAGCACGTCGTCGATCACCACTTTCTGGCCAGGCGTAACACCTGCGGCGACCTCGACCTTGCCGTCGTGATCGTCGCCGATCTTCACGACCCGGCGCGTGTAGCGGCCGGGGCCTTCCTCGGTGAAGGCGTAGTGCTTGCCGCCCTGGAAGTACACCGCCTTCGCGGGCAGCATGATGCGCACCGGCTGCTGCGTGTCGAGCTCGCCGGTGACGAACATCTCGGCCTTGAGCTTGCGGTCCTTGTTGTCGAGCGTCGCGCGCGCCTTCAGGGTGCGCGTCGCAGGATCGAGCGCGTCGGAGACGTTGACCAGCGTCGCCCTGAACGACTCACCCTCGTACACCGGCGTGCGCACCGTGACGATCTTGCCCACGTGCACCGCCGCGAGGTCCTTCTCGGTCGCGTCGAGCAGCGCCCACAGGTGCGTGGGATCGGTGACGATGAACAGCGGCGGGGCGTTCGACGTCATCTGGTCGGGCCGCACTTCCATCCCGGGATTGATGTTGCGCTCGACGACGACGCCGGCGACCGGGCTGGCGATCGCGAAGGACTGGTCGACGCCTTTGGCGCTGCTGCCGTACAGCCGCACGCGCCCGCGCGCGCGCTCGAGCTCGGATTTCGCGCGCTCGAATTCGGCTTCCGCGGTCTGGAGATCCTTGCGCGGCGCGACGCCGGCGTTTTCGAGCTCCTTCTGGCGCTGGAGGTTCTTCTCCGCGAGCTGCACGTCGGTGTCGGCGCGCCGCGCCTCGGCCTGCGCCTGTCCGAACTCGGGGGAGCCGAGCACCGCGAGCGTCTGCCCTTTGCTCACCCGGTCGCCCGGCTGGACGAGGATGCGCGCGACGCGGCCCGCGAACGGCGAGAACACGCGCACGGTGCGCTCTTCGTCCCACGTGAGCCGGCCGTTGAGGCGCAGCGCCGGCGCGCGCTCCTCGAGCACCGGCGCGGTGCCGAGCTTCGGGGCCTTGTCCGCAGCCGGAAAGGTGATGGTGTCGCCCTGCACGACCGGCTCGGGCGCGCTCTCCTGGACGGCTTCCTTGGTGCATGCGGCGGCGAGGATCGCCGCGCTGAACAACGCGATGAACGATGTACGAATCACTGAATGTTCCCGGGAACAGGCTCGGTGGCCGCGCGCCATGCCGCGACCGCGCGCGCGTAATCGGCGAGCGCCGCCGCGGATTCGAGCCTGAGTGCGTGAAGCTGGCGGCGCGCGTCGAGCAGGTCCATGACGCCGATCGCGCCGCGCGTATAGGCGAACTCGGCGCCTGCCGCGGCCTGCTCCGCCGAATTGAGCAAACCTTCCTGGAAGCGGCGCACGCGCTGAGCGGCGTTGTCGAGCGTCGCGGCGGCCGTGCCGAGCTCGGTCAGCGCGGTCGCGCGCGCGCGCTCCACCGAGGCGACCGCGGCGTCGTAATCGGCTTCGGCGCGGCGGATCTCGCCTTCGTAGTAATAGCGCGTGAAGAGCGGCACGCTCAGCGTGAAGCCGACGCTGTTGCGCACCGCGTCGTTGGGCGTGCGGTCGTACTGCACGCCGGCGGTGACGTCGCGCGTGCGTAAGGACTGCGCGAGGTCGCGATTGCGCTCGGCGGCGCGCACGCGCTCCTGCGCCGCCTTTACGTCGGCGCGCTGGTCGACGATGCGATCGACGTTGGGCGTCGCGGGAGACTGGAGCGGCGGCCACGCGTCGCCGGCGTTGATGAGCTTCGCATCGCGCTCCAGGCCGATGAGATATCCGAGCGCGAGCTGCGCCTTGTCGCGCTCGAGCGCGATCGCCTGCGCTTCGTTGCGCGCGCGCAGCGCGTCGACGGTGATGCGCGAAAGATCGGAGCGCGAGAGATCGCCCGCTTTGACGCGGCGCTGCGCGGCGTCGAGCGTGTTGTCGAAAGTCGAGGCGGTCTCGGCCGCGATGCGGCCGCGCTCCTGCGCGAGCAGCAGATCATAATAGGCCTGGGCGAGCGCGATGCGCTGCTGCCGCGCGACGTCGTACTGCTCGATGCGCACCGCGGACGCCGTGTGCTGCGCGACCTCGCGTCTCAGCTCGCGCTTGTTCCCGCGCTCGAAGAGCTGGCTCACGCCGACGCTTTGCTCCATGCGCTTCACGAACGGACCGGCGTCCGAGTTGCCCGAGCCCATCCGCGAGTTGCCGACCGAGAACACCGGATTGGGCGCGGCGCCGGCGATCGTCACGTCGGCTTCCGCGCCGGTGACCGCGAGCCGCGCGAGCTGCAGCTCGCGGTTGCGCTCCAGCATGAGGACCTGGGCCTGGTCGAACGTGAGGCGCCGCGGATCGACCGCGGGGGAGGCCGCGTATGCCGGCAGCACCACCGCGATGAGCGCTGCCGCGGCGAGGCGCAGGAGACACGCGTGCATCTGGGATAATGAAGACGTGAGAAGACGGACGGCGATTCTAAGTGGCCGCGCACGATAAAGGCTGTCGCGAACCTGTCGAGGGCGCGCACCGGCTGCTGCTGGTCGAGGACGACGCGGCGCTGGCGCGCGGCATCGAGGCGGCGCTGCTGCAGAGCAGCTACGCGGTGACGGTCGCGCCGACCGCGGCCGACGCGCTCGACCTCGCACGCACCGAGGACTTCGACATCGGGGTGCTCGATCTCGGTCTCCCCGATCGCGACGGCATCGATCTGCTCGCCGACCTGCGCAGCCAGCGCGTGGTCTTCCCGATCCTGGTGCTGTCGGCGCGCGATGCGCTGAACGACCGCATCCGCGGGCTCGACACCGGCGCCGACGACTATCTCGTCAAGCCTTTCGCGCTGGGCGAGCTCGAAGCGCGGCTGCGAGCGCTGCTGCGGCGCAAGGACGAGCACGGGGGCTGGAAGCAGCTCGGGGGATTGCGCTTCGACGTGACCGAGCGGCGCGCGCTGATCGGCGACGAGGACGTGGATCTCACCGCGCGCGAGGTCGCGATCCTCGACGAGCTCCTGTCCAAGGCGCGCAAGGTGGTGAGCAAGCAGGCGCTGTTCGACGCGGTGTTCCCGGTCGAGACCGAGTCGGCGCCGAACGCGCTCGAAGTGCACGTGAGCCGCCTGCGGCACAAGCTCGCCGGCGCAGGCGTGACGATCCGCAGCGTGCGCGGGCTCGGCTACCGCCTCGAGGAAGGCGACGCATGAGCCGCGCGGCGGCCGCCCCGAGCATACGGCGCGAGCTGCTCGCGCGCCTCGTCGGGCCGCTGGTGCTCATCATGGCGCTCGGCGGAGGATCGGCGTACGGGCTCTCGCACTACTTCACGCAGGTCGTGCTCGACCACTGGCTGTACGACAACGCGATCTCGCTCGCCAATCGCGTGAAGTGGGAGAACGGCCGCTCGGAGATCGACCTCCCGGAAGGGGCCCGCGAGATCCTCGAGTGGGACACCGTCGACCGCCTCTATTACGAAGTGATCTCCGAGCGCGGCGAGCGCCTCATCTACAACGGCCTCATCGCCGCACCCCCGATGCAGCCGACGCCCGAGCATCCGGTGTATTACGAGTCGATCCAGTCGCGCAACCGCGTGCGCGCCCTCGCGGTCGCGGTTGACGAGCCCGGCGGCGCGACGGTCATCGTGAAAGTCGCCGAGACGCGTCACAAGCGCGACGCGCTCGCGACACAGGTGCTGTGGATCAGCGTCGCGCTGTCGATCGTCCTCGCGATCGTGTCGGCGATCGTGACGTGGCTCGCGATCGGCAGCGGCATGGCGTCGATGAACAAAGCGGTGCGCGACATCCGCACCGTGCACGCGGCCGCCCCGCTCTCGCCCATCCCGGCCGGCGCGGACGTTCCCGTGGAAGTACAGCCGCTGGTGGAGGAGATCAACACCCTCATTCACAACCTGTCGCGCGCGCACGAGCTCAACCAGCGGTTCATCGCCGATGCCGCCCACCAGCTGCGCACGCCGATCGCGACCTTGCGCGTTCAGCTCGAGATCGCGCTGCGCGAGGAAGATCCCGAGCGTCACACCACGGCGGTCAACGACGCGGTCCGCGAGCTCGCGCGCATGAGCCGCACCCTGCATCAGTTGCTCACGCTCGCCAGGGCCGACGAGAACGGCAAGGCCGAGCCGAGCACCGAGGCCCCGGTCGACATCGATCTCATCGCGCGCGAGGAAGTCGAGCGGCGCATTGACGACGCGGTGGCCGCGGGCGTCGACCTCGGCTATGCGGGCGCGGGCGCGCCGGTGCTCGTGCGCGGCGCCCAGGAACTGCTGCGCGAAGCGGTGGCGAACCTTCTGGATAACGCCTTGCGCTACGGCGCGTCGGGGCGGCACGTCACCGTCGGCGTGCTGAGCGGCGAGCCGGAGGTGTACGTCGAAGACGACGGTCCGGGCATACCCGAGAGCGAGCGCGAGCGCGTGACGCAGCGCTTCTACCGCGTGCGCGGCAGCTCGGGAGACGGCTGCGGGCTGGGGCTATCGATCGTCAACGAGATCGTGCGCAGGCACGCGGGCAAGCTCGTGCTGGAGAGCGGGGCCAACGGCCGCGGACTTCGCGCCCGCGTCAGGTTCGCGGTGTAGCCGGACGCTCCGGGATTGCTTCGTCGCTCCGCTCCTCGCAACGACTGTCATCGCGAGGCGCACGCTCACCCGTAGCCGTTCAGCCCTGCGGTAGCGGCTGAACCTCCGGCGCCGTCGGCGCTTCCTCCATCGGAAACACTTCCGCGGGCACTGCCGGCGTGGGCAGCACGAGCTTCCGTCCGTGCCTGCAGCCGATCTTCTCCCAGCGGTCTTTCTCCCGCGCCTGCGCCAGCGTCTGCCACTGCATGTTCGACGGGTCTTCGGCGCCGCCGCACACCACCGGGATCACGCGGTCGATGACGTAGCCCCTGCACTCGCCGCGCGTCTCGCCGGTGGACGGACACGGGTTCTGGAGACGGAACAGCACTTCGGCCTTGAAGCTACGCGTATCGGCGGGGGCCGCCGCAGCCACGCTTTCGCCGGCGGCCGTCAAGGCCGCGAAAAATCCGAAGATGCTCCAGAACATCCTGCGCATATAAGCTTCCCGTAAGGCGACTGCTGATGTGAGCCCGCGCGCCGCCAGAAGTTCGGACGACCGAAACGGAACAAGGGGAGGAGCGATGTTCGCACGAGTGAAGCTCGCGGCGCTCGCCGCCGCGTATGTTGCCGCGTCCGGCGGCGTGTGTCATGCGCAACAGCCGGCGTGGCCGGCCAAGCCGATACGGCTCCTCGTCGGATTCCCGGCAGGCGGTCCCACCGACATCGTCGCGCGTCTCGTCGGCGACAAGCTCGCGGCGCAGATCAACCAGCGCATCGTCGTCGACAACCGGCCCGGCGCGGCGGGCAACATCGCGGTCGAGCTTCTCGCCAAGTCGAACGCCGACGGACACACCCTGCTCTATTCGTCGAACGCGATCGCGCTCTCGCCCGGGCTCTATACCAGGCTCGGCTACGACCCGCTGAAGGACGTCACGCCGGTGACCGAGATCGGCGCCGGCTGCCTCATCTTCCTCGTCCATCCGTCGCTGCCGGTGAAGACGGCGCAGGAGTTCGTCGATTACGCCAAGCCGCGCGCCGGGCAGCTCAATTACGGCTCGTCGGGCACCGGCACCAGCACGCATCTCGCGGCCGTGCTCTTCTCGCAGCGCGCCGGGATACAGACGCAGCACGTGCCGTACAAAGGCACGGCGCCGTCGCTCGTCGACCTCGTCGCAGGCAGGACGCAGTTCCTCATGGGCGCGGTGCTCACGGCGGTGCCGCACGTGAAGGAAGGGCGGCTGCGCGCGCTCGGCGTCACCGGCGCCAGGCGCATCGCCTCGCTGCCCGACCTGCGCACGCTCGAAGAGTCGGGCTTTCCGGGCTTCGTGGTGACGACGTGGCAGGGCGTCTTCGCTCCCGGCGGCACGCCGGCGCCGCTGACCAACCGCATCAACGCCGAGCTCGTCAAGGCGGTCCACAGTCCCGACCTCAAACCGAAGATCGAGCAGCAGGACATGGAGCCCACCGGCCCGTCGGCGGCGCAGTTCGACAGGATGTATCGCGCCGAGCTCGCACGCTGGACCAAGGTCGCGAAAGACGCCGGGCTCAAGGCCGAATGACTGTCGCCTATGCAAGACATGACAACTTTGTCTGGCGAGGCGAACGTTTAGCCTGAATACGCGCTCGCGCACCGCTCAATGCGCGCGCACCACGTCGTTGCACAACGACATCGCGCTTCGTGCGCGCGCTCGTCGAACGCCGCGGCGCGCGCGCACGCTCCTTTCGAAAACCTCTTTGCTCCGACACACTTACGTCGCGGCACTGCCGTGCATGTACGCAGCGCGCAGCGACATCCGCGAAATGGCATAGTCCTTGCGAACGTGGCGGCGTCGCCGAGTCCCGCTCGGCGGAATCAAAAGACGCAGCCGACATTGCACAATTCGTTGCTTCAGCCCATGCAGCTCGTGGTCGCGCTCGCCGCGATCATCGCGCTGGCACTCCTGCGCCTGGCATGGCCGCAGCTTCTCGATTGATGCCCTCCGCCTTCGGCCGCGTTCCTTCCTTAATCAAAAGACCGCTCGCCCTGCTGCGCAGCGTGGCTGTCACGCTACGCGCGGCGCCGCCGCGGCGATGCACGCACCCAAGGAGAAGAGAGTGTTCAACAAGGATATTTTCAGCAAGAAAGACGATGCCCCCACGCCCAACCCGCGCGGAGTCGCCGTCAACATCACGCCGGACCTGCGCGGCGCCGTGCGTGCGAACGTCCAGCCGCCCGAGGAAACCGCGCAGCGCACGGTAGCCCAGCCGCCGATGCCGGCGAAGGAAGACGACCTCGCGGGCAGCAAGCTCATCGTCGGCCCCGATATCAAGTTGAAGGGCGTCGAGATCACCGATTGCGACACGCTGGTCGTCGAAGGCCGGGTCGAAGCGTCGATGGACAGCCGCGTCGTCCAGATCGCGCAGAACGGCATCTTCAACGGCACCGCGACGATGGACGTCGCGGAGATCTGGGGCTCGTTCGAAGGCACCCTGACCGCCCGCAAGCAGCTCGTCGTCTACGCGACGGGCCGAGTCTCGGGCACGGTGCGCTACGGCAAGATCCGCGTCGAAGAAGGCGGCGAGCTGTCGGGCGACATCAGCACGCTGTCGTCGGGGCACAAGAAGGACAACAACTACCAGCCGGTGAAGCAGGAGAAAGCCCAGGTCAAGGCGTAACGGCTTTGTGACCGCCAAGGACGCAAAGGACGCAAAGGGAATCCGAAGCGGTCGCTAGACAACGGATCTCGTGCTCTAGCAACGTACGGTGCGTCGCCCGCAAGGCAACGCGCCAATAGAGTCTCCCCTGCTCCTTGTTACAGCGCACGTCCCGTCGCGTAGCGGCCGACTAGCTTTCCTTTGCGTCCTTTGCGTCCTTGGCGGTCAACACATCATTCGACTTTCTCGAAGTCGATGCGCTCGTACACCGGCAGGCCCTGTAAGTAGCGCCTGAGGCAGTCCAGCCCCATCTCGACCGCGCCCAGGCGCACCCAGTCGCGGCCGCCGACGATGCGGCTGCGGCGCGATTCGACGTCGTCCTTGGTCGCGATCGCCAGGCACACCGTGCCTGCGAACTCGATGCGGTCGGCGCCTTCGTCGGCGTCGATCAGCACCGCGAGGGCGTGGGTCGCGCCGCTCCTGCGCAGCGCGGCCTTCGCCACGGCTTCCGCGGTTTCACGCGAGATGTCGGTCGGATCGGCGAGCGCGCCGACCGCCCTGAAGATTTCGTAGAGGTCGCGCGACACGACCGCGCTTCGCACCACGTTCTCCGCGCCGGGCAGGTGACCGATGCGGCCGGCGATCTGGCCGCTGGTGAACGTCTCGGCGATCGTCAGCGTCGCGCCTTGCCTGGCCAGCTCATCGAGCACGACGCCTTCGAGGGTCCGGTCGTCTTCGGCGAGGATGAAGTTGCCGAAACGCTTGCGCACCTCCGCTTCGACCGGTGCGAGCTTCTTGCGGATGTCGTCCATGTCCAGCCCGCGCGCGGTGAGCTTGGTCTCGAGCTGCGGGTAGTGCGCGCGGAAACCGAGCTTGACGCTGCCGTCGGGCGCCAGCGACTCGATCCCTGCGAGCAGCGAATCGGCGTGCGATTCACCGATGCCGTAGGAGTGGAAGCGCTTGAGGTGGATCGCGGTGTGCTCGCCGCTCTTCGCGAGCAGGCGCGGGATGATCTCGGACTCGAGCATGCGGCGCAGCTCGCGCGGTACGCCCGGCGTGAAGTAGAACCGCGCCTTGCCGATCGTCACCGAAAATCCGCACGCGGTGCCGACCGGGTTGTCGAGAAGCTCGGCGCCCTGCGGCAGCATCGCCTGCTTGACGTTGTTCGGCGGCATCACGCGGCTGCGGCGGGCGAAATACGCCTTCATCTTCTCGAGCCACTCGTGGCTGAGCTCGAGCTCCACACCCGCCGCCTTCGCCGCGATCTCCTGCGACAGGTCGTCCACGGTCGGGCCGAGACCGCCGTTGACGATGACCGCGTCGGCGCGGCCGCCGGCGAGCCGGAACGCGAGCAGGAGGTCGTCGCGATCGTCGCCGACCGTCGTCTCCCAGCTCACGCCGAGGCCGAAATCCTCGAGCTTCTGGGTGATGTAGCTGAAGTTGGTGTTGACGATCTTGCCGGTGAGCACTTCGTCGCCGGTGCAGATCACTTCGATACGCATCGCTTCTCCTCCCTTGCGGCGCGTTACGCCGCGTCGCAGCTAACGCACCCTACGCCGTTACAGGCGATGTTCTGTGATCTCGAGCTGCTCACCCGGCCGCAGCTCCACCAGCGCCATCGAGCCGTGCGACTCGGTGCCGTACGACGGCGCGGGCACGCCGGGATAGCACGCGAGCGTCGCGCCGTGCCTCATGCGCCGGTGCGCGTGCACGTGGCCGAGCGCGAGGTAGTCGAAACCCGAAGCCTCGATCTCGTCGGGCGTGATGAGCGACGAGCGCTCGCAATCGGGCTCGTCCGAGTACAGGCCGTGCGCCATGCCGACGTGCCACAGGTCGCGCGTGCGCCCCGGCGTGCCGGCGAGCGGCTTGTTCGTGCGGTCGTGGTCGACCATGCAGCGGCCCCACACCGTGGCGTGCAGCTCCGGAATTTCGACCGTCCGCCCTTCGACTTCGTCGAGCAGCGTCACGTGCTCGCCCGCTGTGGCGAAGTTCATGCGCTTCAATACCGCGCGCTCCTCCCAGCAGTCGTGGTTGCCCGCGATGATCACCGTGGGGCAGCTCACCTGCATCAGCGCTTCGTAGACGAAATCGATGACCGAGCGGTCGATGCGGTTGTGGTCGAACAGGTCGCCGGCGATGAGGAAGAGCTCGGCCCGCGTGGCGTTGACCGCGTCGACGACGCGCAAGAAGGCTGCGCGTGCGGCCGCGCCTTCCTGGCCGTTGCCGAGGTGCACGTCGGAGGTGTGTGCGATGCGTAGGGGGCGAATCATCGGCGAATCGTAGCATCCGCGCCGGTGCTGCACGCCGGCGAACCCGCGTGTGAGGCGGCCTGTCCGCATGGTGGTCGCTCACCCGGCAGGCGCGGCCGACGCCCCGCGTGCGCCGTCGCAGTTGCCCTCCGTTTGGCGTGGCCGGCGCGGCGCCGAGCCATGGTTCGCACTGTGAACGCCGCCGAGACTTTCCCGCGATATCGAGGAGCGACTATAGGCGGCGTGAGGGTTGTCGATGATGAAGCGATGCCGGTCGGGCTTTGCCCGACAGATTCACATCGCTGTTGCAGCTAAGATCGCAAGCAATATCCGGAGGCCGCGATGTCATTCGTTGAAGGTATCAGCACCGCAGGCGTGGACGTCGCCGACCCGACGTTCGCGATCTGCGTCACCGCGCTCGTGTTGCTCGTCGCCGGCATCTTCGCGTTGCCTGCGCTCGCCGCGGCGCTGAACCTGCTCCGCGCCGAAGGAGTGACGCGCTTCCTCATGCATCTCCTCCGGCGCTTCCACCACTGATCAGGCGGTAGCGGCCAGCAGCGTCCCCAGCCAGCGGCCGCGCGCGACCAGGTTCTCCTGCCACGCCTGCTCGATCTCCGGCACCGTCGAGGCGCGCACCGCCTGCGCCGCCATCAGCGCGTCGCGCCACGCCGCCAGTTTCGGGAAGCGCTCGATGATCCCCAGCGGGCGCAGCCTGTCCATGAACGTATAGCGCTGGAGGAAAGGCGCGTACGCGCAATCGACGAGCGACAGCCTGGTACCGTTGAAATAAGGTCCGTCGTTGCCGCGCTGGGCTAACGCGCCCTCGAGCTTGGCGAACGGATCGGCGATCTTCTGCGCGCGCGTGGCGAAGTCCTGCTCGCTGTCCGAATACGCGGCGTTCGAGATCGCCGACGCGAACGTCGGCACGTAATCGGTCCACGCGCGGTTGCGGGCGCGCATGACGGCGTCTTCCGGATGCAGGCGCGGCGACGCCACCTCGTCGAGATACTCGGCGATCGCGTTCGATTCGAACAGCGCTTCCTTGCCGTCGATCTGCAGCACCGGCACCTTCGCATGCGGCGATACCGCCAGGAACCATGCGGGACGGTTGTCGCGGTCGATGTACTCGATGTCGTATTCGATGCCTTTCGCGCGCAGAACGATCGCGGCACGCTGCACCCATGGGCACGTCTTGAAGCTGCACAGCCTGAACTTCGCTGCCATGTGACCCTCCTCTCCGCGGAAACCTCCATGCTGTCACACGCGGGGCCGTTTGACCATCGCGGCCGGGCGGAGCCTAGAATGGGTTTGCAGGAGCCTCATCGCGCCCACAAAACCCAGGGAGGGAGCCGCAATGCAGACGCTCACACTCGCCGGCGCGGCCGTCGCCGCACTGCTTCCCGCGCTCGACGCCGCGCACGCCCAGCAGTATCCGCAGCGCTCGGTGCGCGTGCTCGTCGGACAGGGGCCGGGCGGCGGCACCGACAGCGTCGGGCGCATGGTGTCGCAGCGCTTCGGCGAGGTGTACGGCCAGTCGTTCGTCGTCGACAACCGCCCGAGCGCCGGCGGCAACGTGGCAGGCGAGCTTGCAGCGAAAGCGGCGCCCGACGGCTACACGCTCCTCGTCGTCACGCCGACCCACGTGGTCAACCCCAGCCTCTACAGGGACCTGCGGTTCGATGCGATCAGCGATTTCGCGCCGATCGCGCTCGTGGTGTTCGCGCAGTACTACCTGTCGGTCGGCAACAACCTGCCGGTCGGGTCGGTGAAGGAGCTGCTCGCCTACGCGAAATCGCGGCCGCAGCCGCTCTCGTACGCCTCCTCGGGCATCGGCAGCGCCAACCATCTCTCGGGCGAGCTCTTCAACACGATGGCGGGCGTGAAGTTCGTGCACGTGCCGTACAAAGGCGGCGCGCCGGCGCTCAATGCGCTCATCGCGAACGAAGTGCATCTGTCTTTCACCAGCGGCGCGGCGATCCCGCACGCCAAGGCCGGACGGCTCAAGACGATCGCAGTGACCGGGCCGAAGCGCTCGATCATCGCGCCGCAGATACCGACGATCGGTGAATCGGGCCTGCCGGGTTACGAAGTGATCGGTTGGTACGGGCTCGTCGCGCCGGCGAAGACGCCCAGGCCCATCGTCGAAGGATTGAACGGGACCATCAACAAGTCGCTGCCCGAGATGAAGGAGCGCTTCGAAGCGATCGGCATGGAAGTCAGCGGCGGCGCGCCGGCCGAGTTCGGCACCTTCCTCAAGGTCGAGCGCGACAAGTGGGCGAAGGTGGTGAAGATTTCGGGCGCGAAAGTGGAGTGAGCCTTCAGTCGCTGCGAATGTAAGCGGTGCTGTCCTTCATCCAGTCGACGATCGCGCGTACCGTCGGCGTCATGGCGCTCTGGTAGCTGGCGCTGAGTTGCACGATGCGCGAGCCCGGATTGACGTGGGCGCGTGCGTACAGCTCGTTCGCGCGCTGCTCGGCGCCCGGATCTTGCGCCGGGAGAATCCACAGCATCAGCGTCTGCGGGGGTATCTGCTCGACGCTGCGCGTGAGATTGAGCGGACCCGCGGGGTCGAAATAGCTGAGGAACGAGCTCGCCGGCGCACGCGTGCGGTTGCGCCGGTTGCCCCATTGCCAGTCGAGGAATTCGAGCACCTCCTGCGGCCGGCCCCTCGCGACGAAATCCCGCGCGCGCCGCAGATCGTCCGCGAACGATTGCGCGAACAACGGGCTTTCGGGCGCGAAGCCCGGCGCGATCGCGACGATGCCGGTGACGCCCGGGCGCGCCGCGGAGCGCAGCGCGAAGTTGGCCCCCACGCCCAGGCCGATGAGATACACGCGGCGAGCGCCCTCGTTGCGCACCTGCGCGACCGCGGCATCGATCTCGCGCTCGGCATCGGGCACGCCGCGATCGTAGAACCGCCGCGCCGACCACGGCAGCTCAGGGATCGCGACGAGGAGATTCTCGCGGCGCATCGCATCCGCGAGCGCCGCGACGGTCTGCGGCGTCTCGCCGTTGCCGTGCAGGATCACCGCGCCGTTCATGCCCTGCGCCAAGGCCGGGGCTTGTAAAAGCAATGAACCGCAAAGGACGCCAAGGACGCAAAGGAACTTCAAAATCGAATTGACCGCTGAGGACGCGGAGGAAGAACGATCAAAAAGATTCTTCATGGTTTTCCTTGGCGTCCTTTGCGTCCTTGGCGGTTAAATACGCTTTTACACACCCAGGGCATAGCACGGCCTGCGAGGATCGGCGGCGCCCTCGAGCAGGCCCGTGTCTTCGTTCACGCGGATCGCGCACACCGCGCCCGCCTGCCAGGCGATCTCGGACCACGGTGCAACTTTGTGGCCCAGCTTCGCGAGCGCGTGCACCGTTGCGGCATCGATGCGGCTTTCGAGGTTCAAGCGGCCCGGGTGATACGCGTGGGGCTCGGACGACGACGGGAAGCTGTAGGTCGCGAAGCGCGGCGCTTCGACCGCCGCCTGCGGCTCCATCTCCCACAGCACCACGTTGAGGAACACCTGCAGCATCGCCTGCGGCTGGATGTCGTTGCCGGGCGAGCCGAACGGCATGTAGATCTTGCCGTTCTTCAGCGCGAGCGCCGGATTCGGCGTGAGGCGCGGCCGCTTGCCCGGTGCGAGCGCCGCGGGGTGCTCGGGGTCGGTCCACGACTGCGAGCCGCGCGACGACGGGCACAGCCCCGTGCCGGGGATGACCGGCGTCGCGCTCGAGCCGTCGCTCGGCGTGGTCGAGAACGCATTGCCCTGCTCGTCGATCACGGCCGCATACGACGTATCGGCGAGCGGCGCGGGCTCGCCCGCGGTGGGCTGCGGCAGCGGCCGCGCGGCGGCGAAGTCCTTCACGTTGCCCGCCGGCGGCATCTCCGGCCACGCCTCGGCGTCGCGGATGAGCTTGCGCCGGGCCGTTGCATATTCACGCGACAGCAGCACGTCGAGCGGCACCTCGACGAAGCGCGGATCGCCGTAGTAGCGATGGCGATCGGCGAAGGCGAGCTTGAGCGCTTCGGCGAGGTGATGGATGTACGCGGGCGAGTTGTGCCCGAGCGCCTTCAGGTCGACCTCACGCAGGATGTTGAGCGCCTGCGGGAGCACCGGCCCCTGCGACCACGGTCCGCACGCGTAGAGATCGACGTCGCGGTAGCGCGTGGTGAGCGGCTGCTCGACGCGCACGTCGTAGCTCGCGAGATCGTCGGCCGTCACCCAGCCGCCGTTCTCCTTGTGATACTTCACGATCTTCTGAGCGATGTCGCCCTTGTAGAACGCATCGCGCGCGGCGCGCAGCCCGGCTGCGCGGCCTTTAGCCGCATGCGCGGCTTCTTCGTCGACCATGTACTGGATCGACGCCGCGAGCTCTTTCTGCACGAAGATCTCGGGAACCTTCGGCGGCCGGCCGTTCGGCAGGAAGACTTCGGCGCTCGACGGCCAGCGCCGGTACGACGCTTCGTGATCGCGGATGTACTCGGCCATGAACTCGTGCATCGAGAAGCCGTCGCGCGTGAGCCGGATCGCCGCCGCCGCGACTTCGCCGAACGACATCGTTCCGTATTCGGCGAGCACCTTGATCCATGCCGCCGGCGCAGCCGGCATCACCGTGCGCAGGATTCCCGGCGGCATGGCCCCGCCGTGCTCGCGTCGGAAGTACTCGATCGAAGCCGCCTTCGGCCACGTGCCGAGGCCGTCGATGTTGATCACCTTACGCGGCTGCGCGAGGTAGATCATGATCGGCGCGACGCCCGCGAAGTTGACACGGTCGGTCTGGAGCACGCCGACGCAGATGCCCGCCGCGACGCCCGCGTCGATCGCGTTGCCGCCGGCCTCGAGGATCTGGAACGCCGCGTGCGCGGCCGAGTAATGCCCGGCCGAGACCATGTGGCGGGCGCCGGTGATGGTGGGTCTGTATGTCGCCATGTTTCCTCCGTGATACGTCATTCCCGAACCGCGACAGCGGGACTGTCGGGAATCCATGTTGACGTCAAAAGCGATTTAAATGGATTCCCGCCTTCGCGGGAATGACGATGAACGATACGGGCTCGATCTTCCTCTGTGCGCCTCTGCGTCGAATGACGCCTTCCCAACCCCGTTGACGCTCGCGCGTCCGGTCGGCACCATCGGCACAGTATTCCACCGCCGCCGCCCATGCCGTGACTTCCGATTCCAATACTACCCGCGATCACGACGTCGCCGTGATCGGCGGCGGGCTCATGGGCTCGGCGATCGCGTGGGGGCTCGCGCGCTGCGGGCAGCGGGTCGTGGTGCTGGACGAAGGCGACATCGCGTATCGCGCCTCGCGCGGCAACTTCGCGCTCGTCTGGGTGCACAGCAAAGGCCTGGGGCTGCCGCGCTATTCGGCGTGGACCATGCACTCGTCGAACTCGTGGGCGGAATTCGCGCGCCTGCTCGAGGAAGACACCGGCATCGACGTGCACTTCCAGCGCCCGGGCGGCTTCAATCTCTCGCTGTCCGAGCGCGAGCTCGAAGCGCGCGCGGCGATGCTCGAGCGCCTGCAGTCGCAGCCCGGCATGCAGCGCTTCGATTACGAGATGCTCGACCGCGACGCGGTGAAGAAAGCGCTGCCGCACGTCGGCCCCGAGGTCGCCGGCGCGAGCTACAGCCGCTACGACGGTCACTGCAACTCGCTGCGGCTCTTCCGCGCGCTCAACGCCGGCATGCAGCAGCTCGGCGTCACCTATCTGCCCGAGCATCGTGTCGAGCGCATCGACTACGCGAACGGCGCGTTCCGTCTCGCGACGAACAAGACCGAAATACGCGTCCCCAGAGCCGTCCTCGCCGCCGGCATCGACAACGTGCGCCTCGCGCCGATGGTCGGGCTCGCGGTACCGGTGCGTCCGCAGCGCGGCCAGCTCATCGTCACCGAGAAGACCGCGCCTTTCCTGCACTACCCGGTGCAGACGCTGCGCCAGACCGACGAAGGCGGCGTGATGATGGGCGACTCGCAGGAGGAAGCCGGCGCGGATCCCACGGTCACCCACGCGGTGATCTCGGTCCTCGCCGACCGCGCGGTCCGCATGTTCCCGCGGCTCGCGCAGCTCAACATCGTGCGCACCTGGGCGGCGCTGCGCGTGATGACCAAGGACGGTTTTCCGATCTACGACGAGTCCCCGACGTGCCCGGGCGCGTTCTCCGCGGCCTGTCACAGCGGCGTGACGCTCGCCGCGGCGCACGCACTGGCGCTCGCGCCGCAGATCGCCGCCGGCCGCCTGGCCGAAGACATGCAGCCTTTCAGCGCCCGACGCTTCGATGTTCAAGCGCTTGCCGCCTGATGCAGCGCAGGCGCCCTCGCCTGCAGCCGACGGCCTCGTGACCATCACCATCGACGGCGAGCCGCACCCGGCGCGCGCGACCGACAGCGTGGCGGCGGCGATGCTCGCCGCAGGCGTCGATCGCTGCCGCACCACGCCGGTCTCCGGCGCGCCGCGCGCCCCGTACTGCATGATGGGCGTGTGCTTCGACTGCCTCGTCACCATCGACGGCGTCGGCAACCGCCAGGGCTGTCTGGTGCGCGTGCGCGACGGCATGAAGATCGAGATGCAGCGCGGCAAGCGCGACATCGACACGTGAGCACGCTCGCCGAGCGCTGCGACGTCGCGATCGTCGGCGCGGGCCCGGCGGGTCTCGCCGCCGCTGCGACATGCGCGGGCGCAGGCTTGTCGACGGTGCTCTTCGACGAGCAGCCGAGCGCGGGCGGACAGATCTATCGCTCGATCACCGAGACGCCGCTGACGAATCGCGCGGTCCTCGGGCCGAGCTACTGGCAAGGCGAAGCGCTGGTCGAACAGTTCCGCGCGAGCGGCGCTCGATACGTGCCCGGCGCGACGGTGTGGAGCGTCACGCGCGATCGCGACATCGGCGTCTCGCACGGCGGCGGCTCGCAGATCGTCGACGCGCGCCGCATCATCCTCTGCACCGGCGCGCTCGAGCGGCCTTTCCCCATACCGGGATGGACGCTGCCCGGCGTGATGACCGCGGGCGCCGCACAGATCCTGCTCAAGTCGTCCGGCGTCGTCGCCTCGGGGCGCGTCGTGCTCGCGGGCTGCGGTCCTCTGCTCTGGCTGCTCGCCCGGCAGTACCTCGATGCCGGCGCGAAGATCGACGCGGTGCTCGACACCACGCCCGCGGCGAATCGCGCGCAGGCGCTGCCGTATGTGCTGCCCTTTCTGTTCTCCGGTTATCTCCGCGAAGGACTCGAGCTCCTGCGCCGCGTGAAACGCGAAGTGCCGTTGATCTCAGGCGTGACAGCGCTGCGCGCGATCGGCAACGACAGGCTCGGGGCGGTCGCTTATCGCCGCGGCGGTGACGAGATCGAAATTCCCGCTGACACGCTGCTGCTGCACCAGGGCGTGGTGCCCAACGTGAACCTCGCGATGTCGGCCGGCATCCGGCATCGCTGGAACGAGTCGCAGCTCTGCTTCAACCCGGTGCTCGACGCCGACGGCGCGTCGGACGTCGAAGGCATCGCGATCGCCGGCGACGGCGCGGGCGTCGCGGGCGCGGAAGCCGCGCGCTGGCGCGGCGTCATCGCGGGCATCGCGGCCGCGAAAGCGCTGGGTGCGAAGACGAGCGGCGGTGAAGAGCGCGCAGCACGCAGCGCCCTCGTGCGCGCGCTGCGCGGACGCGCTTTCCTCGATGCGCTGTATCGGCCTGCGGACGCTTTCCGGCGTCCGACCGGCGACACGATCGTCTGCCGCTGCGAAGAGATCAGCGCGCGGCAGATCGCGGAAACCGTCGCGCTCGGCTGTCCCGGGCCCAACCAGATGAAGATCTTCCTCCGCTGCGGCATGGGACCCTGCCAGGGACGGTTGTGCGGCCTGACGGTCACCGATCTGATCGCGCAGGGGCGCGGCGTGTCGCCGGAGGCAGTGGGTTACTACCGCCTGCGCCCGCCGGTGAAGCCGATCACGGTCGGCGAGCTCGCGGCGTTGCCGAAGGACGAAGCGGCGGTGAAAGCCGTCGTGCGCACGTAAGAGCTTTTTAACCGCCAGGGACGCCAAGGACGCAAAGGAAAGGCATGACGAACCTCTTCAGGCAAACAACGTTGCCAACGCTGCTGCTGTTGGCCAGCGTATCCGCTCACGGCGAATATCCGGAGCGTCCCATCCGCTACATCGTGCCGTCGGCGCCGGGCGGCGGCGCGGACATCTCGGCGCGGCTGCTCACGAACGAGCTTTCGCAGCAACTCAAGCAGCAGTTCGTCATCGACAATCGTCCGAGCTCGGGCGGTCTGATCGGCGTGCAGCTCCTCGCGAGCTCCCGCCCCGACGGCTACACGCTGGGCTACGGCAACATGACGTATCTCGCGATCAATTCCACGCTCGTCCCCAACCTGCCGTACGACGCCGATCGCGATTTCACGCCCATCGGCCAGTTCACCTCGGGACAGAACCTGCTCGCGGTGCGCAACACGCTGCCGGTGAAATCGGTGAAGGAGCTGATCGCCTACGCGCGCGCGAATCCCGACAAGCTCTCGTTCGCGTCGTCCGGCAACGGCTCGACGCTGCATCTCTCCGGCGAGCTCTTCAAGCAGATGACCGGGACGCGCATGACGCACGTGCCCTACAAAGGCATCGGGCAGGGGCTGACCGATCTCTTCGCGGGACAGATCGACCTCGTGTTCGACAACCAGTCGTCGATCGCGCCGCACGTGAGCGCCGGCCGCGTGCGCCCGCTCGCGGTCACCGGCCCGGTGCGCTCGACCGTCTTCCCCGACCTGCCGACGATGGCCGAAGCGGGCCTGCCCGGTTACGTCATCACCACGTGGACCGCGATGATCGGACCGGCGGGCCTGCCGAAGCCGATCGTCACCAGGCTCAACGCCGAGATCGCGCGCGCGTGTGTCGCGCCCAAGGTGCAAGCCACGCTCGCGACGCAGGGCGCGGTCTGCGCGACCGGCTCGCCCGAGCAGTTCGTGCAGTTCGTGAAAAAAGAGCGGGTGAAGTGGGGCGACATCGTGAAGAAGTCGGGGGCGAAGATCGACTGATTAAGAAGTGACGGATAAAGCGGTGACGGGTGAGGCGGTGACGGGTGAAACGGTGACGAGATGACACGGGGATGTCGTCTGGCGTAGGGTGCGTGCTAACGCACCGCGCCGTAAGGAGGCACCATGCACAGCTTCCGGTTCGTGTCCGTCCCGCTCGCCGCCCTGCTTCCCGCCTGCACCACCCCGCCGCTCACACCGCCGCCCGATCTCCCCGCGAGCATCCGCGTCCCCGACAAGCTCGCCCTCGCGCAGGAAGTGCCCGCGACCGGCGTGCAGATCTACGACTGCGCGCCGGGCAAAGCCGATCCGGCGAAATTCGAATGGACGTTCCGTGCGCCCGAAGCGCAGCTCTTCGACACCGTGGGCCGCACCATCGGCAAACACTACGGCGGACCGACCTGGGAATCGAACGCCGGCGGCAAGGTCGTCGCGGAAGTCAAAGGCCGCGACGAGGGTCCCGATCCCAACGCCATCCCGTGGCTGCTGCTCGTAACGAAATCGGCCTCCGGCCCCGGCATCTTCGGCCGCACTCAGGCGATACAGCGCGTCAACACCGCCGGCGGCAAGCCGCCGGCAGCGGGATGCAGCGCGGCGGACAAGGGCAAGGAAGCGCGCGTGCCGTATAAGGCGGTGTATTTCTTTTACGTGCAGGCGCAGTGATCGTGAAGGTGAGGAGGTGAAGGTGAGAGTTTTTCCCTCACCTCTATCTCCTCACCCGTACCTCCTCCTTCTTCAACCGACAGCGCGCATTGACAACCGCACGCACGCCCCACGATGATTCGCGGACGTCTGATTCGCCGGGGAGGGTCGAATGGGCATGCGAGCGCTGTTGGGAGCGATGGTGCTGTGGGCGGCGTGCGGCGCGGTCTCCGCGCAGACGAAGTGGGACATGCCCACGCCGTACAGCGACGGCGAGTTCCACACGATCAACGTGAAGCAGTTCGCCGAAGACGTGAAGAAAGCGACCGGCGGCAAGCTCGAGATCGTCGTGCACAGCAACGGCTCGCTGATCAAGCACCCCGACATGCTGCGCGCGGTGTCGACCGGCCAGGTCAACATGGCCGAGTTCCTGCTCGGCCAGTTCGGCAACGAAGACCCGGTGTTCGCGGCCGACAACATCCCCTTCGTCGCGACCGGCTACGACAACGCCTACAGGTTCTACCAGGCGCAGAAGCCGCTGCTCGAGAAGAAGCTCGCCGGGCGCGGCATGCGGCTGCTGTACTCGGTCGCGTGGCCGGGACAGGGGCTGTATACGAAGAATCCCCTGAAGACGGTCGACGATCTCAAGGGCACCAAGATGCGCACCTACAGCCCGCAGACCGCGCGCATGGCCGAGCTTCTCGGCGCGGCGCCGACGGTGATCCAGGTGCCGGAAGTACCGCAGGCGTTCGCGACCGGCACGGTGCACGGCATGATCACCTCGTCCGCGACCGGCACGTCGACCAAGGTCTGGGAGTTCGTTAAGAACTACTACATGGCCAATGCGTTCCATCCGAAGAACGTCGTCGTGGTGAACGAGCGCGCGTTCCAGCGGTTGCCGGACGCCGAAAAGAAAGCGCTGCTCGCCGCGGCCGCGGCCGCCGAGAAGCGCGGCTGGGATTTGTCGCGGCAACGCGAGCAGAACGCGAACAAGACGCTCGCCGACAACGGCATGAGCGTGATCGACCCCGATCCCGCGATGAAAGCGGCGTTCACCAAGGTCGGCGAGACCATGCTCGTCGAATGGCAGAAGTCCGCCGGCGCCGACGGCGAGGCGCTGATCAAGGCCTATCGCGGCAAGTGACCGGCCGAGACTCGGCCGGTCATTGCGAGGGACGGCAGTGACGAAGCCATCCCGGCGCGGCCGTAACGTGCGCCACGGGATCGCGTCGGCGTTCCTTCGGCGCCGCCTCGCGATGACAGCAACCGTCACTGCGAGGAGCGCAGCGACGAAGCAATCCCGGAACGTCCGATAAGCGTGCGCGCGGCGCTCGACAAGCTGTACGCCCTTTCCGGCGCGCTCGCCGCGCTCTGTCTCGCCGGCGTGTGCGTCGTCATGCTCGCGCAGTCGATCGGCCGCGAGGTCGGCGTGTTCGTGCGAGGCGCCGACGACATCGCCGGCTGGCTCACCGCGGCGTCCGCTTTCCTCGCGCTCGGCCACACTTTCCGGCACGGCGAGCTCGTCCGCGTCGGGTTGTGGATCGAGAGCCTCAGGCCGCGCGCGCGCCGCCGGGCCGAGCTCGCGGCGCTTTCGGTCACGCTGCTCTTCGTCGGCGCCATGCTGTGGGCGGTCGCGCGCTTCGTCTACGAGAGCTGGCAGTTCCACGAGGTCGCGCAAGGGCTCATCAAGATCCCCATCTGGATCCCTCAGCTCGCGTTCGTCGTCGGCGTGACCATCTTCTTCGTCGCGGTGCTCGACGAATGGATGACGGTGCTGCGCGGAGCGAAGCCCGCGTACCAGCTCGCGGACGAAGAGCGCCGCGCGACGGGTGACTTCTCGGAGATGGTTTGAGCACCCTCACCATCGCGCTCGTCCTGCTCGCCCTGCTGCTCGTGCTGCTGATGGGCGGGGTATGGATCGCGATCTCGCTCGCGGCGGTGGCGTGGGTAGGCCTCTCGCTCTTCACCAGCACGCCGCCCGAAGCGAACCTCTTCCAGGCGTTCTGGGGATCGAGCGCCAACTGGACGATCGCCGCGCTGCCGCTCTTCGTGTGGATGGGCGAGATCCTCTATCGCACGAAACTGTCGGAAGAGATGTTCGAAGGGCTGTCGCCATGGCTCGGCTGGCTGCCGGGACGCCTCATGCACGTGAACGTCATCGCGTGCGGCATCTTCGGCACGGTGTCCGGATCGTCGGCGGCGACGTGCGCGACGATCGCCAAGGTCGCGCTGCCGGAACTGAAGCGCCGCGGCTACGACGAGAAGGCGTGCCTGGGCTCGCTGTGCGGCGCCGGAACGCTCGGCATCCTCCTGCCGCCGTCGATCATCATGGTGGTGTACGCGGTCGCCGCCGAAGTGTCGATCCTCAAGGTCTTTCTCGCGGGCTTCCTGCCGGGTTTCCTGCTGATGGCGCTGTTCTCGGGCTACATCATCGTGTGGGCGCTGCTCAACCCGGACAAGACGCCCCGTGAGACCGAGCGCGTGCCCCTGCGCGAGAAGCTCCACCGCAGCCGCCACCTCATCCCGTGCGTCGCGCTCATCGTGTTCATCGTGTGGGTGATGATCGAAGGCTGGGCGACCGCGACCGAAGCCGCGGCCTACGGCGTGCTGGGATCGCTGGGCATCGCGTGGTGGTCGGGCGGGCTCGACCGCACCACGTTCTGGCAGAGCCTCATCGGCGCCACGAGGCTCTCGTGCATGATCATGTTCATCCTCGCCGGCGCCGCCTTCCTCTCCTCGTGCATGGCGTTCACGGGAATACCGAAAGCGCTCGCCGAATGGGTCGCGGGGATGAATCCGAATCCGTACATGCTGATCGCGCTGCTCGCGCTGATCTACATCATCCTGGGCGCGGCGCTGGACGGCGTGTCGATGATCGTGCTGACCACGTCCATCGTCCTGCCGATGGTGCAGAAAGCGGGATTCGACCTGGTGTGGTTCGGCATCTTCATCGTGCTGCTGGTCGAGATCGCCGAGCTCACCCCGCCGCTCGGCTTCAACCTCTTCGTGCTCCAGACGATGAGCGGGCGCGACAGCAACTATGTCGCGTACGCTTCGATACCGTTTTTCTGTCTGATGGTGATCGCGATCGGGCTGATCACCGCGTTCCCGCAGATCGTTACCTGGTTGCCCGACCTGGTCATTGGCAGTGCTAAGAAGTGACGGGTGAAGCGGTGACGGGTGAAGCAGTGACGGATGATACGGTGACGGGTGAAGCAGTGACGGATGATACGGTGACGGGTGAACCGGTTCTCGTCACCGCTCTACCCGTCACTTTTCGCCGTCAGGCGGCCTTCCGCCGATTCCTTTCGAGCCATTCGTCCACCAGCGCCACGGTCCTGTCGACCTCGGCGTTCTGCATCCCTTTGGTCTTCGCGATGATCTGCACCAGGCGGTCGACGCGCTCGATGTTCGGCGCGCCGGCGGCGAGCGCGCGGGCCGCCGAGGACGGCGCCTGCAGCGATTCGCCGGCCTTGGCGTATTTCTCGAAGGGTACGAGGTCCTTGCGGTCGGCGCCGAGCGAGACGCACAGGTCCTGCACCCAGTTGTAGACCGAGCGCGCGGTCTCGATGTCGCTGTGCACCGCGTCGCTGATGCTGCGGATGGTGTCCTTCTCGACGCAGCGGTAGTTGCCGGCGAGCAGCATGCTCCACTTGGCGAGCGGAACGAAGATCGACTCGTGCACCTTGAGCTTCACCGGAAGCTCGACCCTGGTGCCGTCGCCCGCGTCGAAGCGCGCCGCTTCGATGCCGGCCTGCAGGTCGCGCAGGATCCGGGTGTGCGCGTCGGACTCGAAGCGCGCGGCCTTGAAGTTGGTCGGCAGCCGCACCTGGAGCACGTTCACTTTCTCCTCGGGCGGCCGGAACGCCTGCGGGTCGGGGCTGCACAGCGTCATGAACTTCGGGTCGAAGCTGTCCCACACCGTCGGATCGGTGTAAGCCGCGCGGATGTCGTTCATCGGCAGGCCGGGCAGGCGCGCGAGATACGGCAGCGGCGGCATGTTCATGATCGACATGCAGGGCACTTTCGCTTTCGCCACCGCATCGAGCAGCTCGCGCACGCCGGGCGAGCGGTACTGCGGCTCCTGCATCGCGAGCGCGACGAGATCGTAGTCGGCGGGGTTGACGTTACCGGTGCCGCCGGCGGAGAGCTTGCCGGGCAGCTTGCGGGTGTCGATGTCGACGAGCCCTTCGCGGCCGCGCACCGGCATGCGGATGCGCGCGCCCTCGGCGTTCATGAGCTCGGCTTCGGCGGGAAGGCAGATCAGGTGGACCGTGTGGCCCGCGGCGACCAGCTTGGAGCCGAGCAGCGAACCGTACGACGCGCCCATGATCAGAATCTTGTAAGTGCGTTGCATCTGGAGTTTCCCCCTTTTATGAGTGAGAGGCAGGCGGGAAGCCGGCGGTCTGGAACGAATGCTGCTTCCCCTATCGCGGAATCTGCAATGCTATTTCAGGCCGGTCCCATGGCGCAATCGCGAAAGATGTGCATCGGGTGATCGAATGGATGCCGCACCGCAACATCGAGGTGTCACCGCATTACTGGCCGCGGCGCTGCTGGTGCCGTGTCTCGCGACAGCCGCGCCGTGGAGCTGTCACGGCGTCAAGCCCGGCCACCCGACTCCCGAGGAGCGCGCGGCCTTCGTGCGCGAGGTGAGCGAGCTCGCGGTCAAGGCCGAGAAGACCCACGGCGTCCCGGCGAGCGCCCTCGCCGCGATCGCGATCGCCGAATCGGGGTACGGCTATACGCGCATCGCGATCCACGCCAACAACCTCTTCGCGTGGAAGTTCGTGCCGGCGGCGGCGAACAGCCTCAAGCAGTACGTGCTCGAGTGCCGGCGCAGCAAGTCGCGCTTCGCGCATTTCGACAGCAAGGCGCACGCGTTCGATTTCGTCGCGGCCAAGCTCGCGACGCTGGAAGCGTATCGCGAGCATACCGAAGCGTACCAAGCCGCCCGCAAGCGCGGCGTCGCGGCCGAGGCGGCGGTGAAGGCATGGATAGCCGGCGTGGCGAAGAGCTACAGCCGCAAGCCCGAAGTCTTCGTGCGCAAGCTCGTCCGGATCATGAACGACCCCGTCGATCCGCGCGACACCCTGTCGCACGAATCGAATCTCTACCGGCTTTCGGCCGCATTGCGTGGCGCGCATTGATGTAGCGCAGGCGCCTTCGCCTGCGACCGGCGCGCCCGTTTGTGCAGGCGGGGCGCCTGCGCTACTCGTACAATCGGGCGCATGAGAGCGTCCGCCGCCGCCGTCTTCGTCACGCTGTTCGTGGGGAGCGCCGTGTGTGCGGCGGTGACGAATCCGAACGGCCCGCGCAACGCGCAGCACCAGGCCGAACAGAAATCCCCGGTTGAGTTGCTCGTCGCCGCGGCGATCGACGGCGATCGGGCGCGCGTCGGCGAGATCGCTTTGAGGATCAAGGCGCAGGCGCGGCTGCCGCGAGGCAACCGCCACAAGGCGCGCGACCTCAACGAGCACGGTCTCGCGCTGTGGCAGCGCAGCCGCTACAACGAAGCCGCGGCTTACTTTCGGCAGGCGCGCGAAGCCGACCCCGGCGACGCCGAGATCGCGGAGAACCTCGGCTACTCGCTGATCAAGTCGGGACACGTCGCCGAAGCCGAACAGCCCATCCTCGACGCGCTGTCGATGGCGCCCGACCGCGCGAGCGCGTGGGGCTCGCTGGGGATGATCTACGCCAAGCAGGGCAAGCACCGCCAGGGCGTCGCGCTCGTGCTCACCGCCTACAGCTACGCGCGCGATCCGAAGCGGACCGCGGGGGTGTATTCGAGGCTCGCGGCGAGCGATGAGGATCCCAAAGTACGAGCGATGCTGGCGGAAGTGGTGAGCAAGCTGCCGGGAACGTAGTCGTCATTGCGAGGAGCGGTAGCGACGAAGCAATCTCGGAGCGTCCGATCGCGTGCGCCACGAGATCGCCGCGTCGCGCCGCCGCGCTCCTCGCGATGACGGCTACGCCGCTGCGTGTACGCGCGTTAAGCCGACTGCGTCGGCGGGCGCCGGCCGGCTGTGCAGGTAGCCCTGCATCTCGTCACACCCTTCGGCGTGCAGGAACGAGCGCTGCGCTTCGGTCTCCACGCCTTCCGCGATGACCGTGAGCCCGAGGCTCTTACCGAGCGCGATGATCGAGCGCACGATGTTGTTGTCCTCGGCGTCGGCCGGTATGCCGTGGACGAACGACTGGTCGATCTTGAGGTGATCGATCGGGAAGCGCTTGAGATACGCGAGCGACGAATAGCCGGTGCCGAAATCGTCGATCGCGATCGTGACGCCGAGATCGGACAGCTTCTGCAGCAGCACACGGCTCTTCTCCGGGTCGTGCATCGCGACGCTCTCGGTGATCTCGAGCTCGAGCTGGCACGGGTCGGCGCCGGTCGCATCGAGGATGCCGCGTATGGTCGACACGATGTCGCTCTGGCGGAACTGGCGCGGCGAGAGATTGACCGCGACGCGCAAGGCAGAGTGGCCGTCGCCGGCCCAGCGCCTCATCTGCTCGCAGGCGCTCCGCAAGACCCATTCGCCGATCGGCACGATGAGGCCGGTCTCCTCGGCGATCGGGATGAAGCGCGCGGGGTAGACCAGGCCGTCGGGGCGGCGCCAGCGTATCAGCGCTTCGAGGCTCGTCGGCTGCCCGGAGTCCAGCGCAAGGCGCGGCTGGTAGTGCAGCTCGAACTCACCCGCGGACAATGCGCGGCGCAGATCGCCTTCCAGCCGCAGGCGCTCCAGCGCGTTGGCGTTGAGGTCCTCGGTGTAGAAGCACACCTGGTTGCCGCCGCTGCCTTTCGCGCGATACATCGCGATGTCGGCGTTCTTGAGCAGGCACTCGCCGTCGGCGCCGTCGTCCGGATAGACGCAGCAGCCGATGCTCGCGGCGGTGAACACCTCGTGCGTGTCGATGGCGATCGGCTGCGAAAGCTCCGCGAGCACTTTCTGCGCGAGCGCGGCGACCGCGGCGGGTCCCTCGACGCCGTTCAGGATGACCGCGAACTCGTCGCCGCCGAGGCGCGCAACGGTGTCGGACTCGCGCACGTTCACTTTCAGCCTGGCCGCGACGCTCTTGAGCAACGCGTCGCCTTTGGCATGGCCGAGACTGTCGTTGACGACCTTGAAGCGATCGAGATCGAGGTAGAGGATCGCGATGCGCTCCTGAGTGCGGCTCGCCCACGCCATCGCCTGAGTCAGCCGGTCGGCGAGCAGGTTCTTGTTCGCAAGCCCGGTCAGGGTGTCGTAATTCGCGCGGTACTCGAGCTCGAGCTGGTAGCGCTTGAGCTCGGTGACGTCGCTCTGGATGCCGACGTAATGGGTGACCTTGCCGGCGTCGTCGCGCACCGGCGAGATCTGGAGGTTGTTCCAGAACAGCGTGCCGTCCTTGCGATAGTTGCGTAACAGGACCGACGCTTCGTTGCCCGTGGCGAGCGCCTGGCGCAGCCGCTCGAGCTCGGGCTGGTCGCGCTCGAGCCCTTCGAGGAATTGCGCGCTGCGCCCGATGGTTTCCTCCGCCGCGTAGCCCGTCATGCGCTCGAAGGCGCGGTTGACGTGCACGATCGGCTGACCCGGCGCCAGCGCGTCGACGATGAAGATCGCGTTGGTCGCCGCATCGATCGCGAGGTCGCGCAACCGCAGGTCGGCCTGCGAGCGCGCGAGGCCGTGGTGCTCCTCCGCCTCTTTCACCGCGCGGAAAGCCGCCGGCGCGAGCCGCTGCAGCCGCTGCTTCAGCACGTAATCGGTGGCGCCGCCCTTCAGACACTCGACCGCGTCATCTTCGGACAAAGTGCCGGAGATCATGATCACCGGCGTGTCGGGCTGCCTCGCCTTGCAGTGCCGCAGCGCGGAGATGCCGTCGTAATCGCGCAGATTGTGGTCGCACAGCACGAGGTCGAACTTCTCGTGCGCCAGGGCGGCCTCGAACGACGCCCGGTCTGCGACGTGGACTATGTCACAGTGAGGGCAGCCCGCCTTGAGCTTGTAGGCGATGATCTGGGCGTCGCGCGGATCGTCTTCCAGATGGAGTACGCGAACGGGCCGCTCGGAGGGGATGCTCGCGGCGGCCTGCGTGTTCACGGCGGTGCTGGCTCCAGGCTGAAATAAAACGTCGCACCGCGGCCGGGTTCGGCTTCCACCCACACCGTGCCCCCATGGCGGGCGACGATACGGCGTACATTGGCAAGACCTATGCCGGTACCTTCGAATTCGTCCGCCCGGTGCAGGCGCTGGAACAGGCCGAAGAGCTTCGCGGCGTGCTTCATGTCGAAACCGACCCCGTTGTCCCGGACGAAAACCACCTGCCGGCCCTGCTGGACGCCCGCGGAGCCCACCTGGATGACCGCGGGGTCGCGCTGCCGCGTGTACTTCACCGCGTTGTCGACGAGGTTCACGAACACCTGGCGCAGGAGCGCGGGGTCGCCGCGGACCGCGGGCAGGTCCTCGATGTCCCATTCGATCGCCCGCCCGCGCGTGCCCATCTCCAGGCTGCGGATGACGTCGCTCACCAGTGGCCCGAGGTCGACGCGCTCGGCGTGCAGCTCCACCCGGCCGCTCTTCGAGAAATCCAGCAGGTCGTCGATGAGGTCGCTCATGTGGCGGCTCGAGTCGGCGATGACCGCCAGGTGCCGTTTCGCTTCCTCGGACAACGTCTCCCCCGCTTCGGCGAGCAGCATCTCGATATAGCCGTCGATGTGGCGCAGCGGCGCGCGCAGGTCGTGCGAGACCGAATAGGAAAAGGCTTCGAGCTCCCTGTTCATCGCCTCGACCTCGGCCGCGCGCTGCGCGAGCTCGCTGTTGAGCGTGAGCACCTCGCGATTGCGCTCGCGCAGATCGAGCTCGGCATCGGCGCGCGCCGACATCTCGCGGCTGATGCCGCGAAAGAGCGCGATGAAGATGCCCGTCGCGACGGCGAGCGTGAGCAGCAGCGATCCCAGCGTGAGCTGCCGCGTGCGCGCGAGCGTGTTCTCGCGCTGGATCAGCACCGCTTCGCCGCGCTCGTCCATGCGCGTGGTGAGCTCGAGGATCGCGCGCATGCTCGCAGCGCCTTCGTCGGAGGCGATCGCCTCGCGCGCCGACGACAGGCCGTTCTCGTCGTAGAGCGCGGTGACTTCCTCGAGCAGCTTCAACCTGCGCTGTACGTGCGCCTTGAGCCGGTCGAGATCGGCGGCCTGCGTCGGGTCGCCCGCGACGAAGGCGGCGATCGTCCGCTGGTACGCGTGCGAGCTCGCCGCAAGCCGCGAATACTCCTCGCGGCTCTGGACGCGGCCGGTGAGGAGATACGCGGCCTGCGCGGACTCGGCGCCGGAGAGCACGACGTAGAGGTCGTCGAGCGCGTCGCGAAGCTGCTCGGTGCGCGAGATGCCTTCGGACGATTCGGCGAAGTCGACGCTCGCGCGATACGTGAAGAGCGCGCCCGCGACGAGCAGCAGCAGCGCGCCGGCGAAGGCCGCGAGCACCTTGCGCTCGACCGAGCTGCGCGGTGCGCGGCGCCGCCGCCATTCCACGCCGCGAACCGACGCGGCGAAGATGCCGCCGCCCAGCAGCACGAAACCGACCGATGCGGCGAGCGGCGAGAGCCAGCGGTTGCCGATCACCGCGGCGGCGTTCGACACGTAGCCCGCCAGCGGCACCGCGCCGATGACCGCCGCCAGCGCGGCCGCCGCCCAGACCACCGGCCGCAGCGTGGGCGCGTTGAACACCGCGAGCGCGAGCCCGATACCCACCAGCGCGACTGCCGAGTACGGCGACATGCGGCCGGGGATCTTGCCGGGCAGGTCGGTGATATCGGCGAAGAGCAGCTCGTCGATCGCGAAGTCCAGATCGAAGACGTGCTGCGCGAGCGTGAGCAGCCCGAGGAGCAGCACCGCAACCGCGACGAAGACGTCGCGCCGGCGCGGGCGCTCTTGCGCGAGGAGCATCCACAACGCGCCGCCGGCGAGCAGCAGGCCCACCGCGGTGTTCGCCTCGAGCGGCGCTTCGCGCGGGACGATGCTCTTCAGCGCGTCGACGTGCAACGCCCAGCCGGAGAGCGCGCAGACCGCGATCGCGACCGCGAGGAGCGCCGCGGCCCGCGGCAGGACATCGGTGAGCAGCCGGTGCATCGCCCGCGCGTCAGTTCTGCGGATCGAGCCGCCTGAACTTCTGCACGCGCTGCCCGGTGTTCACCTCGGTCGTGTAGACGTTGCCCTGGCGGTCGACCGCGATGTTGTGCACGACGTGGAACTGCCCCGCATAACGGCCCGGCCTGCCGACGCGCGCCAGCGTCTCCATACCGGTCCTCGCGACGATGCGCATCTCGTTGTTGACGCCGTCGACCATGTAGATAAAGCGCTGGTCGCGGTCTGGAGAGAACACCAATTCCCACACCGAGCCGCTGAGCCGCGTCGGCCGCTCGAAGACGTGCTCCGAGACGAACGTGCCGTCCTTGCGGAAGATCTGCACGCGGTTGTTGACGCGGTCGCAGACGTAGATCAGACCGTCGCGCGACATGCGCACGCAGTGCACCGGATTGCCGAACTGCGAAGCGGGCGGACGCGCCGGATCGTAGGCAGGCAATTTTTCGTCCACCGGCGGCTTGCCGTAGGCGCCCCAGTGGCGCTTGTAGGCGCCGGTCTCGGAATCGAAGACGATGACGCGCTTGTTGCGATAGCCGTCGGCGACGTAGAGCTCCTTGGCTGCGGTGTCGACGAACATGTCGGCGGGACTGCCGAGGTTCTGGGTGTCGCTGCTCCCTTTGGACTGGCCGCTGCGCCCGATCTGCATGACGAACTTACCGTCCAGGGTAAATTTGAGAATCTGCGAGTCCTTCGCGCCGCTGCCCGCGGTCCACACGAAATCGTTGTCGTCGACGTAAATGCCGTGCTCGGTGTCGGGCCATTCGTAACCCTGGCCGGGACCGCCCCACGCGCGTAGGAGATTCCCCGACTGATCGAAGACAAGCACCGGCGGCGCCGCATAACAGCACTTGCTCCAGGGCGGGTTTTGCTGCGCGCCGACCTCGCGCTCGGAGAGCGAGCGCGGCCGGTGCACGATCCAGATGTGGTCGCGCTTGTCGACCGCGACACCCGACACCTGGCCGAGGATCCAGTTGCCCGGCAGCGCCTTGGGCCAGAACGGATCGACCTGGAACAGCGGCACACCGCCGGCCTTCACCGCAGCGGCGGCGTTGGTGACGATCGTCGTCGGGACGGGATTGGCGGCGTCGGCAGGCGGCACGCGCGGGGTCTGCGCGAGCGCGCAGGTCCACGATACGGCCCAGGACACAGTCAGAGCGAAAGCGAAGGCGCGGCGGATGGCACGCATTGCGAACTCTCCCTTGTTTTGCGCGTAGTATGCCGGGTTCCACGCTTGGAGGAGATCACGATGAACACTGCGGTGCTGTCGACTTACGACATCGATGTAAGCGACGTCGAATACCTGCGTCATGGCGACAAGGCGCTGCTCGCGAGGGTCTACAAGCCCAAAGGCGAAGGACCGTTCCCGCTGGTGATCGACCTGCACGGCGGCGCGTGGTGCAAGAAGGATCGCCTCGCGGACGAAGGCACCGACGCGCCGCTCGCCCGCAGCGGCGTCACCGTCGTCTCGCTCGACTTCCGCATGCCGCCCGACGGCGCGTACCCCGCCTCGGTGCAGGACATCAACTACGCGATCCGCTGGGCGAAGTCGAAAGCGCAAGAGCTGAAGATCGATCCGGGCCGGGTCGCGGTGCTCGGCGTATCGAGCGGCGGGCATCAGGCGATGCTCACCGCGATGCGGCCGCGCGATGCACGTTATGCGTCGCTGCCGTCAGCCGGTAACTTCGACGCGAGCGTGCAGGCAGTCGTGCTGTGCTGGCCGGTGATCGATCCGCTCGGCCGTTACGAGTATGCGAAAGAGAACCTGACGGGCAAGCTGGAGAAGCACGCGAAGGAATGGATCGCGTGCCACGACAAGTTCTGGGGCAGCGAGGCGGCGATGGCCGAAGGCAACCCGACCCGCGCGCTCGAGCGCGGTGAGAAGGCCGAGCTGCCGCCGGTGCTCTACCTGCAGGGCACGGCCGACGTCGCGCACCCCGTGCCGAACCGCGACAACTTCATCCAGCTCTACAGGAAGGCGGGCGGGCGCGTCGAGCTGCACCTCTTCGACGACGTCGGCGAAGCGTTCATCACCAACGATCCCAACTCGCAGCAGGCGCGCGACGCGCTCGAGAAGATCATCGACTTCGTCCACCGCGAGCTGTAACCGAGCGGGTCAGACCCCGGCTTCATCGGGGTCTGACCCGGGTTTTCTATTCCTCGATGCGGTTCGCCACGTTGTCGACCGTCACCGGCACGTCCGCATAAACGATCTCCGGCGGCGCGCCGTATTTGTCGGTCACCATCGCCTGCCATTCGCGCGTGTAGCACGCTTCGGCCGCCGCCTTCGATTCCCACAGATAGATGCCGCCCGCGCGGTCGCCGCTTTCGGTCACGTAGTAATGCTTTCTGCGCAGGCCGGCCTTGCCGAGGTACTTCGGCGCGGTCGAGCGAAACACCGCAGCGGCTTCCTCTACAGACAAGCGCTTCGGCAGCTTGAATGTCACGATAGCCACGATCATAGGAGCCTCCTGGAGCAAACCGGGGTCAGACCCCGATGATGCCGGGGTCAGACCCCATCCTGCGGGACGTCGCGCAGGAAGACGGTGAGATCGGTCGTCGGCGCGCGCTTGCCCGGGATCTGGAAGAGCAGGTCGCCGGCGAAGCCGCGGTGATAGCTCGTGTGGTTGACGACGTGCATGAGGATCTGCCCCCGCGTCATCGCGCCGTCGCCGCCGCCGACGTAGGTGAAATTCACGATCTCCTCGAGCGAGCCGTCGCTCTGCCGATCGCTCCACGCGACGTACCACTCGTCGAGCTCACGCTGATTCCGGCGCAGGTCTTCGAACAACGGCGGCTCGGCGGTATTGCGCGCGGTGTATCCGTGGGCGCGTGCTTCGAGGTGCGCGCGGAAGATGTCGTCGATGACGTAGATGTGGTTGAGCGTGTGGACGATGTTCTTGAAGAGCGTCTGCCGCGGCTTGGTGATCTCTTCGGCAGGAAGCTCGGCGACGTGCTTGAAGAACACGTCGTTCGACCAGCGGTTGTAGCGCGCGAGCATGCGCGCCGTCTTCGTAGTGATCATCAGTCGAGCCTCACGTTGGCCGCCTTGGCGATCCGGGTGTAGCGATCGCCGTCCGACTTGAGCAACGCCCCGAACTGCTCCGGCGTGCTCGGCATGGCGACGATCCCCTGCGCCTTCAGGTTCTCTTTGATGTCGGGGGCGCTGAGGTGTTTCACGAGCTCGGCGTTGAGCTTCGCGATCGCCGCCGCATTGGCGCCCGACGGCACGACGTAGCCCGCCCAGTTGATCGCCTCGATCTGCGGCACACCCACTTCGCGCGCGGTCGGCACCTCGGGCACCAGCCAGTCGCGATCGGGGCTGGTCACCGCGAGACCGCGCAGCCTGCCGGTCTTCACGTGCGGCGCGACCGAGAAGACGTTCACGAGCACGCCGGTGATGTGGCCGCCGACCGCCGCGATCACCGCCGGCGCCTCGCCCTGATACGGCGTATGCGTGATCTTCACGTTGGTCGCGAGGTTGAGCGCTTCGCCGAGCATGTTGTGGCTGGTGCCGGGACCGGACGTGCCGTAGGTGAGCTCGCCCGGCCGCGCTTTCGCGAGCGCGAGATACTCCTTCATGGTTTTCACCGGCAGCGACGAGTTCACCGCGACGATCATCGTCAGCCCGATCGCCTGCGTCACCGCCTTGAAGTCCTTCGCGGTATCGAAAGGCACGCGGCTGCGCAGCGCGTGCAGCATCGTGAAGCTGGGACCTATGCAGAGCAGCGTGTGCGCGTCGGGCTGGCGCGCGACGTACTCGGTGCCGATCACCGTGCCGCCGCCGGGACGATTCTCGACGATGACGTTCGTGCCGAGCTGCATGCGCTGCGCGAGCAGCCTCGACATGGTGTCGAACGAGCCGCCTGCGGGAAACGGCACGACGATGCGCACCGGCCTGGTCGGAAACTCCTGCGCGAGCGCTGGCACCGCTGCACAGCCCGCCGCGAGCGCGGCGGCGAGAGTCCACTTCATCATGCGCGCGGCCTCAGACGACCGTGAGGCCGCACGTGGTGCGCCACGTGCCGCGCTCGTCGCGGTCGAGGATCGCGATGCCGTCTCGGCGGCCGCGGTGCTTGCGCTCGAAAGCGAGATAGGTGACGCGCGAGCGATCGCCGTGGCTGACGCGGCACAGCACGCCGCGGCTCTTGCGCGCGGTCTTCGCGCTCAGCACGAAGCGCCCGTCGCCGTCGGCCGCGCCCGCGATGCCGTGCTGGAGCAGCTCGACGCGCGAGCCGGGAAGCGGTTTGCCCGCGGCGTCGACGACGCGGCCCGAGACGAGCAGCGTGTCGCCGGCATGGATGGAGACTTGGGAGAGCGCCGCGGCGCCGGTGGGCGGCGCACCGGTTTCGGCGAGACCGAGCGCCGGCGCAGCGGCGCCGGCGATACCCGCGAGCATGAGGTGTCGGCGGGTGAGCGAAATCGTTTTCGTCTTCACATACTCCTCCGTTTGCTTGGGCGCACGGCCATCATAACCCGTTTGCGGCGCGCGTCGGGGATGGCCTAAGATGTTCCGGCAAACGGCGCTGTCCGAGGGGCGCACGACAACAACAAGCCGAACAAATCCGCCTACAAAGGAGGGCTCATGAAGCTTGTCATGTTCAACGATTACCGTCTCGGCGTGCTCAAGGGCAACGACGTCGTCGACGTCACCTCGATCGTGCAGAAGATCCCGCATACCGGTCCCGGCGATCTCATGAACAACCTGATCGCGCGCTTCGAGGAGTTCCGCGGGCCGCTGCAGCGCGCCGCCGACAGCGGCAAGGGCGTGCCGGTGACGCAGGTGAAGCTGCGCCCGCCGCTGCCGAAACCGGTCAACATCGACTGCATGGCCGTCAACTACATGGAGGACGGCACGCGCAAGGCGCCGGCACCGATCAACGCCTTCCACAAGTCGCCGGGCTGCATCGTCGGCCACGGCGACACCATGGTGCTGCCCGACATCGCGGCGACGATCTTCGAAGGCGAAGCCGAGCTCGCGCTGGTGATCGGCAAGCGCGCGAGCTTCGTGCCGGCCGCGCAGGCGATGGACTACGTGTTCGGCTACGTCAACTTCATCGACGGCTCCGCGCGCGGCGTGCTGCCCGAAGGCAACACCTTCTACCAGATGAAGTCGCGCGCGACGTTCGCGCCGATCGGGCCCTATCTGGTCACCAGGGACGAGATCAAGGATCCGCAGAAGCTGCAGGTGAAGCTGTGGGTGAACGGCGAGCTCAAGCAGAACTACAACACCGACGACATGGCGCACAGGATCCCGCGCTGCATCGAATGGATCACGACGATCCACGAGCTCGAGCCGGGTGACATTCTCGCCACCGGCACCAACCACCGCGGCCTCTCCGCTTTCCAGGACGGCGACACCGTCGACCTCGAAGTCGAAGGCCTGGGCAAGCTCACGGTGAAAGTGAAGGACGAGCTCAAGCGCACGTGGGCGCGCGAGACGCGGCTCGATCGCGAGGTGAAAGGCCTGAAGGGGACGACGCCGCAGCTGACGGGGAAGTACGCGCCGGCGCGGACAGCGACCGGCCCGGCGTAGGTCAGGCGGTTTTCAAAGGAAGGGAGGTTCAAGGAGGGACACCTTGGTTTCCCTCCTTGGCGTTACCGGTCGAGCGCGCGCGCAGCGCGCGCTTTAGTCGTCGATGAAGCCGCCGCCGAAGGGGAACGGGTCGTGCGGCGTCACCTGCCGCTTGCCCACGCCCCACGACTGCGGTTCCTCGTTGGCGCGGCCGGCGCGCGCCATCTGGTCGGCGAACGAGTCGAGCGCCGGCAGGCTGTAGCTGGCTTCGGCGTCGGAGGGGTACGGTTGATCGACCTCGGCCGCCACCGCGCCCTGCACCGCGAACACAAGCGAAGAAAGCACCACCATCTTCATCGTACGTTTCATGATCAGCTCCTTTGGGTCACGAGCACGCCTCTGCGATGGACAGGGTTTCTACGAGTGAGACGCGCCGTTGACCTCGTAACCCCGATCTATAGTTCTTAACCACTGATGGGACGCATCGTAGGCGGCGTGTTTGCCGGGCGAAATCGGAAAGATCGCCGTCCCCGAATTCCCTATGCGATTCAGCCGTCACACATTCGGGTGATCCCGCATAATGCGGCGATCGTTTTTCCGGATGACCGCACATGAAAGTCCTGATCGCCGACGATGACGAGGTGGCGCGCGCGGCGCTGACCGCCGCGCTGGAGCGCCTCGGACACGAAGTCGTCGCCTGCGAGGACGGCGCGCACGCCTGGCAGCTCCTCGAAGCGCCCGACGCGCCTGCGCTCGCCGTGCTCGACTGGATGATGCCCGCGCCCGACGGGGTCGAGATCTGCCGGCGCCTGCGTGCCCGCAACCGCCGCCCCTATCAATACGTGATCCTGCTCACCTCGCGCGGCCGGGCGTCGGACGTGACCGACGGCTTCGAGGGCGGCGCGGACGACTACCTGCGCAAGCCGCTCGACCCGCGGGAGCTGCGCGCGCGCCTGCACAAGGCCGAGCGGGTGTTACTGCTGCAGGACGAGATGCGCGCGCAGGCGACCATCGACGAGCCGACCGGCCTTTTGAACGGTGCCGGCATCCGCGAGAGGCTCCAGCAGCGGCTGGCCGAATCGGCCAGAACGGGTACGCCGGTCAGCGCGATCGTCGTGCAGCTCGCGGAAGCCGTGGACGACGAGCGCGTGCGCCAGGCGGTGTGGCGCATGACCGCGCACCTGAGGCCCTACGACGAGATGGGCCGCGTGGCCGGCGCGGAATTTCTCGCGGTCCTGCCCGCCTGCGGCAAGGCCGAAGCGACGGCCGCGGCCGAGCGCATGCGCGCCTCGCTCGCCGAGCCGTTCGATCCATCGGTGCAGCCGGTCAGGATTAACGCGAGCGTCGGCGTCGCGACCGCGGACTCGTCGGCGCCGCTCGATGCGGATGCGCTGATCGCGGCGGCGGACGCCGCGCTGGCGTAAGGGCGAACGCGGTCGATCAAACGGCCGATCTGAAGCTCGCCAGCGCGCTGCGCTGCCGACCCTCCCGATCGAAGTTGTCGGGATCGAGCCAGCGCTCGTAGGCCGCCTTGATACGCGGCCACTCGCCGTCGAGCATCGAGAACCACGCGCTGTCGCGGTTTCGGCCTTTGACGACCATGTGCTGCCTGAACACGCCTTCGAAGGTGAAGCCGAAGCGCGCCGCGGCATTCCGCGACGGCTGGTTCAGGTCGTTGCACTTCCATTCGAAGCGCCGATAGCCGAGGTCGTCGAAAGCGTAGCGCGCGTGGAGGAAGAAGGCTTCGGTCGCGATGCGCGTGCGCGCCATGCGCGGGCCCCACAGGATGTTGCCGATCTCGATGACGCCGTGCTCGGGCGTCGTGCGCATCAGCGCCTGCCGCCCTTCCGCGCGCCCGCTCGTGCGGTCGATCACCGCGAAGAACAGGGGATCCTCCGAGCGCGCGGTACGCTCGAGCCACTGCTGGTAGCTCGCGCGGTCCTGCGGTCCGTCGGGAAGCCATCGAAAGCGCTCCTCCGCACCCGGCGCCATCGACGCGTCGAACAGCGCATCGCCGTGCCGCGCCGGGTCCAGCGGCTCCAGCCGGCAGTACCGCCCTTCCAGCGTAATCCGCTCCGGCCGCGGCCGCGTCTGCCAGGTCGAGAGATCAGCCAACGGTCAACTCCTTTTCAGTTGGAAAAAAGTGACGAAAAACGGTGACGGGTAAAGCGGTGGCGAAAAGCGATCGCGCGAGTTCACCCGTCACCTTTCCACGCATCACCGCACCTTCATCCCCGTCTGCCTGATCGGCGCGGAAAGCGCGACCCAAAGCAGCGATAATGCGCGCTGTCTTCATGCCACCCTTCCCCGTTTCTTGCGCGCCCTCATTGTGACACTAGCTTGCGCGGTCGTGGCCGGCTGCGCGAGCGCACCGGAGCCCGCGTCCACGCAGCCGCCCGCCAAGACGATGACGCCGGCCGAGGCGCGCGCCTTCATCGCGCGCGTGCTGCCCGGCGGCGTCACGAATCGTCCCGCATGGGCGACCGACATCTACGCCGCGTTCGCCGCGATGGAGATACCGGCGACGCGCGAGAACGTGTGCGCGGTCGTCGCGATCACCGACCAGGAGTCGAACTTCCGCGTCGATCCGGCGGTGCCGAATCTCTCGCAGATCGCGTGGAAGGAGATCGAGCGCCAGCGCGAGCGCGCCGGCGTGCCCGGCGTGGTGCTGCAGGGCGCGCTCATGATCCCGTCGCCGAACGGCAGGAGCTACCGCGAGCGCATCGACGCGGTGAAGACCGAGCAGCAGCTCTCGGAGATCTTCGATGACTTCATCGGCATGGTGCCGCTCGGCCGCACCTTCTTCGCCGACAGGAACCCGGTGCGCACCGGCGGCCCGATGCAGGTGTCGATCGCGTACGCCGAATCGCACGCGGCTTCGCGGCCCTATCCGTATCCGAAAGCGGGCGCGATACGCAATGAAGTGTTCACGCGGCGCGGCGGCATGTATTTCGGCATCGCGCACCTCCTCGATTATCCGGCGTCGTACGCGAGCCACCTCTATCGCTTCGCCGATTACAACGCGGGGCACTACGCGAGCCGCAACGCGGCTTTCCAGAACGCGGTGACGCTCGTCACCGGCGTGCCGCTCGCGCTCGACGGCGACCTGCTGCGCTACGAGCAGGGCCAGCCCGCCAAAGAGCCCGGCGCGACCGAGCTCGCGACACGCACGCTGGGTAAACGCATCGGCATAAGCGTCGGCGAGATCCGCGACGACCTCGAACAGGGCCGTACTCTCGCGTTCGAGAAGACGAAGCTTTACGCGCGGGTCTTCGCGCTCGCCGACAAAGTCAGCGGCCACCCCGCGCCGCGCGCCGTGCTGCCGAAGATCCTGCTGACCAGCCCGAAGATCACGCGCAAGCTCACCACCGACTGGTTCGCCAATCGCGTCGACACGCGCTATCGCGCGTGCCTCACGCGCGCCGCATCATCGTAGGATCGTCACTTCCGAAGCACGCGCCCGTCATTCCCGCGCACGGGACATCGTCATTCCCGCGAATGCGACAAATCGTCATCCCCTCGAAGGCGGACGATCGTCATCCCCTCGAAGGCGGACGATCGTCATTCCCGCGAAGGCGCATGATCGTCATTCCCGCGAAGGCGGGAATCCATTTCTTGTCGCCGCATCGCACCGTTCACCGTTCACCGTTCGGCGGTTGAAAGTCAAAATGGATTCCCGATCCCCTCCGCTGTCGCGGGTCGGGAATGACGATGAGAAAGGCACGGCGATTGATCTCCGAACCCGCGCGCAATACAGTCGCGTAAGCAAACAGCTTGACGACTGTCGTTTCCAAAAGGGGGAAATGAATCAGAACGAGGAGAGCACTATGATGAACCGCATTCCCCCGAGTCGCATCACGAACGCCATTGCCCTGCTGGGCTTTTGCATCGCCGCCGGGGTCGCGCACGCAGCCGATTCCGCGTACCCGACCCGACCTGTGCGTTTGGTCGTGCCTTTCGCGCCGGGCGGCGGCGTCGACACGACGGCGCGCATCGTCGCCCCGAAGCTGAGCGAATCGATGGGCCAGAACTGGGTGGTGGACAACCGCACGGGCGCCGCCGGCAACATCGGCAGCGAGATTGTCGCGCACGCAAGCCCGGACGGTTACACGGTCTTGTTGGCGCTCGACACCCAGCTCACCGCAAATCCGAGCCTCTACAAGCTGCCTTTCAGCGTCGAAAAAGATCTGCAGCCCGTCGTCATCCTCGCGGTGAGCGACCAGATCGTCGTGGTGCATCCCGGCGTTCCGGCCAAGACGGTCAAGGAGTTCGTCGCGCTGGCCAAGCAGAAGCCCGGCGCGTTCCGTCATGGATCGGCCGGCGTGGGGAGCTCGAACCACCTCGCCGCCGAGCTGTTCAAGAAGACTACCGGCATCGACGTCGTGCACGTGCCGTATAAAGGCGCAGGGCCCGCGCTCGCCGCCATACTCGCGGGCGAGATCCAGATGAACGTCAGCTCCACCGCCTCGACGCTCCCCTTCATCAAGTCCGGGCGCCTGCGCGCGCTCGCAAGCACCGGCGCCAAGCGCGGCCATGCGCTACCGGACCTGCCGACGGTCGCCGAGTCCGGTTATCCGGGATTCGAGGCGATCCAGTGGTACGGCCTGGTGGTGCCGCACGCGACGCCGAAGAGCATCGTCGAGCACATCCACAAGGACTCGGTCAAGGCACTGCAGAACGGCGACGTGCGATCCTCGATGGAGCGCCTCGGCCTGCAACAGGAGCCCAGCACTCCGGAGGAGCTCGTCGCGCGCATCAGGAAAGAGACCGCGACGTGGGCCGGGATCATCAAGAGCGCCGGGATCAGGGTGGAGTAGCGGAACGGATTCCCGATCGCGCGCACGGCGCGCGTCGGGAATGACGAGGCGCTGTTACGCCGCCGCGAGAAACTTCTGCGTGAACTCGGACGCCGGCACGGGCTTGGACTTGAAGTAGCCCTGATACTCGTCGCAGCCCTGCGCGCCGAGGAACGCGAGCTGCGGCTCGGTCTCGATGCCTTCGGCGACGACCGACAGTCCCAGGCTGTGCGCCATGGCGATGATCGCGGTGACGATGGCGGCGCGATCGTCGGGCGCCTTGATCTGCATGATGAACGAGCGGTCGATCTTGAGCTCGTCCAGCGGGAAGCGCGAGAGGTACGACAGCGACGAATACCCCGTGCCGAAATCGTCGATCGAGAGCTTGACGCCCATCGCCTTGAGATCGCGCAGCGTCTCGATGTTCTGCTGCGCGTTCTCCATGATCACGCCTTCGGTGAGCTCGAGGCACAGACGCGAGATGTCGACCTGCGCTTCGCCGAGGATGCGGCTCACCACGGCGGTGAGGTCGCCCTGCCTGAACTGCTGGCTCGACACGTTCACCGACACGCACGGCACGCGGTAGCCCGCTTCCTGCCACTGGCGGATCTGCCGGCACGCGTTCTTCAGCACCCACTCGCCGAGCGGCACGATGAGGCCGTTCTCCTCCGCGAGCGGGATGAACTCGCCCGGCGGCACCATGCCGCGGTCGGGATGCCGCCAGCGCACGAGCGCCTCGGCGCCGACCACCTCGCCGGTCTTCACGTCGACCTTGGGCTGGTAGTGCAGCACGAGCTCGTCACGCTCCAGCCCGCGGCGAAGCTGCGCGGTGAGCTGGAGGCGCTGCAGCGCGCGCGCGTTGAGCTCGCTCGAATAGAAAGCCGAATAGTTCTTGCCGCGCTGCTTCGCGTGCAGCATGGCCGCGCCGGCGTTCTTGAGGATGGTGTCGGCCTCGACGCCGTCGCTCGGGAACACCGCGATGCCGACGCTGCACGTGGCGTTGATCTCGTGACCGGAGAGGTGGAACGGCTCGGCGATCGCTTCGAGCAGCCGCTGCCCGACGTGCGAGGCGTCGTCGCCGCTGCGCACGACCGGCAGCAGCACGGTGAACTCGTCGCCCGACAGGCGCGACAGGCTGGGCCGCGGGCTGTCCTCGTCGAGCCGCCCGACGGTGTCGGTGTTGCGCAGGCACTGCTCGAGACGCTGCGCGACGCCCTGGAGCATCGCGTCGCCGACCGCGGGGCCGAGCGCCTCGTTCACGCGCTTGAACTCGTCGAGCCCGATCTGCAGCACCGCGCCGCTGTGCTTGTAGCGCTCCGCGTGGCGCATGCCCCAGTCGAGCCGCTCCATGAAGGTGTTGCGGTTCGGAAGGCCGGTCAGCAGGTCGTAGTTCGCGAGGCGGTCGCGATACGCTTTCGCCGCGAGCGTGTTGCGCAGGCGCAGCAGCAGCTCGCTCGGATCGACCGGCTTCGCCAGGAAGTCGGTCGCGCCGAGCTCGAGGGCCTGATACTTCACCGCCGCGTCCTTCGACGAGGTCAGGATGATCGTCGGCACGTCGCGCAGGATGTTGCGGTCCGCCATCGCCGCGAGGATCTCGAGGCCGCTCATGCCCGGCATCATCAGGTCGAGCAGCAGCACGTCGGGCCTGCGGTCGACGAGGAGATCGAGCGTCTCGAGCGGGTTCGACGTCGAGACGAAGCGCGTGTAGCCGGCTTCCTCGAGGTGGATCTGCGTGACTTCGATGTTCAGCGGCTCGTCGTCGACCATCATGACGAGCGCGTCGAGGAGCTTCCGGCTCTCCCCGGCGCGGTCGCGCGCCGCGTCCGCGGGCGAGCCTGCCGGCATCGACGGCAGCGGCTCGACCATCGCCCTCACCGCGGTCATCGCGCGTCCCTCACCGGCCAGCGCGCCGCGGCGCCGCCCTGCCAGTACGCCTTGGCCGCGAGCGTGTTGGTCAGGCGCAGCACCAGCTCGCTCGGGTCGAGCGGCTTCATGAGGAATTCGGAGACGCCGAGCGACAGCGCCTTGAGCTTGTTCGCCGGATCGCGCGAGCCGGTGAGCATGATCGTCGGAACGAAGCGCAGCAGCCCGCGCTCTTCCATCAGCGCCAGGATCTCCAGGCCGCTGATGCCCGGCATCATGAGATCGAGCAGCAGCACGTCGGGGCGCGTGCGCTCGATCATGTCGAGCGCCTGCAGCGGATCGGTCGTCGAGGTGAAACGGCTGTAACCCGCGTCGAGCAGGTGCACGCGCGTGACGTCGATGGTGAGCGGCTCGTCGTCCACCATCATGACGAGCGCGTTCGCGAACGTCCGCTGGACGTTCACTGGCCTCTCGTCGTTCTGGATCGTGCGTTTCATCGTCGCCCAGGTGTTGCGGTTACGCCACGGCGGCCGGCTCGTCCGCGGGCGGCGTTTCGAGCCGTCGGGCGAGGCCGCACACTTCCGCCATCACCGCTGGCAGGGCGGTGAGGTTCTTCGTCTTCGCCGCGTCTTCGAGCGCCGCAGCGGGCTCGGTGAAATCGTTGTACCCGACCGTACCGGCGGCGCCCTTGAGCCAATGCGCGAGTGCGGCGAGCTGCGCGAGGTCCTCCGCGGCGTACGCCTCTTCCATCAGCTTGAGCTGCGCGTCGAGGCGCTCGGCGAACTTGCGGATCGCGGGGCGCAGGCGCGGGTTACCCGCGAGGCGTGAGCGCACCGGCTCGCCGGACTCCGGTTTCTGAACAACGGCAGGCGCCATGAGGCCTTGAGCCGCGGGCGGCTCGACCGGTGCGGAAAGCGGAGATTGTGCCGCGACCGGAGCGGCGGCGACACCCGGGGCTTCGATGCGCGACGCGAGGCTGCGGATTTCCTCCATCATCGCGTCGATCGCCTGGAAGTTCCGCGACCTGGCCGCGTCCTCGAGGCCGGCCGCGGGCTCGGTGAAATCGACGTAGCCGACCGTCCCCGCCGCGCCCTTGAGCCAGTGCGCCAGCGCGGCGAGCGCGGCCGCGTCCTGCGCGGCAAGCGCCTGCTCCATGCCCGCGAGCTGCTCCTGCAACCGGCCGGTGAACTTGAGGATCGCCGGGTGCAGGCGCGCATTGCCGGCGAGGCGCGAGCGCACCGGCGCGCCGACGACCTTGAGCACCGGCCGGGCCGGCTGCGCCTGAACCGGCGCAGCCGCATCGGCCGCTACAGCCGGCGCGTCCGGCGTCTCCAGGCGCGAGGCCAGGCTTTTCACCTCGGCCATCATCGTGCGCACCGCGCCCGCGTTGCCGGTCTTCGCCGCGTCCTCCAGCTCCGCCGCGGGCTCGGTGAACTCGTTGTAGCCGACCGTGCCGGCCGCGCCCTTGAGCCAGTGCGCCAGCGCCGCAAGCTGCGCGTAGTCGGCCTGCTCGTGGGCGCGGTCCATGAGCCGCAGCTGCTCGTCGAGCCGGCTCGCGAACTTCACGATCGCGGGCTTGAGTCGCGGATTGCCGGCGAGACGCGAGCGGACCGGCGGGCCGTCGGCGGCGGCCGCAACCTCGGTCTCGACCGACTGCGGCACCGTGATCGTCGCTTTTTCGCCTTCGACGCGGCGGCCTCCCAGCACCTCGGCGAGCGTCTCCATCAGCAGATCGATGTTGATCGGCTTGGCGACGAGCGCGGTGCAGCCGGCGGCGAGCACCTCTTTCTCCGCGCCCTTCATCGCGTTGGCGGTGAGCGCGTAGATGGGGATCGTCACGCCTTCCTCGCGCAGCGTGCGCGTGGCGGTGAAGCCGTCCATCACCGGCATCTGCATGTCCATCAGGACGACGTCGTAGCGGCCCTTGCGCGCCGCCTCGACACCCGCGAGGCCGTTCTCGGCCTCGTCCATGGCGAGACCGGCTTCGGTGAGCACCAGACGCAGCAGCTCGCGGTTCTCCGGGCCGTCGTCGACGACGAGCACGCGCTTGTCCTGCGGGAACGCCCAGCTCGCTTCGCTGGCGTCGCCGCCTTCTTCGAGCTTCGCGGCGAGGTCCTGCTCGGCGAGCATGCGCACGCCCTCGAGCGAGCCGGTATCGACCGTGACCGTGAAGGTGCTGCCTTCGCCGAAGACGCTCGCCACGACGATGTCGCCGCCCAGCGCGCGCGCGAAGCGGCGGCTGATCGTCAGGCCGAGGCCCGTGCCGCCGAAGCGGCGCGTCACCGAGCTGTCGGCCTGGGTGAACGGCTCGAACACGCTCGCGACCTTGTCGGGCTGGATGCCGATGCCGGTGTCCTTCACGTCGATCGCGAGCTTGTCGCCGTCCATCCGCAGCACGACGCCGACCGCGCCTTTCTCGGTGAACTTGATCGCGTTGCCGACGAGGTTCGTCACGATACGCCGCAGGTACGTCGGGTCGGTCGTGATCGTCTCGGGGATCCGGTCGACCACGCCGAACTCGAGCGCGACGCCCTTCTCCTTCGCGCGCACCCCGAGCACGGTCTCGACCTCGTGCGCCAGCGAGTACGGCGAGCACGAGAGCTTCTCGACGTCGAGCTGCCCCGCTTCCACCTTCGACAGGTCGAGGATGTCGTTGATGAGCTCGAGCAGGTGCTTGCCCGAGGAGTGGATCGTCTCCAGGTACTTCTTCGCGTCGCGCTCGTTCTTCGTATACCCGCGCTTGAGCAGCTCCGTGAAGCCGAGGATCGCGTTCATCGGCGTGCGGATGTCGTGGCTCATGTTTGCGAGGAAGTCGCTCTTGGCGCGGTTGGCGGCCTCGGCGCGCTCCTTCGCTTCGGACAGCTCGACCTTGTTGTTCTCGAGCTGGGTCACGTCGTCGAGCGAGATGAGCACGCCCGAGGCGCGGCCGCGGCTGCCGAGCACCGGCGCGCAGTTCACGATGAACGTGCGCTTCACGCCCTCGCCGTCGCGCAGCGCGATCGATTCGTTGGTGACCGCGTTACCCTCTGCCAGCGCCTTGGCCCACGGATGGCTCTCCGCGGCGAGCGGCTCGCCGTCGTTGGTCATCCATTGCAGGCTGGAGACGAGCGTCGCGAGCAGCTTGTCGGGCGTCGTGCCCAGCAGGTTCGCGAACGCTTCGTTCGCGAGCACGATGTTCTGGCGCTTGTCGATGACGAGCAGGCCCTCGGTCAGCGTGTCGAGCGCCGCGCGCACCCGGCCGGGAATCGCGCGCGAGGGATCGAGCTGAGAGAGCACGCGCGCGAGATAGAAATAGAACGAGCAGAAACCCGACAGGCCGACGAAGAGCGCGAGCTGGAGCAAGGCGGTGTCGAACATGCCGCCGCCGAGCGGCGTGTAGCGCAGCTCGAGCTGGCCCCATCGCTGGCCGTTCGACATGATCGGCACTTCGATGTACGCATCGGTCGACTGCCCCGCATGGCCGCGATTCGCTTCGTGGCCGGCGGTCGACACGATCGGCTTGCCTTCGGCGGTGCGCACCGCGGCCGACAACAGGTCGCCGTTGCGTTTGACCGTGAACTGGAGCAGCGCCTCGAGCTGGGGTATGTGCTTGTCCGCGACGAGCACGGTCGCGCTCGCGGCGAGCGTCTCGGCGAAGGTCGCGCGGCCCTGGCGCACCGCGCCGTCGCGGTCCGGGAAGAGGCCGAGCACGCTCGAGACGAGCACGATGCTCGCCGCGAGCGACGCCAGCCCGAAGGCGACGTACGCCCTCGCGTTGAGCTTGAATTTCAGCTTCATACCGCCTCCACCGTGAGCGCGCCGGGCCCGGCGGGCTGGTCGCTGTCCGTCGACGCGACGTTGTTGCGCGCGACCAGCGATTCGAGCGAATCGTCGTCCTCGGCGCCTTCCTCGTCGAGACGCTCGAGGATGGGCAGCGGGTCGACCAGGCGCCACGCCGGCATCGCCGACAGGAACGTCGACACCAGCACGCCGCCGCGCAGCAGCCACACCACGTAACCGACCGAGAGGCTGACCGCCGCCGACGCGCTCGCCGCGACCGTGCTCGCTTCGAGCCGCTGCTGCTCGCGGATGTTGTCGCGCACTTCGTCGAGCTGCTGGACGAGGTGGCGCTTCTCGTTGGCCGCCGCCAGGGCCGACGACGAGCTCGAGCTCGACTGGGTGAGGCCGAACGCCTTGCCGAGGTCCGACATCGTGTCGCCCTGCTGGACCTGAGCCAGCAATAACGGCGCGTCGGAGACCACGTTGAACGCCGGGCCCATCGCGTTGCGGGTTTCGCTGCGCACCTGTCCGTCGAGACGCTGCACGCCGCCGCCCACGCCCTGCACCGTCGCCTCGATGGCGCGCACTTCGGTGGCGCCGACGACGATCGAGGCCGCGCCGCCGGGACCCGCGGGAGCGCCCGCCGCGCCGGCGGCCGCTGCGGCGCCGGCCGCCGCACCGCCCGCGGCGGCGTCCGCCGCGGCGCGCTGCGAGGCGCCCTGCTCGACCGTCTTGCTCGCGCTCTGCGTGGTGCCCGAGGACGGCTTGTCCGACGAGGACGACGATGACGACGAGCTGCCGCTCGACGTGCCCGACGAGCCGCCGGAGGACGTCCCCGACGACGTTCCGGACGGAGTGCTCGAAGACGGCGTCTGCGAGATCGTCTGCACCGGCGGCGGCGTCACCGTCACGGGCGGGGCCGTCACCGGCATGACCGGCGGCGTCTCGACGACGACGATCGGCGCGATCCGCGGCGTCACGTTGAACGCGACCGTGCGGGCGACCGTGTCGACGTTGAGTCCGGCGGCGCCGCTGTCCTGCACCTTGAAGCTGAAGCTCGCGTAGGCGTTGCCGCTGCCGCCCGCGGACGGAGTGTAGACGAGCCTGCCGGCGTTGATGTCGGCGAGGCTCACGAACTGTCCCGCCGTCACCGCCGTGCCGCCGAGTGTGAGCGTGCCCGCACCCGGCGTGGCCGAGATGTTCACGCCGACGAACGTATGCCCCGGATGGTCGGCATCGTCGCTGAAGCCGAACGACGACGCGGCGAGCGCGTAGCTCCCGTCCTGGTTCAGCGTCGCCGTCGTGCTGCGACCGGTCGGCGCGTCGTCGACCGCGGCGACGTCGATGCTCACCCGGTGCGCGACCGTATCGAGGTCGATGCCGCCGTTCGCGGTGCCGCCGTCGTCCTGGACCTGGAACGTGAAGCTCGCGTAACCCGCGCCGTTGCCGTTCGCGCCCGGCGTGTAGACGAGCTTGCCGGCCGCGATGTCCGCCGCGCTCACGAACTGGCCGGCGGCGACCGCCGAGCCGTTCAGCGTGAGCGTGCCGGCGCTCGGCAGCGTCGAGATCTTCACCGCGAGCAGGCCGTGGCCTTCGACGGCGTCGCCGAAGCCGAAGGTCGCGGCAGGCACCACGATCGCCGTGTCCTCGACCGCGGCGAGCGCAGCGTCGGCGCCGCTCGGCGCGTCGTTCACGGGCAGCACGTTGATCGTCAGCAGGCGCTCGATCGAATCGGTGTCCGCGCCGCCGCCGTCGTCCTGCACGAGGAACCCGAAGGTCGCGTAGGCGGCGCCGCTTTCGTTCGCGAGCGGCGTGTAGACGAGGCGCCCCGCCGCGAGGTCGGCCGCGCCGATCGACTGTCCCGCAGTCACCGCGACACCGTTCAGCGCGAGCGTCCCGGTCACGGGCACGGTCGTGATGGTCACCGCTTTCAGCGCGTTCGCCGGCGCATCCACCGGATCGGTGAAACCGAAGGCGGCGGCGTTGAGGACCAGCGAACCGTCCTCGTTCATCGTGACCGTCGCGCTCGTGCCGACCGGCGCGTCGTTCACCGCCGTCACGTCGAGCGTGAACGTGCGGGCGATCGCGTCGATATCGGAACCGCCGTTCGTGACGCCGCCGTCGTCCTGCACCTGGAACGAGAAGCGCGCGTACGCCGCGCCGCCGGCGTTGGCTGCGGGCGCATACACCAGCTTGCCCGCCGCGATGTCCGCCGCGGCTATCGTCTGCCCCGCGCTGACCGCGACGCCGTCGAGCGTGAGTCCGCCGGCGGTCGGCAGCCCGTCGATGCGCACCGCGCGGAAGCCGTTGCCCTCGGCCGGATCGCTGAAGCCGAAATCGGCGACCGCGAAGGTGTAGCTCGTGTCTTCGTCGATGCGCGCGGTGCGGTCCGCACCCGACGGCGCGTCGTTCACCGGGCGCACGTTGAAGGTGATCGTGTTCTCGCTCTGGTCGAGATCGAGGCCGCCGTTGGCGGTGCCCCCGTCGTCCTGCACCTGGAACGTGAAGCTCGCGTAGCCGTTGCCGCTGGCGTCGGCGTCCGGCGCGTAGACGAGCCTGCCCGCCGCGAGATCGGCGACCGACACGGACTGACCCGCGGTCACCGCGACGCCGTTCAGGGTGAGCGTGCCCGCGCTCGGCAGCGTGGTGATGCGCACCGCCGCGAAGTTGTTGAGCAGCACGTCGTTCTCGTCCGAATAGCCGAACGTGGCCGCGTCGAAAACGAAGCGACCGTCTTCGTTCATCTGCACCGTGGCGTCGGTGCCGGTGGGCGCGTGGTTGATCGCGCCGATGTCGACGATGAGGGTGTTCGGCGTGGGGTCCATATCGATGCCGCCGTTCGCAGTGCCGCCGTCGTCCTGCACCTGGAACGTGAAGCGGCCGACGCCGAGCCCGCTCGTGTTCGCCGGGGGCGCATAGACGAGCTTGCCGGCGGCGAGGTCGGCCGCGCTCACCACCTGTCCCGCGACGACCGCCGCGCCGTTCAGCGTGAGCGACCCGGCGGTCGGCAGCGACGCGATCTTCACCGCCAGCAGCGCGTTGCCGTCCCGCGCGTCCGAGAAACCGAACGCCGTGGCGGTGAACACGAAGGGCTCGTTCTCCAGCGTTCCGACGGACGTATCGGAGCCGCGCGGCGTATCGTTGACCGCGGTGACGTCCATACGCATCGTGCGCGCGAGCGGGTCGGTATCGATGCCCGCGTTGGCCGTGCCGCCGTCGTCCTGCACGCGGAAGGTGAACGCGGCATAACCGGCGCCGTTCGCATTGGCGGCCGCGCGGAAGGTGAGCCTGCCGGCCGCGATATCGGCGGCGCTCACCGACTGGCCTGCAACGACTGCGACGCCATTGAGCGCGAGCGAGCCGGCGCCGGGGACCGTCACGACCTTCACCGCGAAGAGGTTGTTCGCGCCGCCGTCCGCGGTGTCGGTAAAGCCGAAGTCGGCGAGCGCGAACGCGCGCGTGGTGTCTTCGAGCAGCGTCACGGTGTTGTCGGCGCCGCGCGGCGCGTCGTTCACCGCGGTGACGTCGAAGGTGAAGGTGCGAGCGACCGGATCGAGATCGACGCCGCCGTTGGCGGTGCCGCCGGTGTCCTGCACCTGGAAGGTGAAGCCCGCATAGCCCGCGCCGTTCGCGTTCGCCGCCGGGCGGTAGACGAGGTTGCCGTCGGTGATGTCCTTCGCCGTGACGAGCTGGCCGGCGGTGACCGTGTTGCCTTTGAGCGTCAGCGTGCCGGCGGTCGGCAGCGTGGTGATCTTCACCGCTTTCAGCTTGTCGTCGGGCGTATCGTGCGTATCGGCGAAGCCGAAGCTCGCCGAGCTGAAGACGTACGAGCCGTCCTCGAGCACGGTCTGCGTGGTGCTCGCGCCGGTCGGCGCGTCGTTCACCTCGGTGACCTTGATCGTCATCGTGGCCGCGGTGGGATCGAGATCGATGCCGCCGCCCGTCGTGCCGCCGTTGTCCTGGACCTGGAACGTGAAGCTCGCGTAGCTGTTGCCGCTCGCATCGGCGCCCGGCGTGTACACGAGCTTGCCGGCGGCGATGTCGGCGGCCGAGACGAACTGTCCTGCCGTGACCGCGACACCGTTCAGCTTGAGCGAGCCCGCGGCCGGCACGGTGGTGATGCGCACCGCGTTGAGCGCGTTCGCGCCCGAGTTGGACACCGCATCGGTCGCATCCGAGAAACCGAAATCGGCGGCGCCGAAGACGTATGCGGTGTCTTCGAGCGTGGTCACGGTCTTGTTCGCACCCGCCGGCGCGTCGTTTACCGGCAGGACCGTGAGGTCGCTGCTCGCGGTCGCGGTGCTGAACGCGGTGGCGCCGCCGCTGCCCGGGGCGGTCGCCGAGACCTGCAGCGTGCCGATGTACACCGTGCCCGCCTTGTTGTCGGGCGTGGTCACCTCGAAGCGGATGCGGGTGTTCGCCGAGCGGAATGCGCTGATGTCGCCGGACGCAGTGCCGATGCCGGCGTTCGTCGCGGTGAACGCGCCGATCGTCGTATAGCTCGCGCCGCCGTTCGACGAGACCTGGATCGTGATGACCGCGTCGTCGTTGGAATTGAGCGAGTTGACGTAGGTGAACGAGAGCGTCGCGCCGGTCGTGCCGGAGAGGTCGAGCTCGCGGTAGATGCCGGCCGCGGACTTCCCGCTGATCTCGAGCAGGCCGTTGCGCACGCGGATGCGGCCGCCGTTGGGGTCCTGGTCGGCATCGCTCCACGAGCCGCTCCAGACCGCGGTGCCGTCGTTGTTCGAGTACGAGACCGTGCTGAAGTTGTCCTGGAACACCGGGTTCGAGATCGTCGGCGCGACGCCGCCGTTGACACCGGTCGTGCGGTCCCAGGCGCGGAAGGTGATGCCGTTGGCGACCGTGCCGTTCCAGTTCGCGTCGGGCACGAAGCGCACCCGCGCGTCGGCCGCGAGCAGGCGCGCGCTGCCGGACGTCGTCAGGCCGAAGTCGCTCCAGGTCGTGCCGCCGTTGATCGAGTACTGCCACGTGCCGTGGGTGTCGTCGACGGCGGTCACCGCGATGCCCGACAGCGCGCCCGCGTCGACGTCGCCGAAGCGGCCGGCGATCAGGGTCGACACCTGCGTGCCGGTGTTGCCCGTCGCGTCTTCGTTGATCGAGGTGAGATCGTTCGCGCCGTTGAGGGTCGGCGCGTCCTGCACCGCCGTCACGTTGACCGTCATGGTGCGCGCGGTCGGATCGAGGTCGATGCCGCCGTTCGCCGTGCCGCCGTCGTCCTGCACCTGGAAGGTGAAGCTCGCGTAACCGGTGCCGTTGGCGTTCGCCGTCGGGGTGAACTTGAGCTTGCCCGCCGCGATGTCGGCGGCGGTGACGAACTGCCCCGCGGTCACCGCGACGCCGTTCAGCGCCAGCGTGCCCGCGGTGGGCAGTGTCGCGATCTTCACCGCTTTGAGCCCGTGCGCGTTCGCGTCGGTCGCGTCGGCGAACCCGAAGTGCGCGGTCGTGAACGTGAACGTGGTGTCTTCGTTCGTGGTCACGGTGTTGCTGGTTCCGGTCGGCGCGTCGTTCACCGCGGTGACGTTGAACGCCAGGGTGCGCGCGGTCGCGTCGAGGTCGACGCCGTTGTTGGCCGTACCGCCGTCGTCCTGCACCTGGAAGGTGAAGCTCGCATAGCCCGTGCCGTTGGCGTTCGCCGCGGGGTTGAACCTGAGCTTGCCCGCAGTCACGTCCGCAACCGTCACGAACTGGCCCGCGGTCACCGCGACGCCGTCGAGCGTGAGCGTACCGGCGGTGGATAGCGTGGTGATCTTCACGGCCTTGAAACCGTTCGCGTCGATCGCGTCGGCGAAACCGAAGTCCGCGGTTCCGAAGGTGAAGGCGGTGTCTTCGTTGAGGGTGACGGTTTTGCCCGTGCCGGTCGGCGCGTCGTTCACCGCGGTCACGTCGATCGTCATGGTGCGCGCGGTGGCATCGAGATCGACGCCTGCGTTGTCGGTGCCGCCGGTGTCCTGAACCTGGAACGTGAAGCTCGAATAGCCGGCGCCGTTCGCGTTCGCGGCTGCGGCGAAGCGCAGCTTGCCCGCGGTGATGTCCGCCGCGCTCACGAACTGCCCCGCCGTCACCGCGACACCGTCGAGCGTCAACGTGCCGGCGGTGGGCAGCGACGAGATCTTCACCGCGGCCAGCGTGTTCGCGCCCGCATCGGCGGCATCGCCGAAACCGAAGTGCGCGGTCGTGAACGTGAACGGCACGTCCTCGTTCGCCGTCACCGTAGTGCTCGTGCCGGTGGGCGCGTCGTTGACCGCGGTGACGTCGACCGTCATGGTGCGCGCGACCGCGTCGAGGTTGACGCCGCCGTTCGCGGTGCCGCCGTCGTCCTGCACCTGGAACGTGAAGCTCGCGTAGCCGGTACCGTTCGCGTTCGACACCGGGTTGAACTTGAGCTTGTTCGCGGCGATATCGGCCGCGCTCACGAACTGGCCGGAGGTGACCGCAACGCCGTCGAGGGTCAGCGTGCCCGCCGTCGGCAGCGACGAGATCTTCACCGCGTTCAGGCCGTTGGCGCCGCCGTCCACCGGATCGGTCAGGCCGAACGAAGCGATCGTGAAGGTGTACGGCGAGTCTTCCAGCGTCGTCACGGTGTTGCTCGTGCCCACCGGCGCATCGTTGACCGGGTTCACGACGATGCCGCTCGACGTGGTCGCATCGCTGAGCGCGCTCGCGCCGCCGACGCCGCCGCCGACGGTCGCGATCTGCAGGTTGTCGACGAAAACGCTGCGCACCGGCGAGGACGTCGCGGTGACGTTGAACCGCACGCGCGTGTTCGCCGAGAGGTACGGCGTGAGGTCCGCGCTATACGTTCCGGTTCCGGTGAGAGACGCCGAAGTGAAGCTCGCGAGCGTGGTGTAGCTGGATCCGCCGTTGTTCGAGACCTGGATCGCGACGGCGGTCGCATCGCCGCCGGGGATCGTGTTCCGGTACGCGAACGACAGCGTCGCCGAGGTCACCGACGAGAGATCCGCCTCGCGGTAGATGCTCTCGAGACCGTTGCCGCGGATCTCGAGCTCGCCGCCGGCCACCTTGATGCGTCCGCCGCTCGCGCTGCCGTCGCCGTCGACCCACGAGCCTGCCCAAGCGCGGGTGCCGTCGCTGTTCGAGTACGAGACGCTGTCGAAGTTGTCGCGGAACGTCGGGTTGGCGATGGTCGACGCGACACCGCCCGCCACACCGGTCGTGCGATCCCACGCGCGGAAGGTGAGGCCGTTGGCCACCGTGCCGTTGAAGTTCGCGTTGGGCACGAAGCGCACCAGAGTGCTCGCGTCCGCCGCGAGCAGGCGCACCGAGTTCGCCGGCAGGGTCGTGAACGCGTTCCACGCGCCGCCGCCGTTGGTCGAGTATTGCCACGTGCCGTTGGTGTTGTCCCACGCGCTCACCGCGATGCCGCCGACGGCGCCGCCGTCGTTGTCGGCGACCTTGCCCGAGATGAGCGCCGACACGAGCGTGCCCGCGGGATTGGTCACGTCTTCGTTGATCGCAGCGAGATCGTTGGCGCCGTTGAGCACCGGCGCGTCCTGCACGTCGGTCACGTTGATCGTCATCAGGCGCGGGGTCGGATCGAGGTCGACGCCGCCGTTGCTCGTGCCGCCGTTGTCCCGTACCTGGAACGTGAAATTGGCGTAGCCCGCGCCCCACGCGTTGAGCGGCGCCTGATACGCGAGTTTGCCGGCCGTGATGTCGGCCGCGTCGATCGTCTGCCCCGCGATGACCGCAACGCCGTTGAGCGCGAGGGTTCCGGAGAGCGGCGGCGTGCCGATCTTCACGCCGAGCAGGACATTCGAATCGATCGCGTCGGTGAAACCGAAATCGGCGGCCGAGAACACGAACGGCGTGTCTTCGATCGCCGTGACCGTCTTGGCCGCGCCCGACGGCGCATCGTTCACCGCCGCGACGTCGATGGTCATGGTGCGCGTCGTCGGATCGAGGTCGACGCCGCCGTTCGCGGTGCCGCCGCTGTCGCGCACCTGGAAGGTGAAGCTCGCGTATGCCACGCCGTTCGCGTTCGCCACCGGCGTAAACACGAGCTTGCCGGCGGCGATGTCGGTCGCGAGCACGACCTGGCCCGCGGTCACCGCCGCGCCGTTCAAGCGCAGCGCGCCCGCACCCGAGACGGTGCCGATCTTCACCGCGTCGAGCGTATGGCCGTCGCCGTCGCTGAACGGGAAATCGGACGCGAGGAAGACATACGGCGTGTCTTCGACGGCGGAGACGGTGTGATCGGCGCTGCCCGGCGCGTCGTTCACCGAGGTGACGTCGAAGGCGATCGTGTTCGGCGTGGGGTCGAGGTCCACGCCGCCGTTGGCGTTTCCGCCGGTGTCCTGCACCTGGAAGGTGAAGCTCGCGTACGCCGCGCCGCTCGCATCGGCGGCCGGCGTGTATACGAGCTTGCCCGCGTTGATATCGGCGACGTCGACGCTCTCGCCCAGAGTGACCGCGATGCCGTCGCGCGTGAACGAGCCCGCAGCGGGCAGCGTTGCGATCTTCACCGCTTTCAGGGCGTCGCTTTCGACGGCGTCGCTGAAGCCGAAATCGGCGGCGGTCAGCGTGCGCACGCCGTCCTCGAGCATCGTGATCGTCTTGTCGGCGCCCGCCGGCGCATCGTCGACCGGCAGCACCGTGATCGCGCTCGACGCGGTGGCGCTGCTGAACGCGGTATCGCCCCCGTTCGCCGGGCGGTCGAAGGCGATCTGCAGGTCGTCCACGGTCAGGTTGCCGCCACCGCCCAGCACGCCGCTGATCGTGAACTTGATGCGCGTGTTGACCGCGGCGAATCCCGAGAGGTCGAAGCTCGCATTGCCGGCCGCCACCGAGCCCGTGAGCGAAGTGTAGTTCGCGCCGCCGTCGCTGGAGACGTCGAGCGCGACCGACGCGAGCACGAGCGCGTTGGTGGCCCTGAACGTCAGCGTCGCGCCGCTCGTGCCGGACAAGTCGACTTCGCGCGCGATGCTGCTCGTGGCAAGGAGCGAGCCGTCGAACCTGAGCGCGCCGCCGTTGATGCTGATCTGGCCGCCCGCCGCGCTGCCGTCGCTGTCGATCCAGTCGGCGCTCCAGTTCATCGTCCCGTTGTTCTGGTCGTACGACGCGACGTCGAAGGCGTCTTTCACCGTATTGCTGACGAAATCGGTCGGAGCGGTGCCGCCGACCGTGCCGCTCGTCTGGTCCCACGCGCGGTAGGTGATGCCGTTCGCGACGGTGCCGTTCCAGTTCGCGGTCGGCACGAAGCGCACCTTGTTCGATGCGTCGAGCAGAAGCGCGGCGTGCGGAGTAACGCCCGAGATCGCATTCCACGAGCCGCCGTTGTCGAGCGAGTACTGCCACGTGCCGTGGGTGTTGTCGACCGCGGTGATCGCGATGCCTTGCAGGGCGCCCGGATCGCCGTCGGTCACCTGTCCGAGGATGAGGTCCGCGACAGTCGTGCCGTCGTTGGTCGCGGCGTCCTCGGCTATCGACGTGAAGGGGTTCGCGCCGTTGAGTACCGGCGCCGAGCCGAGCACACCCTGCCATTGCGCGCTCGCGCTCAGCGCACCCGCGGTCTCGATGGCGCCCGCATGGTATTCGAGGTCCCAGTCGCCGCCGAGCTGCGCGGCGCCGGTGGTGTCGGTGCTCGCCGCGACGTCCGCGCCGGTGAGCTTCGCAAGCTCCTGCAGCATCGCGCGCCCGTCCTGCGTCTGCGCGACGTCGCAGCCGTAGATCAGGATGTCTGCATCGTCCGCGAGCGCCGCACCCCAGCGCGCGATCTCGTCGCGGCGCGCGGCGATGCCGGCGAGGTCGAGCGTGTCGCGGCCGAGGTAGACCACGCCGTCCTTGCCGTGGGACACGATGTGCAGCGCGTCGATGTCGCTGCGGCCGGCGAGCGCGTCGGTGACGCGCCTCGCGCCGTCGCCGGGACGCAGCACGAGCACGTCGATGTCGCGCGTGTCGTCGCCGGACGCGAGGATGTCGTCGACGAGCTTCTGGTAATCCGGAATCGCGCTGTCGACCACGACGAGCTCGTGGCGGCGCTCGTCGTGCTGCTGGGTCGCCGGCATCTGCGCGACGGGCGGGCTCTCGACGACGCGCATCTCGATCTGCGAGGCACCGACGTCGGCGGTGACGAAAGGCGCGAGGTCCGCCGAGTGCAGGATGCGCGGCTCGACCTCCTCGACGTTCATGCGGCGGGGTGCAGAAGCGCCGACAGCGCGCGGGGTCACCGCACGCTGCAGGAGGCGCATGAACACACCCGCGGGGGGCACGGTCTCGCGAGCCTTAGTTCTTGGCGTCGGCCATGCGCGAATCGACCCGCAGCGACGCCTGCTGCGGGCGCACGCTCGCGGCGGCGCGCTTCTCGGACGCCGGCGCCGGGGCCGCGGCTTCGACGCCCGGCAGCTCGGCGCGGCAGCGCAGGCCCGAAGGCACCGCGCCGTTGGCGTTCGGCAGCTCCGCGCGAACGCGGAAAGTGTTGCTCGCCGCGTCGATGATCTTGTCGACGAGGACGACCTTGGTGTCGAGCTTGGTCGCGTTCGGCAGCTCGGGCAGGATCTGCGCGGGCATGCCTTTCTTGACCGAGCCGTAGAGCGCCGCCGGCGCGACGATCTCGACGCGCAGCGGATCGACGCGCGCGATACGGAACAGCGGCTTGACTTCCACGCGCTCGCCGGCGTTGACGAAGCGGTCGGCGACGATGCCGGAGAACGGCGCGCGGATCTGGCGCAGGCTGAGTTGGGCGTGGGCGGTCTGCAGCTCCTGCTGCGCGACGCGCTTCTGCTCGCGGGCCTGGGCGAGGCGCTGCTCGGCGACGCTCGCTTCGGCGCGGACCTGGTCGAGCGCCTGCGCCGACACGAACTTCTTCAGCATCAGCTCTTCGGTGCGCGCGAGCTTCTGCTTCTGGAAGTCGTAGTTGGCGGCGGCGGCCTGGACGTCGGCGTCGGCCTGGGCGCGCACTTCCGCCGCGCCCACGCTCGCACGCTCGACGTTGGCGCGCAGCTGCGCGAGGAGCTGGCCCTGGCGCACCACGTCGCCGCGGTCGACGAGCACCTGCTCGACGACGCCGATCACCGGCGTGCCGACTTCGGCGACCCTGTCGGGCTCGATCACGCAGCGCAGCGGCGCGGGCTGGGCCGCGTGGGCCGGCGCCGCTACAGCCGCGAAAGCGAGCGTCAGCATCGCTACGATGTTCTTCATGGTGGCAGTCCTCATTCTTTCGCCGCTCCAAAACTCAGTGCACGCTCCGCGTGCGTGTCGCGCTTCAAAAGCTCGCGCCGCTCGTTACGCTGCCGCCGCTCCTCGATACGCTGCGGCCACGTCACCAGGAAGCGCACCAGCCGTTGCGGCCTTTCCAGCCCCGGCGCCGTCACCCGCCGCGCGACGAACCGCGGCGCGCTTTTGGCGATCAGCGGCTTGTCGACGCTGAGCAGCGTGCGCACGCTGCCCGGGTCGCCGCGGCGCGCGCAGCGGCCGACGAGCTGCCGGTCGATGCGCCGGGATACGTTGTGCTGGCAGCAGATGACGTGCAGACCCCCGCGCGCGGCGACTTCGGGCCCGAGCTCGATGTCGGTGCCGCGGCCGGCCATGTTGGTGGCGACCGTGATGCGACCGGGCTGGCCCGCCGCTGCGATGATTTCGGCCTCCGAGCTATCCTGGCGTGCGTTTAGAACGGCATGCGGCTGCCCGACTTGAGCCAACCGCCGCGACAAAGCTTCAGATTCCGCGACCGAATCGGTTCCGATCAGCACCGGACGCCCGGTCCGGGCAGTCTCGATCGCTTCCTGCACTACCGCCTGCCACTGCGTTTCGCGATCCGGGTAGAGCCGGGTGGGCAGCACGACCCTGAGGGCGGGCCGGCCGAGGGGAATGCGAGTCACTTCGAGGCCGTACACCGAGGCGAGCTCCGCGCGCGCTTCGGCCAAAGTCCCACTCATCCCACCTAAGCGAAGATACCTCTTAAAAAATCTCTGGTAAGTGATCTGCGCCACAGTCGCCGTCTCAATCCCGGCTTCCAGGCCTTCTTTCAGCTCGATCAGTCGATGCAGGCCGCGCGACCACACGCGACCGACGGCGAGACGGCCGGTCGATTCGTCGATGATCGTCACCTCGCCGCGGCGGACGAGGTAATGCCGGTCCTGCTCGTAGAGGTGCAGCGCGGCGAGCGCGGTGCACACCGTCTCGTCGCGGTGCAGGCGGTTCTTCCAGGCGCCGTCGCCGCCCATCGCGTCGAGGGCGTCGGCGCCCGCCGGCGTGAGCTCGGCGGCCATGCGGCCGCGATGAAGTGTGAAATCCTTCTCGGAAACGAGTCGCCGCGCCGCGTCCAGCGCCGCTTTGAGGTAGCGCTGCTCGCCTGCGTTCTCGACGCGCTCGGACAGGATGAGCGGCACCCGCGCATCGTCGATCAGCACCGAGTCGGCTTCGTCGACGAGCGCCATGCACAATCCGCGCAGCACCGTCTTGCGCGCGGCGGCCTTGCCGCTCGCCATCGCGGCGGCGCGCTCGAAGAGGTCGCCGCGCGATGCCTTGCGGGTCAAGCCGTCGCGCAGGTAATCGAAGACGAGCTCGCTGGCCGTGCAGTAGACGATGTCGCAGTCGTACTTCGGGCGGCGCTCGTGCGGCGGCACCGCGCCGGTCACGGCGGCGACGGTGAGCCCCAGCGCCGAATACAACGGCTCGAGGATCTTCGCGTCGCGGGCGACGAGGTAGTCGTTGGCGGTGATGACGTGGATCGGGATGCCGGCGAGCGCCGCGGTCGCGGCGCAGAGGCCCGCGGCCAGCGTCTTGCCCTCGCCGGTGGCCATTTCGGCGAGCGCGCCGCGCAGCATGACGCGGGCGGCGATGAGCTGGGTCGCGAAAGGCTGCATCGAGAGCGTGCGCGCGCAGGTGCGCGACACCAGCGCAAAGGCTTCGGCGACGAGGTCGTCCGCCAGCCCGTGGCGCGCGAGGCGCGCGCGGATCTGCACCACGCGCTCGGCGATGCACGCCTCGTCGGCGCCCTCGAGCGCCGCCGAGTGCGCGTTCACCGCCGCGATGAAGCGGTCGTTGGTGGAAGCCGCGCGCACCGGCAAGAACGTCTTCGCCTTGGCGAGCAGCGCTTCCACCGGATCGCGTGCGCCGGTGCGCCGCTCGGGATAGACGCCGAGCACGATGCCTGGCACCGGCAGCACGTCGGCTCTCATTTTTTAACCCGCGGGATTGAAGTGCTGGAGCAGGACCTGGCGCGCCTGGCGATACCAGCGCGCCGCGAGCGGCGTCGCGCCGTGGTCGAAGCGCACCCACGCGCGGCTGCCGACGCGCTCCAGCGCGGTCTCGGGCAGCGCCACGTCGACGAGCACGACCGGCTCCTGCGTCTTCACGCCGTCGGTGTCGGCGGGGTCGGTGGCGAGCGAACCGCCGTTCTTGTCGCCGAGCGCGGGGCTCGGCAGCTCGTGCGTCGCGGCGGGGATATCGCGCACCATCTTCGCGGGTATCGTCACGGTGTCGCCGGCGAGGCGCACTTCGACGCCGCGCGCGCCGCCTCGCAGGAACGCCGCATCGTATTCGGGCAGCGCCGCGCGCACGCCGATCTCGCGGCGCTCGAGCACATAGCCGATCGTGGCGCCTTTGCGCACGAACGTGCCGGGCAGGTCCTGCTGCTGCGGCATGACGAGCACGCCGTCCGCCTGCGCGCGCACTTCGAGCTCGGCGATCTTGTCGTTCACGCGCTTCAGGTCTTCCTGGACGCGCACGAGCTCTTCCTCGGCGTTCTTCGCCTGCTCGGGACTGGCGGTGAGCGCGCTGTAGCGGCCGGCCTCGAGCTGCTCGACGCGGTTGGTGAGGCGCTCGCGCTCGACGATCAGCGCCGGGTCTTCCAGCACCACCAGCACGTCGCCGGCGGCCACACGGTCGCCGTCGCGCGCCAGCATCTCGGCGATGAAGCCGTCGGTGCCGGGACGCAGCCGCGCGTGCTCCGGCGGCCACACCACGCCGCTGGCGATGGTGTGGAAAGGCAGCGGCACGGCGCAGATCACGACCAGCAGCGCGCCCGCCGCGCCCATGCCGAAGAAGCCCGCGCGGCGGCGCGCGCTGCCCGGCGGCAGCATGTCGCGCATGCGCGCGACCATCGCATAGAGCGGTTTGGCGATGACGCTGAAGACGAGCGCGACCGCCCCCGCCGCGGCGAGCAGCGTCGAGTGCCCGCCGAGCCACACCACGATGCCGATCGACAGGGCGATGCGATAGACGAGCGCGAGCGGCGCGTAGGCGATGAGCCATTTCGCTTCGCCCCTGGATGACGCCATCAGCTCGGGCGCGCGCTCGCCGCCGATGCCGCGCAGGAGGGCGCGCGACCACCACGTGCGGCTGCGCGGTCCGAGGTTCGGCAGGTCGAGCACGTCGCACGCGATGAAGTACGCGTCGAACGGCAGCAGCGGGTTGGCGTTGAAGATCACCGTCGTCACGCTCGCGATGAACATCGTGACGAACGCGAGATCGGCGACGAGGCCGGGCTGGACGTTGAGCCAGACGAGCAGCGCGAGCGACGCGACGACGAGCTCGGCCATCATGCCCGCGGCGCCGACGATCACGCGCTGGTAGCGCGAGCGGAAACCGGCGGCGGCCGACGCGTCGACGTACGGCGCGGGCACGAGCACGAACAGGCTGAACCCCATCCCCTGCACCGTGCCGCCCCAGCGGCGCACCGTCAGCGCGTGCGCGAGCTCGTGCAGCGCTTTCAATATCGGAAAGACGATCCACGCCAGCAGCAGGTAGCGCGGCGTGCCCATGTAGCTGCCGGCATGCTTCGACAGACCGTCCCAGTGCGAGGCCGCGGCGAAAAACGCCGCGACGACGACGAGCGTCCACAGCGCGAACGTGTAGCGGTTGAAGAGGAAGCGCGGCAGCGCTCCGAACTTTTGGAGGAACTTCGACGGATCGCCGAGCGGCACGCGCATCGCGAACGGATTGACGAAGCCCTGCGCCTTGGCTTTGGCGCGCTCGCTGCGGCGGCGCTCCAGCGCGGCGGGATCGGCCGCGTGCTCGTAGGCGAGGAGCTCGTGCTCGTCGAGCTGGGCGAGGAGCTGGATGACGTCGTTCTGGGTCGGCGCGTCGTCGCGATACTGCTCGAGCAGCGTGTTCCACACCTGCTCGACCGAGAGGTTGCCGTCGCAGCGCCCGATGAACGCCCAAGCTTCGGCGTTGACGCGGAACTGCCGGCCGTTGGCGGGATTGACGAGCAGGTACCAGCGCTCGTCGCGCACCTGCTGGCGCAGCACGCGCACCTCGGGCGAGAGGTGCGGATGCTTTTCAGCGACCCTGTACCACAGCGGGCTGAAGAGCGATTCGCGCACGGCTTACAAGCCCCACTGGAACAGCGTGAGACGCGCCCACTGAACGAGGCGGTGGGTCCACGCCCACGCGATCGAGCTCGTGCCCGCATCGATCTTGGCGACGCCGCGCAGGCCCGGCCGCAGCGGCGCGGCTTCGGCCAGCTCGGCTTCGACCTCGAAGAAGTTGCGGCCTTCCCGGGTCGTGGCGACCGGCGTCACGCGCGCGACCTTGAACGACAGGGCGCGGTCGATCGCGCCCAGCGCGACGCTGCCGGTCTGGCCGGCGCGCACGTCGCCGATGTCGCGCTCGTCGACTTCGATCAGCAGGCGGAACTGGTCCGCGGGCGCGACGGTGACGAGCACGTCGCCCCGCCGCAGCGGCGCGCCGAGCGATTGGGTGAGATCGCCCTTGATGACGATGCCGTCGAACGGCGCGACCACGCGCGCGCGGCCGAGCTGGCGCTCGACGAGGTCGAGCTGGGCGCGCGCTTCGTCGGCTTTGGACTGGTTGATCACGTACTGCGCGCGGTCGCTGCGGGCGAGCGCGGCGGAGGCGGCGTTCTCGTGCTGGGTGAGCTCGCTCTGCCACTTGCGGCGCTCGGCGTCGAGGTCTTCCCCGGCCATCTCGACCAGCACCTGGTCGGCTTTCACGCGGTCGCCGGGCCGCACGTTCACGGTGCGCAGGAAGCCGTCGGACGGCGCGACCAGCGCGCGCTGCACCGAGCCTTCGACGCGCGCCTGCGCGCCGACGCGATACGAGACCGGAACGAAGCAGAGCAACGCGATGAGCAATCCGAGCCCGACCGCGGCGGCCTTGCCCGCGGTGTGGCCGGGCGAGACCAGCGCGCGGCCGCAGCGCTTGAGCACGTCGCCGAGGCGCGAGTGCCACGACTTCTCGCCGTCGCGCTTCAATTCCAGCAGCGGGCCGGTCATCGCGGCGATGTGCTCGGCCAGCGCGATGTCTTCGCGCGACGGGCGCTCGCCGTCCGCGCGCGCCAGCGTCATCGCGCCGAACGCTACACCCCGCCGCACCAGCGGCACCGTGAGCACCGCGCCGCCGTAACGCCGGGAAAGCGTCGCGTTCGCCAGCGTGATCAGCGGCCGCGCGCCGGCCTCGACCGGCAGCACGATCGTGCTCGACTGGTCGATCGCTTCTTCCATCGCCGAGCTGAACGCATCGTTGAGCTCGTGCGCGCGGTCGGCTTCGGCGGTGTTGGACATCGCGACGACGCGCACGTGGCTGCCTTTGATGAAACCGATCGCGGCGCGGTCGAACGCCAGGAGCTGCGCGACCTCGCCCGCGAAAGCCGCGGCCGCGGCTTCGAACGATTCGTGCGACAGCACCGTCGCCTGGAGCTCGAGCACGCGTGCGGCCATCGCGTGAGCAGGCGTCGAAGCGCGGTTGATGAGCGAGAAGATGCCGCGCTGCTGCGAGGGCGGCTGCGCGTCGAAGGCCGGCTTGCGTTGCGTGCTCGTGTCCATGGGTTCCCTAACGCGTCGCGGTCCTGGGGGACTCGGCCGTCACTTTCTCCTGCTGGATCAGCCAGCGGTCGCCGCGCCTGACCAGCACCATCGTCTTGTCGCTGTCGAGGTCGAGCGCGCCCGACCGGTAGTGCTGGCGGAACGTCGCCACCGCGCGATCGGCGCTCTCGATCCTGACCTGCGGCGCACTCACTTCGACCTCGATCGTCCGCGGCTTCTGGATGCGCGTGCGGCGCTCGGCGGACCAGCGCTCGCGCGGGACGCCGCCGGGCGTCTCGAAATCGGGCGCGTAGAACGCGAGGTACTGATCGACGTCGTTGGCGGCCCACGCGCGCGCCCACGCCTGCACCGCCTGGGTCACTTCGGCGCTCGCGTCGACAGGCTTCGCCTCGGGTTTTGCCGCGGCCTTCGCTTCGGGCTTCGCGATCATCTTCGCGACGACCGCGGGCGGGATCGGCTTGGCCGTCGAGATCACCGGCTCGGCGGGCGGCGGCACCGCGACGACCGCCTGTTTGCCGGCGACGCCCTGGGGATCGAGCCACTGGTTGACCGCGACGAGGTCGGACTCGGTGAGCTCGCCGATCGCGGCTTCGAGCCGCAGCAGCGAGAGCACGTAGGTGTATTTGGATTGCGCCAGGTCGCGCTGCGCGCTGAATAGGAGCTGCTGCGCGTTGAGCACGTCGACCTGGGTGCGCACGCCGACTTCCTGGCCGACGCGCGTCGAATCGAGCTGGCTCTGCGTCGAGACGAGCGCGGCTTCGAGCGCGCGCACCTGTGCGATGCCGCTGGTGATGCCCAGATACGCCTGGCGCGCGTTGAATTCGGCGGTGCGGCGCGCGGCTTCGAGGTCGTCGGAAGCGCGCGACTGGTTGGCGATCGCTTCGCGCACGCGCGAGCTCACCAGGCCGCCCGAGTAGATCGGCAGCGCGAGCTGCACGCCGACGCCGCTGGTGCGCGTGTCGTTGCCGACCGAGGTCAGCGTGCCGGCGCCGGCGCCGACGTTGGAGAGGGTCCCGAACAGGTCGAGCGTCGGCAGGTGCGCGGCGCGGTTGCGCTCGATCTCCTGCTGCGCGAAGGTCTGGGCGCTGCGCGCAACCTGCACCTGCAGGTTCGCCTGCAGCGCGAGCTCGACCCAGGACCCCATGTCGGCGGGCTCGGGCGCCTTGAGGGTGAAGCGCGCGCCCAGCGGCGCGAGCTCCGGCGAGGCGCGGCCGATGGTCTGCTCGAGCGCGCGGCGGCGCAGCTCGAGATCGTTGCGCGCGGCGATCTCCTGCGCGGCGGTGAGGTCGTAGCGCGCCTGCGCTTCGTGCGTGTCGGTGATGGTCGCGGTGCCGACCTCGAAGTTGCGCTTGGCCTGCTCGAGCTGCTGACCGATGGCGGTCTTCTGGGCTTCGGCGAGCGCGACGTTGTCGTGGGCGAGCAGGACGTCGAAATACGCCTGCGCCGCGCGCAGGATCAGGTCCTGGGCGGCGAGCGCGAGCTGCGCGTCGGCCTGCTGCACCTGGGTCCGGGCCTGCTCGTAGGCGATCGAGTTCTGCCGCCGATACAGCGGCTGGGTGACGGTCAGGCTCACGTTGTTCGTGCCGAACTGGGTGTTCTGGCGCGGCACCGAGTCGTCACGGAAGGTGATCGTCCGGTCGCTGTACTGCGTCGACGCCGCAACCTGGGCGAGCGGGAGCAGCCCGGCGCGCGCCTGGGGAATGCGCTCCTGGGCGGCCGCCCAGCCGCTCTTGGCGGAGGCGTAGGTCGGGTCCGAGCTGCGGGCAAGACGATAGACCTCCAGCAGGTCCGCCGCACCGGCGGTCCCGGCGCACGACAACAGCACGGCGGTTACGAGCGTTCGCTTCATCGAAATCCAGTGTTTTTCTTGCAACTGCCTGCGCTGCAGGCTTTTTGAGCTTGCGTAATGTAAGCGAGCCCCCCCAAAACCGATTGCGACAATACGCATGGTTTTGGCCCCTATTTCGGATGGGCACGACGAACGGTAGGGATGCGGGGGTCAGACGGTCGGGGACTTCACCGGATCGGGCCGGATGCCGCCGCAGGTGACGCGGTTGCGGCCCCTGTGTTTGGAGACGTAGAGCGCCTTGTCGGCCTCGTCGATGAGGGCGGCCGCGTCGGCCATGCCGGAGGTGAGCATCATCACGCCGAAGCTGGAGGTGACCTTGACGCCGGGGGCGCCGCGGATGCCCCGGCCGGCCCGTCCTTCGACCTCGGCCCGCAGGCGCTCGGCGATCGCCAGCGCCTCGTCGACTTCGACCCCCGGCAGTGCGATGCAGAACTCCTCGCCGCCGTAGCGCGCCAGCACGTCCGCGTCGCGCAGGCCCGACTGGAGGGTCTTGGCGACCGCCTGGAGCACCTTGTCGCCGGTCGCGTGGCCGTGGGTGTCGTTGATGCTCTTGAAGTGGTCGATGTCGCACATGATGCAGCACAAGGGCAAAGCGTCGACGCGCGACTTCGCCACGAGCTCCTCGAAGCGCTCGAACAGCGCGCGGCGGTTGTAGCAGCCGGTCAGGGCGTCGCGCATGGCGAGGAGCTTGAGCTCCTCGTTCTGGACGTTGATCTTCTCGCGCGACTGCTCGAGATCGGTCATCGCCAGGCGAAGCTGGGTGTTGATGCGCTCGAGCTCGGTGACGTCGTCGAAGGTGACCACGCAGCCGCGCACCGCGCCGTTGGCGTCCTGGATCGGCGCGCAGTTGACGACCGTGCGCACCGGCTCGCCGCCTTCCATCGGGAATGCGAGGTGGTCGCCGCGCTGGGCGGTACCGAGGTGCATCGCGCGCATCCACGGGTATTCGCGCGGATCGGCCGGCAGCTCGCGCCGCAGCCACGGCATGTTCTGGATCGCCTGGCCGGTGATGTTCGGGCCGGCGCGCTCCACCCAGCGCCGGAACGTCACGTTGGCGAGCACGATGCGCCCGTCCTTGTCGACGACCATCACGCCCTCGGTGAAGCCGTCGAACGCCTTGCGCACCCGCTCGGGAATGACCGCGGAGGGATCGAGATAATGGAAGACGCGCTTCAGGTACAGCGTGAAGAACGCGAGGCAGAACCCCGCGAGCGCGACGACGAGGAAGATGCGCGGGTCTGAGACCCAGCCGGCGAGCGAATCGCGGCGCACCGGGGCGAAGCTCACCTCGAGGTCGCCCCAGCGTGTATCGCCGAGCGCGAGCGGCACGCGCACGTTGTCGATGTCCGACGCCTTGTCCGACCGGGGCTTCCAGTGGGCGCCATGGTCGCCCGCCTGCGCGACGATCTCGCCGTCGGCGCGGCGCAGCGCCGCCGAACGCACGCCGGCGTCGCCCTTCAGAGCCTCGTGCAGCGCGAGCGGCAGCGCTTTGGGATCGTTCGACGCGAGCGCGCCGGCGCTCTGCAGCGCGAGCAGCTCGCTGGTGCGCTCGCGCACCTGCTTCACGAGCGGCGTCTGGTCGGGCAGCACCGCGAACAGAAGATCGAGCGCGACCACGCCCGCGATCATGATCGAGGTGAGTCCGATCGCGACCCGCGCGGCGGGACCGACGCGGAACCGGCGCACGGCGTTGAGCATGTCTTTCAGTCTCTTCACAGGGTTCTCGCGGTGCTGCGGCCGGCGTCCAGCCACAGTCGGTCCGCGGCGTCTTCCTCACGCTGCGAGTCGCCGTCGCCGTCGCCCCAGTCGGGTTTCTCGGATTCCGGCGCCAGCACCGGCAACGGGTCGAGGTGGCGCCAAGCGGGCGCGCTGGTGAGCAGGCTCGCGAGCAGGCCGGCGCCGTGCAGCGTCCAGCCGACCGCGCCGACCGACACGATGATCGCGGACGCACGCACGCCGTTCTCGAGCGTGAGGAGGGCGTGCGCCTGCCGCTTCGCATCGTCCTCCCGCGCCGACGAGTCGGTCGCGTCGGCGGCGGTCGACGCGGCTGCGTGCCGCGCGCCGATCCCCACGGTGGGGAGCACCTGCGCCGGCGCCGCGCTGTCGGCGTGCAGGTCGAGCACGATCGGCGCCGCGACGGCCGTGGCGGCGGCGCCGTCGCGCCGCGCGGCGGACGACGACGGCGCGCTCGAAGCGACCGCATCGGCGCGCGTCTCGCCGCGCACCGGCGCGATCACCTCGCCGCCGGTGTCGACCATGGGAAGCTTGAGCGCCTGAGCCGCGGCGGCATCGAGCTCGGCTGCGATGCGCGCGAGCGTGGTCTTGTTGCGCGATTCGGACGACGCCTGCTCGGCCCCGGTCTCGGCGGCCGCGGTCGTCGGCGCGGGCGGCGGAGGCGGAGGTGGCGGCGGCGGAACGGACGCGACCGGGTCCACGACCACCGCAGCGGACTTGCGCATGACATCGATCGTGAGCGTGCGCGCCGCGGCATCGGTGTCGACGCCGCCGCTCGAGGTACCGCCGTCGTCCTGCACCCGGAACGCGATGGCCGCGTACGCCGCGCCGCTGCCGCTCGCGCCGGGCGAGAAGGTGAGCTCGCCCGCGGCGATGCGTGCGACCGGCACGACCTCGCCCGCACCGACCGCTGCGCCGCCGAGCAACAGCGTGCCCGAACCGGTGACCGCGGTGATGCGTACGCCGGCGAGCGCGTTCGCCGGGCTGTCCGCGGCGTCGGCGTAACCGAAATCGGCCGCGGCGAAGGTATACGCCCCGCCCTCGTTGATCGCGATCCTCGCGTCGGCGCCCGCCGGCGCGTCGTTCACCGGCGTCACGTCGACCGTCATCGTCCGCGCGACGATATCGAAATCGACGCCGCCCGCGGCAACGCCGCCGTCGTCGCCGACCTGGAAGGTGAAGCTCGCCTGGCTGGCGCCGTTCGCGTTCGCGGGCGGCGCATAGACGAGGTCGCCCGCGGCGATGCTCGCCGCCGGGATCACCTGCCCCGCGCTCACCGCGACGCCGGCCAGCGTGAGCGAGCCGGACCCGGGCGGCGTCACGATCCGCACCGCCGCGAACGCGTTGCCGTCGCGCGCGTCGGCGAATCCGAAATCGGCGGGCGTGTAGCGGTACGGCGTGTCCTCGAGCGTGGTCACGGTGTTGTCGGCGCCCGTGGGCGCGTCGTTCACCGCCGTCACCGCGATCGTCAGGGTGCGTGCGATCGCGTCGGTGTCGGCGCCGCCGCTTAAAGTGCCGCCGTCGTCCTGGACGCGGAACGCGAAGCTCGCGTACGCCGCGCCGTTCGCATCGGCGGCGGGCGTGTAGACGAGATCGCCGGCGGCGATGCTGGCGGCCGAGACGAGCTGGTTGGGCGTGACCGCCACGCCGTGCAGCGTGAGCGTCCCGGCGAGCGGCGTCGACGCGATGCGCACGCCGGCGAACGCGTTGCCGTCGGCGGCATCGCTGAAACCGAAGTCGCCGGCGGCGAAGACGTATGCCGTGTCTTCGAGCGTCGTGACCGTGCGGTCAGCGCCGGATGGCGCGTCGTTCACCGCGGTAACGCCGATCGTCATCGTGCGCAGGTTGGCATCGACATCCGCGCCGCCGTTCGCGATGCCGCCGTCGTCGCGCACTTCGAACGCGAAGCTCGCGTAACCGCCGCCGCTGCCGTCGAGCGCGGGCATGTACATGAGCTTGCCGGCGGCGATGTCCGCGGCGGAGATCACGTCGCCCGCGGCGAGCGGAACGAAGTCGTTCACCAGCGTCCCGGTGAGCGGCAGCGACGAGATCCTGACCGCGGCGAGCGCATTCGCACCGGCGGAACCGGCAGCGTCGGCCTCATCGGTGAAGCCGAAGTCGAGCACAGTGAAGGTATACGGCGTGTCTTCGAGTGTCGTGACGGTGCTGCTCGCGGCCGACGGCGCATCGTTCACCGGCGTCACCGCGATCGTCATCGTGCGCGCGGTTGCGTCGGTGTCGGCGCCGCCGGCAGCGGTGCCGCCGTCGTCCTGCACCCGGAAAGCGAAGCTCGCGTGAGCAGCGCCGTTCGCGTTCGCCGCCGGGGTGTAGACGAGATCGCCCGCGGCGATGCTCGCGGCGCTGACGAACTGGTTCGCGGCGACCGCGACACCCGCGAGCGTCAGCGAACCCGCGGCGGGAACGCCCGCGACGCGCACGCCGGCGAACGCGTCGCCGTCCGCGGCGTCGACGAAGCCGAAGTCGGCGGCGGTGAAGGTGTACCGCGTGTCCTCGAGCGTCGTCACGGTGCGGTCGGCGCCGGCCGGCGCGTCGTTCACCGCGACGACATCGATCGTCAGGGTGCGGGCGAGCGGATCGAGATCGGCGCCGCCGTTCGAAGTGCCGCCGTCGTCCTGCACGCGGAACGCGAAGCTCGCATGAGCGGCGCCGTTGGCATCGGGCGCGGGCGTGTAGCGCAGGTTGCCCGACGCGAGGTCCGCGGCCGACACGGTCTGCCCGGAAGTCACCGCCGCGCCCGACAGCGAGAGCGAACCGGCCCCCGGTATCGACTCGATCCTCACGGCGAGCAGCGCGTTCGCTTCCACCGCATCGCCGAAGCCGAAGTCCGCGGCGCTGAAGACGTACGCCGTGTCTTCCAGCGTCGTCACGGTGTGGTCGCTGCCTGCCGGCGCGTCGTTCACCGCCGCGACGTCGATGGTGAGGGTATGCGCAAGCGGATCGGTGTCGATGCCGCCGTCAGCGGTGCCGCCATCGTCCTGCACGCTGAACGTGAAGCTCGCGTACGCCGCGCCGTTCGCGTTCGGCGCGGCGCTGTAGCGCAGACTGCCCGCGGCGATGTCCGCGGCGGCGATCGACTGGCCCGACGTCACCGCGACGCCGGACAGCGTGAGCGTTCCGGCCGCGGGCAACGCGCCGACGTTCACGGCGAGCAGCGCATCGCCGTCGCCCGCATCGCCGAAGCCGAAGTCGGCGAGCACGAACACGTACGGCGTGTCTTCGCGCGCGATCACCGTCGTGCCGGTGCCGCTTGGCGCGTCGTTCACTGAAGTGACCGCGACGGTCATCGTGGGCGGCGTCGCGTCGAGGTCGGCGCCGCCGTTCGTCGTACCGCCATCGTCCTGGACCTGGAACGTGAAGCTCGCGTAGAGCGCGCCGTTGCCGTCGGGCGCCGGCGTGAACTTAAGATCGCCCGCCGCGATGCTCGCCGCGGACACGAACTGGTTCGCGGTCAGCGCCACGCCTTGCAGCGTCAGCGAGCCGGCGCCGGGAACCGTTGCGATCTTCACGTTCGAGAACGCGTCGCCGTCGGCATCGCCGTAGCCGAAGTCGGCGACGGTGAAGGTGTAAGCGGTGTCTTCGAACGTCGTGACCGTCTTGTTCGTCCCCGTCGGCGCATCGTTCACCGAGACCACGTCGACCGTCATCGTCCGCGCGACCGGATCGACATCGACGCCGCCATCGGCGGTGCCGCCGTCATCCTGCACCTGGAACGTGAAGCTCGCGTAGCCTGCACCGTTGGCGTTCTGCGCCGGCGCGAACCTGAGGTTGCCGGCGGTGATGCTCGCGATCGAGATCGATTGGCCTGCCGTCACTGCAACGCCCGACAGAGTCAGCGCGCCTGCGACGGGCGTCGCTGCAATGCGCACCGCCGACAGCGCATCGCCGTCCGCGGCATCGCCGAAGCCGAAGTCCGCGGCGCTGAAGGTGTAGGCGCCGTCCTCGAGCATGGTGATGGTCTTGCTCGTACCGGCCGGCGCGTCGTTTACCGAGGTCACCGCGACCGTCATCGTGCGCGGCGTCGCATCGAGGTCGGCGCCGCCGCTCGCAGTGCCGCCGTCGTCCTGCACCTGGAAGGTGAACGCCGCATAGGCGGCGCCTTTCGCATCGGGCGCCGGTGCGAATTTGAGATCGCCCGCCGCGATGCTCGCCGCCGACACGAGCTGGTTCGCGGTCACCGTCACGCCTTGAAACGTCAGCGAGCCGGCGCCCGGAAGCGATGCGATCTTCACGTTCGCGAACGCGTCGCCGTCGGCATCGCCGTAGCCGAAGTCGGCGACCGCGAACGTGTGAACCGCGTCTTCGACGATCGTGACCGTCTTGTTCGTCCCCGTCGGCGCGTCGTTCACCGAGGTCACGTCGACCGTCATCGTGCGCGCGACCGGGTCGAGGTTGACGCCGCCGAAGGCGGTGCCGCCGTCGTCCTGCACCTGGAACGTGAAGCTCGCGTAAGCCGCGCCGTTCGCGCCCGGCGCGGGCGTGAACCGCAGGTTGCCGGCGGTGATGCTCGCCGCCGTGACCGTCTGTCCCGTCGTGACCGCCGTGCCCGACAGCGTGAGCGTTCCCGCGGCGGGCACCGCGCCGATGCGCACGCCGGCGAGGGCGTCCCCATCGAGCGCATCGCTGAAACCGAAGTCGGCCGTCGTGAAGGTGTATGCAGCGTCCTCGAGCACCGTCACGGTCTTGTCGGCGCCGGCCGGCGCATCGTTGACCGGGACCACCACGATGGTCAGCGACTGCGCGAGCGTGTCGACGCCGCCGTTGGCGGTGCCGCCGCTGTCCGCGACGGTCCACGACAACGTCGTGGGGCCGCCGTTCGCATTCGCCGCGGCCCGGAACTGCATGCCCTGGAGCTGGGCAAGCGTGTAGGCCGTGCTCGCCGTGACGGCCGTCGTCCCGTCGGCGAGGGTGACCGTGCCGAGCGCCGCAGCGGGGACCGCGGTGACGGTATACGTCAGCGTCTGCACCGCTTCGTCCGCGCCGCCGCCCGCGCTGTAGGCGAGCGCGCCGAGGCCAAGCGAAGTCGGCGCCGCGTCTTCGTACGGCGCCAGGGGCAGGATCGCGCCGGCAGTCCGCATCGGCGCGTCGTTCACCGCGTTCACGGCGACGCTCGCGCTCGCGGTGCCCGTGCTGAACGCGGTCGACCCACCGCTGTTCGCCGTGCCGGCGATCTGGAGCTCGGTGAGCGCGAGCGTGTTGTCGCTCGGATCGGTTCCGGTGACGAGCCAGCGCACGCGCGTCTGCGCCGAGATGAACGCGCTGATGTCGAAGGTGCGCGTGCCGATGAACTTGTTGGTGCTCTCGTCGAACACGCCGCCCGCCAGCGTGGTATAGCTGGCGCCGCCGTTGCTCGAGACCTGCACTTCGAACCGCGCCGCGTTCTGCAGGCCGTTGAAGTACGTGAAGGAGAGCGTCGCGCCGGTCGAGCCCGACAGGTCGACCTCGCGGTAGATGTTGTTGCCCGAGACCGCAGCGTCCATCGTCAGCAGACCGCTGCCTATGCGGATGTTGCCGCCCGACGCGCCGCCGCCTCCGCTGTCGGTCTCGACCCACGGGCCGCTCCACGCGAGCGTGCCGTTGCTGTTCGAGTACGAAGCCGTCTGGAACTCGTCGCGGAACGTGCCGGCGGTGCCGCTGGTATCCGCGGTGCCGCCCGCGACGCCGCTCGTGCGGTCCCACGCGCGAAACGTGATGCCGTTCGCGACCGTGCCGTTCCAGTTCGCGTTCGGCACGAAACGCACGTAGGTGCTGGCGTCGGCCGCGAGCAGACGCGCTGTCGTGGCGGAAGGCGAGCCGAAGCTCGTCCACGCGCCGCCCGCGTTGACCGAGTACTGCCAGGTGCCGTTGGTGTTGTCGACCGCGGTGACCGCGATGCCGGTGAGCGAAGCCGGATCGGCGTCGGTGGTCATGGCGGCGATCAGCGCGGACACGAGCGTGCCCGCGCTGCCCGTTGCGTCCTCGTTGATCGCGCCCAGGTTGTTGCTGCCGTTGAGGACCGGCGCGGTATTCGCCGCGCTGACGGTGATCGACGCGGTCGCGCTCGCCGCGCTGAACGCCGTCGCGCCGCCGCCGACGCTCGCGTCCGCGGTCGCCCCCGCGGCGCCGCTCGTGCCGTCCCAGCCTTTGAAGGTCAGGCCGCCGGCGACCGTGCCGCTCCAGTCGGCGTTGGGCACGAAGCGCACGTAGGTGGAAATATCCGCGGCGAGCAGTCGTGCGGTGGCCGCCGCGGGGCTGCCGAAAGCGGTCCACGTAGAGCCGCCGTTGGTCGAGAACTCCCACGTGCCGTTCGTGTTGTCGACGGCGGTGACGGCGACGCCGAGGGCGGCGCTGTCTATGTCGCTGAGGTGCCCGGCGGTCAGGTCCGCGACGAGAGTGCCGGGATTGGAGGTCGGATTGCGATTGATGCCGGACAGATCGTTGGTGCCCGAGAGCGCCGGCGCGTCGTTCGCGGCGGTCACCGTGATCGTGAGCGACTCGGAGAGCGTGTCGCTGCCGCCCGCGGCGGTGCCGCCGCTATCGGTTACGGTCCAGCTGAACGCCGCCGGGCCGCCGCTCGCATTCGCCGCAGGCGCGAACTGCATGCCGCGAAGCTGCGCGAGCGTATAGGTCGTGCTCGCCGTCACGGCCGTGACACCATCCGCGAGGGTGAGGGTGCCCAGCGCCGGCGCGGGAACGGCGGTGACCGTATAGGTGAGCGTCTGCGCGCTTTCGTCCGCCGCGCCGGTGCCGTACGCGAGAGCGCCCAGCCCCAGCGACGCCGGCGCAGAGTCTTCGATCATCGTCAGGTTGTTGACGGCGCCTGCAGTTCGGGCAGGCGCGTCGTTCACTGCGTTGACCGCGATCGCGGCCGCGGCCGTTGCGGTGCTGAACGCGGTCGAGCCGCCGTTCGAGCCGATTGCCTGGATCTGAAGGTTGTCGAGGGAGAACGCGTTCACGCCCGCGCCGGTCTCTCCGCTGACGACGAGCAGGCGCACGCGCGTATCGGCGGCGATATACGCGCCTATGTCTATCGTCCTGCTGCCGGCCCCCGCGTTCGACGTGTCGAACGCGCCGCCCGCGACGGTGGTATAGCTCGCACCGCCGTTGCCGGAGACCTGTACGTCGAGGCGCGCGGCGCCGCCGAGGTTGTTCTGGTAGTTGAAGGAAAGCGTCGCGCCGGCGGCGCCCGAGAGATCGGCGCTGCGGTACAGGAAATCGCCGGCCTGCGCGACCTGCAGCGACAGCACGCCGCCTGCGATCCTGAAGCGGCCGCCGCCCGCGGCGCCGCCCGCGCTGTCGTTCTCGACCCACGCGCCGGCCCACGCCTGCGTACCGTCGTTGTTCGTGTACGAGACGGTCCCGAAGTTGTCGCGAAAGGTTGCAGACAGCCCGCTCGTGTCCGCCGTCGCACCCGCGACGCCGCTCGTGCGATCCCACGCCCTGAACGTGATACCGCCCGCGACCGCGCCGTTCCAGTCGGCGTTCGGCACGAAGCGCACGTACGTATTGGCGTCGGCCGCCAGCAGCCGCGCCGCGGCCGCGGAAGGCGCGCCGAAGTTCGTCCACGTCGAGCCGGCATTGACCGAGTACTGCCACGCGCCGTCGGCATTGTCGACGTTGGTGACCGCGATGCCGGTCACGGCGCCCGGATCGACGTCGTCTGCCATCCCGGAGATGAGCGCCGAGACCAGCGTGCCGGCGTTCGAGACGGCATCCTCGTCGATCGATGAGAGCGCATTGCTGCCGGTCAGCGTCGGCGCGGTGTTGCTTGCGCTGACGCTGATCGATCCGGACACCACAGCCGCGCTGAAGGCGCTTGCGCCGCCGCCGACGCTGGCGTCGGCGGTCGCGCCGGCCGTGCCGCTCGTCTGATCCCATGCCCTGAACGTCAGACCGCCGGCGACGGTCCCGCTGTAATTCGTGTTCGGCACGAACCGCACGAGCGTCGCGATGTCTGCCGCGAGCAATCGCGCGGCGGCGGCAGCGGGCGAGCCGAATGCCGCCCAGCTCGCACCGCCGTCGGTCGTGTATTGCCAGGTGCCGTTCGTGTTGTCGACCGCGGTGACCGCGATGCCGCCGAGCGCGCCGGTATCGACGTCGCTCATGTGGCCGGCGATCAGGTCGGCGACGAGCGTTCCCGGGTTGGACGTCGGGTTCCGGTTGATCCCGCCGACATCGTTGGTTCCGGTGAGCGTCGGCGCGTCGTTCACCGCCGTGACGCTGAGACGTACGGTGGCCGGCGCGGACTGCGCTGCCCCGTCGCTCGCCCTGAACACGAAGCTGTCGCTGCCGCTGTAGTCGGCCGTGGGCGTGTAGCTGAACGAGCCGTCGGCGTTCAGCGTGAACGCCGCGGCGTGCGCGGGCCCGGTGACGAGCAGTGCGGTCACCGCGGAGCCTTCGGCGTCGCTCGCGAGCTGCAGCACGCCCGGCGCCGCGACGACGAGCGGCGTGTCCTCGGCGACGGTGTAATCCAGGTTGGTCGTGCGCGCCGGCACGTCCGCCGCGATGCCGTTGCCGAGCACGCCGTCGTTACCGTTGGCCGTGGCATCGAACGCGGTCGTGCCCGAGGTTTCGTCGAAGCGCCAGTAGCCTGCAAGGTCCGCTTCATTGCCGGCGAGGCTGGTGCGATAGTTCGCCTGGACCTCGGCCGCGCTGCGCTCGACGTTCCACACGCGCACTTCGTCGATCAGGCCGACGAAGTGCTGGTTCGACGCGTGCTGTCGCGAGCCGATGGTGAAATCGTCCTCGCCGGGATACTCGTCGCCGATCGGTCCGGAGCCGTTGTCGGTGTGGACGAGCTGGCCGTCGACGTAGGTGTTGACGACCCCGTCGTTGTACGCGACCGCGACGTGCAGCCATTTGTCCGGGGTGACGTTGTAGCCGGTGTCGACCCAGTTCCAGCCCGGGCTCGCGCTCTTGAACGCCCACTGCAGATTGCCGGTCGCGCCCGAGATGCCGAGCTCGTATTCCCCTTCCTTGTTCACGAGGATCTCGTTGGTCGGTGCGACCGGCCCCGTCTTCTGGAACGTGACCTCGATCGTCGTGGTCGAGGTCATCACCAGGGTGGCCGGCGTGGCGACGACGACCGAGTCGGTGCCGTCGAAGGCGAGCGCGCGATCGGTGACGCTCGGCGCTTCGTTGGCGAGCGTGCCCTGCCATGCCGCCGCCGAGAGCTGCGCCGCGTCGATGCGCCCGGCGGAGTATTCGAGCGTCCAGTCGCCGCCGCGCGCCGCGCTGCCGGTGAGATCGGTGCTCGCCGCCACGTCGGCGCCGGTGAGCGCCGCCAGCGCGCCGACGAAAGCCTGCCCCTGTGCGCCCGAAGCGACGTCGCAGCCGTAGATGAGGAAGTCCGCATCGGCCGCGAGCGCGTCACGCCACGCGGCGATGCTGTCGCGATCGCGCTGGAGCGCGGCACTGTCGAGTACCGTCGAGCCGAGCTCGAGCGCGCCCGCGGAACCGTGCGAGACGAGGTGGACCGCAGCGACGTCGCGCCGCGCGGCGAGGATCTCGCCGATCTGCCGGACGCCGTCGGCAGCGGGGTCGAGCACGTAGACGTCCAGCGGCGTGTCCCTGCCCGCCTGCAGCGCGTCCACCAGCGCCTGGTAGTCGCCGACCGCGCCGTCGACGATGACGAGCTCGCGGCGCGATTCGGAGGTCTGAATCGGCTCGGCCGCCGGAAGCGCCGGCGCGGGATCGACCACGCGCACCTCGACGAGCTGGGCGGCGGCCGGAACGGGTACGAGCGCGGCCGCATCCGCAGAATGCAGGATGCGGGGCTCGACCTCTTCCACCAACAGGCGCGCTCGTTGTCGTCGCTGTTTCATCTTCCGTGCCGAATGGCGCACGCAGCCCCGCGACCTTTTGTCGCGTCTGACGATTCTGCTCGCGCAACGGCGCGCTCCAAGCCCGAAAAAGGTTGGAAAAGTAGCGCCTATTCGGATGACCTAACGTCATCCGGAACCGAATCTGTAGGCGACAGTCGTGCATTACGGCACACACGCCGCTCAAGCCGCACAGCGCAGTGCCGTAGACACGACGTTGGTGCACGCACGCATCACGAAACGCGTACGCGCTGCGCAATTCCGCACGGACCGGCGGGCGCGTCCTGGCAGCTGCGGCGCCCCGGGAGACCGATGTTGATGAACGCGCGAGAGTCCACGACCACAGCGATCGCGATCGCTGCGGCGGGCGCTGCGCTACTCGCCTCGCTCGCGCTCGGCGCGCGGGCTCCCTGGATCGCCGGATTCGGCGCTGCGCTCGCTGCCGCCGTCGCCCGTCGCTTTTTCCGGCTCACGCGGGGCGGCGGCGCCGCCGAAAGCCGCGCCGACACGCTCGCGGCGCGCCAGCACCGCGCGCTGGAAGCTTTCGCGCAGATCGACCGCGCGGTGCTCGCTTCGGCGAGCACCGAAGTCCTCGTCCGCGAAGTATTGCGCAAGGCGCCCGCCGTCATCGGCTGCGACGTGTTCGCGGTAACGATGCTCCCGACCGATACCCAGCCCCAGGCGATCACGCTCCTCGACGACGGCGACGCCGCGCCCGCCGAGCTGCGGCCGTCCTGCGACGCCCGCACCCTCAAAGTGCTCGCGGTGGAGCCGCACGGCCTGTGGCTGGAGCGCGCCGACGCCGACCCGCTCGGCGTTTTCGCCGCCGAGCGCGGCGCGCGCGAAGTGCTGCTGGTCCCGGTGTTCGTCGACGCTTCCATGACCGCGGTACTCACGGTCGGCACGCGCGCGGGCCGCAGCCTCGGCGACCAGGGCCGCACCTACGCCTGCGATTTCGCGGCGCGCCTCGGCGTCGCCCTCACCGCCAGCATCCACCGCGCGGTGCGCTACCTCGAAGGTCACTACGACGCGCTCACCGGCCTGCCGAACCGCCGCTCGCTCACCGACCGCCTCAGCGCCGAGATCGCGCGCTCGCAGCGCGACGGTCTCGCGTTCGCGCTCGTGTTCATCAACATCGACGAATTCAAGAAGGTGAACGACTGTGCGGGTTATGCCGGCGGCGACGAAGTGCTGCGCGAAGCGGCGGCGCGCCTGAAGCGCAGCCTGCGCGAGCAGGACGTGCTCGCACGCTACGGCGCCGACGAGTTTCTCGCGCTGCTGCCGGCGATCCCTTCGGACCTGCACGCGGGCAAGGCGGCCGAGAAGATCGCGGCGGTGCTCGCCGAGCCGTATGTCGTCGGAGGCGAGACCTATCACCTCGGCGCGAGCATCGGCGTCGCGCTCTATCCCGACGACGGGCGCGACAGCACGCGGCTGCTGCACAACGCCGACGTGGCGATGTCGCGCGCGAAGGCGAGCGGCTCGGGCCGCGTGATGTTCTTCGAAGAGCGCATCAATTCCGAGCTCACTTCCCGCGCGGCGCTCGAGCGCGATCTCAGACAGGCGGTGCACCACAGGCAGTTGACGGTCGCCTACCAGCCGCTGGTCGAGCTCGCGACCGGACGCATCGTCGGCGCCGAAGCGCTGCTGCGCTGGGAGCATCCGCAGCGCGGCGCCGTCGGTCCGGGCGAGTTCATCGGCATCGCGGAACAGACGGCGCTCATCGAGCCGATGGGGGACTACGTGCGCGAGACCGCGTGCCGCCAGTTCCAGCGCTGGTCCGCGAGCGGCGTCGCGCCGCTGCGCATCTCGCTCAACGTGTCGAGCCGCGAGATCCTGCGCGACGATTTCGTGCCGCGCATCGAGTTGCTGCTGGGGGAGACCGGCATGCGTCCGTTCTGTCTCGAGCTCGAGATCACCGAGAGCCTGCTGGTCGACAGCTCGTCGCAGGCGATCGCCACGCTGCAGCGGCTGCACGACAAAGGGGTGCGCATCGCGATCGACGATTTCGGCACCGGCTATTCGTCGCTGGCCTACCTGCGGCGCATGCCCTTCGACGTGCTGAAGATCGACCGCGCCTTCGTCTCCGACATCGGCAAGGACGCGGGGTCCGACAGCATCCTGTCGGCGATCGTCGCGATCGCGAAAAGCCTCGGCAAGGAGATCGTCGCCGAAGGCGTGGAGACCGAAGAGCAGCGCGAGGTCCTGCTGCGCCACGGCGTCGACATCGGACAGGGTTATCTGTGGAGTCCCGCCACCACGCCCGAGCAGTACTCCAGTCTCATGCGGGCGTGTCCGCCCGACACGGCGATGCGTGCCGACGCTGCGTAGGGCGGCTGCCGTCACGCTCGATCTCATGCCGCATCGCCGCAACCTGCGTTTACCGAAACAAAGTCTTACAAACGAAGCGGGACCTTCTCACAACCCGGGCGCACTAATTCCTCTATAGTCCCGCGCTTTTGTCGCCCGCTCTTTTTCCACGCCATGTCCCGCTATAACGCAGACCCCCAGACGCTACGACGGCTTGCGCCGTTCTCGTGGTTTTCCAGCGGCCAGTTGTCTTGGGCGATGGGGGCGATCGAGACCCGGTCGTACGAGCGCAACGCCGTCATCCAGCATTCGGGCCAGGAAGGTGACGGGCTCTACATCCTGCTCGAGGGACAGGTCTCGGTGCTGCACGAGGACGGCGAAGGCCACCAGCTGCTGGTGACGAGCATCGGGCCGCACGAGTTCTTCGGAGAGCTCGGTCTTTTCGAGGGACAGGCGTGCGCCGCCAGCATCCGCGCCGAGTCGCGCTGCAGGGCGCTCTTCGTCCCGCGCAAGGTCGTTCTGGAATGCCTCGAGGAGAATGCGCGCGCCGCGATGTGCATGCTCGACAAGATCACCGCGCGCCTTTGTCAGACGCACGCGAAGCTCGCGCATCTCGCGCTCACGACCGTCGAGCAGCGCGTCGCCAGCACGCTCGTCGAGCACAGCGTCGAGTCGGACGGCGTGTGGCATGTGCGCGTGGGCGCCGAACAGATCTCGTCGATGGTCGCCGCGTCGCGCGAGATGGTCAGCCGGGTGGTGAAGAGGATGGTGGAAGGCGGCATCGTTCGCCGCGACCGCCGCAGGCTGATCGTGGTCGACCGGGAAGCGGTCTCCTCACTGGCCGCGCGCAGGCTGCATGCCTCGCATGGCGGCAATGGCGACGCGCGTCGCCCCGCCCAGGCATAAGTGCACAACCGTCTGCCCGGCGGGCATGTGGAGTGCTCGTTGTAAGGCATCGTCCGACAGTCGATAAGAATGGGATACCGGATCGCAGAGCCGCACGTTCGCGTGCGCACCAACATCAACCGCGAGTGGATCTGGGAGCTCGTCACCCACGACGGTCACGTCGCGTCGGTGTCCCGATGCTATCGGGAGCGGGATCCGTGCGAGGCCGAAGCGCGCTCGCAGGGCCTGCCCGTGATGGGCGGCAGGCGGCAGAAGAACGGCCGCCGCAAGTCGCGCCCGCCGGGTGTGCGCGTCTACGCCGACAGCCACGGGCTGTGGCACTGGGAGCATGTCGACGACGCCGGGCAGGTGCTGGCCGCTTCTCCCATGGCGTTCCTGACCAGAGACGAGTGCGAGCGCGAAGCTCCGCGCTGCCTGATCGCCCTCGACAGTCACATCGAGACGTCGGCATAGAAGCTGCACCTCCCCGGGAGCAGTGTCCAACTTTCGAGGAGAACCACCATGATCCGTCAGTACTCTGTCATCGCTGCGGCCGTGTTCGCCGCTTGCAGCACCGCCGCGCTCGCGCAGACGCGTCAATCGACCGACGCGAGCCAGGCTTCGCAGACCAATCCCGCCCAGTCGGTGAACCCGAGCGCCGCGACCGGCGTCGACTCGAGCGCCAACTTCCGCGGCAACCACAACGCCATCTTCATGGACTCGAAGGCGACGACCAACCAGTCGACCAGCGCATCGCAGAACACCGGCAGCGCGCAGAACATGAACGTCCCGGGCGTGAGCGCCGCGCCCGGCACGTCGGGCAAGAGCTCCAGCCGCACGGGCGCGAGCCAGGCCTCTCAGACCAGTCCCCAGCAGTCGGTGAACCCGAGCGCCGCGACCGGCGTGTCGTCGAGCGCCAAGTTCCGCGGTGACCACAACGCGATCTTCATGGACTCGCAGGCGACGACCAACCAGTCCACGACCGCGTCGCAGAACACGAACAGCGCGCAGAACATGAACGTACCGGGCGTGAGCGCCGCGCCGGGCCAGGGCGGCACCTCGTCCAGCGCCGGCGGCTCGACCGGCTCGAAGCCGGATATGAGCGACGGTCCGGGCAAGCGCGGCCACGGCAAGGCCAAGGGCCATCGCCGCTCGCACGGCGAGAATCGGTAGCAGCACGCTTCGGCGCGCAGCCGTGCGCCGAAGCGAGAAAAAACCCGCCGTCCTCGACGGCGGGTTTTCTTTTGCGCGGGATCGTCCCTGTTTGGCGTTAAAGTAAACCTCGGGCGTCACGCCCGAACCCATACGCACGCCCGCCGCTCGACCACAAGGAGGGAGTCGCCATGAGGAAGCTATTCGCAGCGGCGCTGTGCTCGCTGAGCGCCGCCGCCTACGCACAGACCGCCGACGATCTGCTCAACAAGAGCGGAAGCACCGACAACGTCACCACGTTCGGCATGGGCTACGACCTGAAGCAGTGGAGCCCGCTCAAGCAGATCAATAAATCCAACGTGAAGCGCCTCGTGCCGGTCTGGAGCACGAGCACGATGAACGACATGGGCGACCTGTCGCAGCCCACGGTCTACAACGGTGTGATGTACGTCGTGAACGGCAACATGACGATGGCGCTCGACGTCGAGACCGGCAGGCAGATCTGGCGCACGCCGGTCACCTACGACCGCGCGGCGCTGCGGGTCTCGGGCGGCGGCGCGCTCATGCGCGGGCCGGCGACGATCTACAACGGCAGGCTGTACCGCGAGACGCTCGATGCGCACGTCATCGCGCTCGACATGAAGACCGGCAAGGAAGTGTGGCGCCAGAAATACGCCGACTTCAAGGAAGGCTACAAGGGCGTGGTCGCGCCGATGATCGCCAACGGCGTGCTGATCGCGGGCACCGGCGGCGGCGAGAGCACGACGCGCGGCTTCATCGACGGCTACGATCCCGAGACCGGCAAGCGGCTGTGGCGCCGCTGGACGATCCCCGCGCCGGGCGAGCCCGGCTCCGAGACCTGGCCGCACAAGACCAAGCCCGACGCGTGGAAATACGGCGGCGGCTCGACGTGGCAGACCTTCTCGTACGATCCCGAGCTCGATCTGATCTACATGGGCACGGGCAACGCGGAACCGTACAACCCGGTCTATCGCGAGTCGCACGACAGCCTCTACACCGCGAGCATCCTCGCCATCAGGCCCAAGACCGGCGAGATCGCGTGGTACTACCAGTACCTCCCGAACGACAGCTTCGACTTCGATTCGACCGCCGAGAGCATCCTCGCCGACATCCCGGTGAACGGCCAGACGCGCAAGGTACTGATCAACCCCCACAAGAACGGCTTCCTGTACGTGATCGACCGCACCAACGGCAAGCTCGTCGCGGCGAACCCGTTCGTGAAAGTGAACTGGGCCTCGAAAGTCGATCTCGAAACCGGCAGGCCGGTGCTCACCGACGTCCTCGACCGCGCGGTCAAGGGCGAGCAGGTGCTGCTCCATCCGTCGCGCGGGACCAATGCGACGCTCGGCGCGTTCGATCGCAGGAGCGGGCTGGTCTATCTCAACACCTGGAACCTGCCGCGTCTGATGAAGTTCGTCGAAGCCAAGCTCGAGATGGGCGGCAACTACACCGGCATGGAATCGAGCATGGCCGTGCCCAAGGGCGAGCCTGCGGGCTGGCACATCGCGATCGATCCGCTCACCGGCAAGACCAAGTGGCAGACGCCGCTGATGGACTTCGCGAGCTCGGCCGGGATGCTCGGCACCGACGGCGGCCTGCTCTTCACCGGATTGCTGACCGGCGAAGTGATCGCCCTCGACCAGGACACCGGCAAGCAGCTGTGGAAGTTCAAGACCGGCTCGTCGGTCAACGCGCCGCCCATCACCTATACCTACAAAGGCAGGCAGTACGTGACGGTGCTCTCGGGCCGCGGCGGCAGCGTGGCGGGGCGCTTCATCACCAACAGCGTGCCGGCGGGCGGCTCGGTGTGGACCTTCGCGCTGATGGATGGCCAGTGAGATTCGCAGGATTCGGTGTTGCCCTCGTGTTCGCGGCCGCGGCCGCGAACGTCGGGGCGCAGGACGACGAAGCGGTGAAGCGCGGCGCACAGACTTACGCCAGGCACTGCGCGACGTGCCACGGCACGCGCCTCGCGGACCCGCCGTGGGCGACCGACCTCAGGGAATTCCCGAAGAGCGACCGCGCGCGCTTCGTCGACTCGGTGACCTACGGCAAGAACAACATGCCGCCGTGGGGCGACGTGCTGAAGCCGGACGACATCGCTGCGCTGTGGGCGTACGTGCTGACCGGGGGCAAATGACGGGCTCGGAGCAGCGCTATCGCGGGATGTAGCGGCCTTCGCGATCGCCTCTTCTTCGCTGATCATTGCGCGGCGCTGTCCCGGGGCGTCTCCGAGACCCACACGCCGAACCGCCGGCCGGGTCGGGCATGCGGGCGAGCGCCAGCGTGCCTGCGTCGATCTGCGGCCGGTGCGCGTCGGTTCCGAGGGGCCCGGGCATGCAGCGACCTATTCCGCGCCGCGCTCGTCCTGTACCCGCGAAGCCGCCGCGACCGTGAGGCCCTGCACGCCGTTCGCGTCGATCGTCTTCGCGACGAGGCCGCTCTCCTTCGCTTCCTCGATGAACTCGCGCAGGTAGCGCACACCCGCGGCGCGGCCCTTGGGAACGCCCGCCGCCTGCTGCACGGCGGTGAAGTTGCCGTCGAGGATGCGCGAGCCTGCGAGGTTCGCCTGATCGCTGATGAGCCGCGGGCGCAGGCCCGCAAGCGCGTCGCACCGGTCGTCGACGAAGTGCTTGAACGCGGCGTCCGCGCCCTTGATGCGCACGAGCCGCGCGTTCCTGATGTTGCGCGTGAGCCAGAGCTCGTAGGCGCTGCGCTCCGGCACCGCGATGCGCACGCCGGCGCGATCGGCGTCTTCCACGCGTCCGATCTTCGATCCCGCGGGCACGAGATAGGTCGCTTCGATCTCGACGTAGGCCGCGGTGAAATCGATCTCGTTCGCACGCTGCGGCTCGGCGCCGAGGAAGGCGACGTCCCACACGCCGCTCTTCGCGGCGTCGGCGAGCGCGCCGGGATTGGGGAACGGCACGAGCTCGACCGGCACGCCGAGACGGCGCCCGAGTTCTGCGCCCAGATCGGGCGCGACGCCCGCGGGCTTGCCGCTCTTCTCGTCGGTGCGCGTAAGCAGGAAATTCGACATGTTCAGGCCGACACGAAGCTTGCCGGTCGGCGCAAGATCGGAGACCACTGCGGCGCTTGCGTCTGGCATGGCCTTCACCTTTGGTCGTAATGTTGACGCAAGTATAGAGGCATACGATGGATCTTCGGCCGCTGCGGCGGCTACTCTGAAGGGAGGCGATCATGCGGTTCCTTCTTGCGATGCTCCTGCTCCTGCCGTCGCTCGCGCGGGCGGCGGTCCTCAACGTCGAGATTCACTTCGCGCCTTTCACCGGCGACCTCAAGAGCTCCAAGGTGCAGACGGTCCCCGGCAAGGCGTCGGTCTACGTGAACAACGTGCTGCTCACCGAAATGCCGGTCCAGCGCGACACCGTGCCGGTGCTGTTCGACGCGCGCGAGATCGCGGCGCCGGTCTGGATCACCAGCCAGTCGTTGGGACCCGGGCTGCGCAAAGGCAAGAACAAGGTGCGCATCGAGTTCGAGCCGACCGATCCGAAAGCCGCCTACATGACGCAGCTGCGCTGGAACGAGGTGACCGACCAGGTCACGCGCGGCACCAGCGCGTCGGGCGCGTCCACCTCGACCAACCAGGGCGCCGGCGGCGCCGACGTGAAGTCGGTCACCGGCAAGGTCGTGCTCGAGCGCGAGTTCGTCGCGGACTTCGCGACCGACCGGCCGTGGCATCACTACCCCGCGGTCGCCTCGCTCAGCGACGAGGACAAGAAGCGCCTCGCCGCGCTCGTTCGCGCGCGCATGGACGTGTGGAAGCCCGATTTCGCTGCGGCCTACAAGACGCTCTCGGGCGTCAAAGGCATCGACGTCGCCGAAGTGCGCAGGAACAAGTGTCTCGAGGCGGCCTACGCCGCCGGCGTGCGCATCACGTCAACCGCGCCCGACCAGCTCGAGTTCCAGACCACCGGCAATCCCGAAGTGGTCGTGAAGAGCCGTAAAGGCGAGCTCTATCCCGTCGCGGATACCAAGTCGTTCGACAAGATCAAGGGCAACGAGCTGCAGATGTGCGCCGGGATCGTGCTCTCGATCCTGTTCCCGGACCGGCTGGTGGTGGTGCGCAACCCGGCGGGAGAGTGGCAGGTCGCTTACTGAACGAACGTCGCGTCGGTGAAGAGGGAGGCGATGTGCACCTTCTTCACCTCCGGGCGGTCGGGGATCTCGTAGAGGATCGGCGTGATCATCTCCTCGAAGATGCCGCGTAACGATCGCGCGCCGGTCTTGTACTCGTAGGCGATCTCGGCGATCTGCTCGAAGGTGCGGCGCTCGATCTCGAGGTCGACGCCTTCGTTGGCGAAGATCGCCCGGAACTGGTTGTAGATCGAGTTGCGCGGCACCGTGAGGATCTCGACCAGCATCGGCCGGGTGAGATCGTGGAAAGTCGCGATGATCGGCAGCCGGCCCGTGAACTCGGGGATCAGGCCGAACTCGACGAGGTCGGTCGGCTTCACCCGCGTGTTGAGCCGGTCGAGGATGTTCTGGTTGTCGGTGTCCGACGTCGAGATGAAGCCGTAGCCGTGCGTCTTGGACATGATCTCCTCGAGCCCCACGAACGCCCCGCCGCAGATGAAGAGGATGTTCGTGGTGTCGAGATACTTGCCGCTGTGCAGCTTGACCGGCGAGCCTTCCATGATCTTCAGCAGCGCGTGCTGCACGCTCTCGCCCGAGAGCGTGCGCTGCTGGCCGTGCGGCGCCTTGAGCTTGTCGATCTCGTCGATGAAGACGATGCCGTTCTGCGCGCGCGCGATGTCGTCGTTCGCGCGGTCCACGAGGCGCTGCAGGATCGCGTCGATCTCCTCGTTGACGTAGCGCGTCTGGGCGAGCGAGGTCGCGTCGGCGGTGACGAACGGCACGTCGATGAAGCGCGACAGCGTCTCGCACATCAGCGTCTTGCCCGTGCCCGAAGGGCCGATGAGCATGACGTTGCTCTTGGCGATCTCGACCGAGGTCGCCTCCGACTGCTCGATCTTGCGGTAGTGCGAGTACACCGCCACCGCGAGCGTCTTCTTCGCGACCTCCTGGCCGACGACGTAGTCGTCCAAGTACCGCACGATCGAGCTGGGCTTGATGCTCCGATCTAACATTTCTTAAAAGCGATTAACCGCCAAGGACGCAAAGGACGCAAAGGAAGACTGAGCATCGCGAGCGCATGACGACGCGATGCTCGGTTTGTTTTGCTTTTCCTTTGCGTCCTTTGCGTCCTTTGCGGTTCAAATAAAAAAGCGTCAGCCGCCGAGGTGAGTCGGCGACTGTTTGATATCCCCGCGCTCGACCTGGTGCACGAGATCCACCAGCTTCTGGTGCGTCGGGGTCGGGATGCCGAGCATCTTGCCCTTGTCGACGATGAAGCCGTTCATGAAGTCGATCTCGGTGCGGCGGCCCTTGCGGATGTCCTGCGCCATCGACGGGCGCTGCTCGTCGCCGCGCGGATTGTCCTTGGCCTTCCTGATGAGATGCTCCTCGAGCTCGGTCATCGCGTCGGTGTTGCCGGCGGCCGCAATATCCCACAGCTCGGGGCGCGCGCCGCCGATCTTCTCGAGCTGGTAGCCGAGCGCGGTCGCCACGCGCACCGACTCGCCGCCGAGCTGGATCGAGAAGCGCCGCACCGCGTCGTTGATGTCGCACTGCGGGCTGGTGAGATTGGTCAGCGCCGAGACGCCGTTCCGAAGACCGTTCTGCGAGAGCTTCGACCAGCGCTCGCCCCACAGGTTGTTCGTGCCCTTGGCGCTGTCGATGCACTTGAACATCTCGACGAGCTCCTGCACGCGCCTGGTGATCGTGCCGTGCACTTCACCGACGCGGAACACCGTGTGCTTGTCGCCGCCCTTGGGGGCGGTGCGCACGATCTTCGCGGCATCGCGCATGTCGACCGAGATGACCGAGGCAACAACGCCGAGGGTCTTGCCCCAGCCGACGATGCCCGCGATCTTCTCCTCGTTCACGCAGTTCTGCAGCGACACCACGTAGCCGTCGGGCGCGAGATAGGGCTTGATCAGCATCGTCGCCCACTCGGTGTCGTACGACTTCACCGACACGAACGCGATGTCGATCGGCTTCTGCTTGGCGAGCGACTGCACCTCGGTGAGGTGCATGGTCTTCGCCTTGGTGACCGTGAACTTCTCTTCGGGCGTCACGCCGTCGAGCTCCAGCCCGCGCGAGCGTATCGCCTCGATGTTCTCCGGCCACATGTCGATCAGCGTCACGTCGTGGCCGTGATGCGCGAAATAGCCTCCCACGTAGCCGCCGAGCGCACCGGCGCCGACGAATGCGATTCTCTTGCCCATCGGTCCTCTCTCCTTGGTATTTAGCTTTTCAGCAGCTCGACCGTGCCGCGCAAGGCAAGGTAATAGCCGAACACCCCGTAACCCGCGAGCGCGCTGCGCGTCACGCGCGCGATCTCCGACACGCCGCCGCGTCGCGCGGGGTTAGACACATGCACTTCGACGGTCGGCGCATGCACCTCCGCGAGCGCGGCGGCGAGCGCGGGATGGCCGGTCGTGTAGCCCGCGGGATTGATGACGATCGCGTCGACGCTTTCCTTCGCCGCGCCGATCTTCGCGACCACCTCGCTCTCGACGTTCGAATGGAAGATCTCGACGTCGATCCCGAGCTCCTTCGCATAGCGGCGGATGTGCTCGTCGTATTCGGGCAGCGTCATCGTGCCGAAGATCTCGATCTTCTCCTTGCCGCGCATCTCCATGCCCTTGCCGTGCACCACCAGTACCTTCGCCATGCCTTCCCCCTCTATCGGTCGTCCTCGCCGATGTTACACGGGAGCGTTTAGAATCTCCGTCCGATTTTCCTTCGAGGAACCCCGATGAGCGCTCGTGCCTTTTACGCACGCGGCGCGTCGGTCCGCATGATGGCCGTCGCAATCGCCGCGACTTCCGCCACTGCCGTATCCGAAGCGTCCGCCCAGCATTTCCCCGGCAAACCCGTCCGCATCCTCGTCGGCGCGCCGCCCGGCGGCAGCAACGACATCTTCGCGCGGGCGATCGGCCAGCGCATCAGTCCCGCGCTCGGCCAGCCGGTCGTGGTCGACAACCGCCCCGGCGCCAACCAGCTCATCGCAGCGGACCTGTGCGCGAAAGCCGCGCCCGACGGGCACACGCTCTACATCACCACCACCTCGTTCGCCGCGGGCGTCGCGATCTCGCCCAAGCAGCCGTTCGATCCGGTGAACGACCTCACCGGCGTGTCGAAAGTCGGCAACGGGCCGATGGTGCTCGTGATCCATCCGTCGCTGCCGGCCAAGACCGCCAGGGACCTCGTCGCGATCGCCAAATCCAAACCCGGCCAGCTCAACTACACCTCGGCGGGCATCGGCAGCATCAACCACATGGCGATGGAAGTGCTGAAAGCGCAGGCGAAGATCGACGTCGTGCACATCCCGCACAAAGGAATGGCGCCGGCGCTGACCGATCTCATGGCGGGCAACGTCCAGATCCTCATCGTGAGCCTGCCTTCGGTCGCGGCTCAGATGAAATCGGGCCGCCTGCGCGCGCTCGGCGTGACGGGGCCCAAGCGCACGAGCTTCGCGCCCGAGCTGCCGACCGTTTCCGAGTCCGGCGTCCCCGGCTACGAAGCGACGCTGTGGTGGGGCATCTTCGCGCCGTCCAAAACGCCGAAGGACGTGATCGCACGACTGAACGGCGAGATCAACAAGACGCTGACGTCGGCCGAGATGAAGAAAGTCTTCACCGACTTCGGCGCCGAGCCCGAGCCGACCACGCCCGAAGCGTTCAGCAGCTTCGTGAAGTCCGAGATCGCGAAGTGGACGAAGGTGGTGAAGGCGGCGAACATCAAGCCCGAATGACGAAGGAGCGGGTCCGCCACGTGCTCAACGTCGGCGGCAACAATCGCAGCATACCGCTGCCGCCTCAGTACGCGGGCTGGGAGCAGATCGTGCTCGACGTCGACCCGCGCGGCGAGCCCGACCTGGTATGGGACGCGCGCGAGCTCTCGAAGCTCGCGCCGCATCTCTACGACGCGGTGTACTGCTCGCACAATCTCGAGCATTACCATCGCCACGAGGTGCCGCGCGTGCTCGCCGGCTTCCTGCACGTATTGAGGCCCGGCGGCTTCGCGCACATCCGCGTGCCCGACATGGGCGAGCTGATGCGCACCGTGGTGGCGAAAGAGCTCGACATCGACGATTTCCTGTACGAGTCGCCCGCCGGACCGATCACGGTGCGCGACGTAATCTACGGTTACGCCGCCGAGATCGAGCACAGCGGCAACGACTTCTACGCTCACAAGACCGGCTTCACGGTGAAATCGCTGACCGCGGCGCTCCTCGCCAGCGGCTTTACGCGCGCCTACACCCATACCCGCGACCTCGAGATCGTCGCGGTGGCTTTCGCGGGCGAGCCCGACGACTACGCGCGGCGGCTGTGGGGCCTGCCGGCGGGCGAATAGAACACGAGGTGATACGAGTGGCACTTACGAAGAGAACCTATACCCCCGAGGCGCGCGGCACGCTCGAAGGCGTGCGCGTCCTCGACCTCTCCCGCCTCGTCGCCGGCAACCAGCTCACGCAGGTGCTCGGCGATTACGGCGCCGAGGTGATCAAGGTCGAGCCGCCGGCGGGCGACACGCTGCGCGCGTGGAAGATCAAAGGCGTCGAGACCAACTGGAAGATCTACGCGCGCAACAAGAAGAGCCTGTGCCTGGAGCTGCGCGTCGCGGAGGCGCGCGAGGCCCTGCTGAAGCTCGTCGAGACCGCGCACGTCTTCTGCGAGAGCTTCCGGCCCGGCACCCTGGAGAAGATGGGGCTCGGCCCCGACGTGCTGCTCGCGCGCAACCCGAAGCTCGTCATCGTGCGCATCTCGGGTTTCGGACAGGGCGGACCCTATCGCCGCCGGCCGGGTTTCGGGACGCTGGTCGAAGGCATGTCGGGCTTCGCCTCGTTCAACGGCTTCGCCGACCGCGAGCCGGTGCTGCCGCCGATGTATCTCGCGGACACGCTCGCCGGGCTGTACGGCTCGACCGCGGTGATGATCTGCTTACGCGAAGTGGAGCAGAAAGACGGCAAGGGACAGGTGATCGATCTGTCGCTGCTCGACCCGATGTTCGCCGTGCTCGGACCGCAGGCGGCGAACTACCGGCTCACCAACAAGGTGAAGCCGCGCACCGGAAGCCGCTCGACCAACGCCGGCCCGCGCAACGCCTACCGCTGCAAGGACGGCCATTACGTCTGCCTGTCGGCGTCGACGCAGAAGATGGCCGAGCGCGTCTTCCGCTCGATCGGCCGGCCCGAGCTCGTCGACGATCCGCGCTACCGCACCAATGAAGAGCGCGTGAAGCACGCGCCCGAGCTCGACGAGATCATCGGCGGTTTCATCGCGCAGAAGACTCAGGCCGAGAACGTCGCGTTCTTCGAGCAGGCCGAAGTGACGATCGGCCCCATCTACGACATCTCGCAGATCGTCGACGACCCGCATTTCGTCGAGCGCGAGCTCATCGCCGACTATCCCGACGAGGACATGCAGACCTTCCCGATGCACCACGTCGTGCCGCGTCTTTCGGGCACGCCGGGAACGATACGCACGCCCGCGCCGAAGCTCGGGCAGCACAACCGCGCGCTGCTCGCGGAAGTCGGGGTAGACGGCCCCGCTTACCAGGCGCTCGTGCAGAAGGGCGCGGTGTGCGACGGCGCGCCGGCCAAAGAAGAACCCGCCCAATGATGCGTAGGGTGCGCGCGAGCGCACCGCGCCTTTAACGGTGCGTTGGCACGCACCCTACGGACCCTAGCGACCAACTGGAGGAACTTCACAATGGAAATCCCGCGTCTGAACGGCATCATCAAGCAGCTCGAGCAGGGCAGGAACACCTTCGTGAGCTTCGCGCCCGCGGACATCGGCAACACGATCAGCCAGGCGACCGAGCCGTACGACGGCATCGTGTTCGAGATGGAGCACAACGGCTACGACATCGCGCAGCTTCGCCACTGTCTCCAGTACCTGCTCAACCGCCGCCAGATCGTGCAGTCGGGCTCGCTCGCGCCGGCGGTGACGCCGATGGTGCGCATCCCGCCGAACGGCTCGGAGATGAACCAGTGGGTCGCCAAGCAGGTGCTCGACAGCGGGGTGTTCGGCATCGTGTGGCCGCACGTCTCTACGGTGCAGGAAGCCTATAACGCGGTCGCCTCGTGCCGTTACGCGCGCCCCGAAGGCGCGCCGAGATTCGAGCCTCGCGGCCAGCGCGGCGACGCGCCCGCGGCGGCGGCGCGCTACTGGGGCCTGACGCAGCCCGAGTACTACGAGCGCGCCGACGTCTGGCCGCTCGACCCCAAGGGCGAGGTCCTCGTCGCCATCATGTGCGAGGACGTCGTCGGCATGAAGAACCTGCCGAAGATCCTCGAGGAAGTGCCGGGCATCGGCGCGGTCGTCATCGGCGAAGGCGACCTCTCGCAGAACCTCGGTTTCCCGCGCCAGTACGATCATCCCACCGTCGCCGGCGCCATCGGCGAGATCCTCGCGATCTGCAAGGAGCACAACGTCGCCTGCGGCCATCCTCACGTGGACGAGAAGAACGTGAAGACGGTGATCGAGCAGGGCTTCAAGTGGCTCATGCCGAAGCCGGAGCGGTCGAACGCCGCGCTGGCGATGGGACGCAAACTGACGGCGTAGCTCGCGAAAGCGCGCTACGCCGTCATCGCGAGGAGCGCGGCAGCGCGACGTGGCGATCTCGTGGCGCACGTAATGGTTGCCGAGCGCCTCGGGATTGCTTCGCCGCTGCGCTCCTCGCAATGACAGCACGAGGTATCAACGATGATCATCGACTGCCACGGGCATTACACCACCGAGCCGAAAGGACTGATCGACTTCCGCAAGCGCCAGACCGCGGCGTTCGGCGAAGGCCGCGCGTTGTCGCCCGACTTCAAGGTCTCCGACGACGAGATCCGCGAGACGATCGAGCCCAACCAGCTCCGCATACAAAAAGAGCGCGGCGTCGACCTCACGATCTTCTCGCCGCGCGCGGGCGGCATGGCGCACCACGTCGGCGACGAGCGCACCAGCCTCGACTGGAGCCGCGCGAGCAACGACATGATCCACCGCGTGTGCACGGTCTTTCCGGAGAATTTCGCCGGCGTGTGCCAGTTGCCGCAGTCACCGGGCGTGAGCCCCAGGGGCTGCATCGCCGAGCTCGTACGCTGCGTCGAAGAGCTCGGCTTCGTCGGCTGCAACCTGAACCCCGATCCTTCGGATGGTTACTGGACAGGCCCGCCGATCACCGACGCATACTGGTATCCGCTCTACGAGAAGCTCGTCGATCTCGACGTGCCGGCGATGATCCACGTCTCGACGTCGTGCAATCCGAACTTCCATCACACCGGCGCGCACTACATCAACGGCGACACGACCGCCTTCATGCAGCTCGTCACGGGGCATCTGTTCAAGGATTTCCCCGGCCTGCGCCTCATCATCCCCCACGGCGGCGGCGCGGTGCCGTATCACTGGGGACGCTACAAGGGGCTCGCGCAGGACATGAAGCGCCCGCCCATAGCCTCGCTCATGAAGAACGTCTATTTCGACACCTGCGTCTATCACAAGCCGGGCATCGAGCTCCTGCTCGAAGTCGTGCCGGAGGACAACGTGCTCTTCGCCTCCGAGATCCTCGGTGCGGTCAAAGGCGTCGACCCCGATACCGGGTTCAACTACGACGACACCAGGCGCTATATCGACGGCGTCGAGTGGCTGTCGGCGGAGCGGAAAGCGAAGGTGTTCAGCGGCAATGCGCTCAAGGTCTATCCGCGGCTCGCCACAAGACTGAAGTCAGCCAAGTAAAGGAAGGGAGGTTCAAGGAGGGAAACCTCGGTTTCCCTCCTTGGCGTTCATCCGGCCCGCAGGGCCAAAGTTGCGTGAGCGCATACAGATCGATTGGTTAATCGATCTGTATGTTTGCGCTCTTGGCAACTTTGGCCCACTTGGCGATTTCCGCGGTGACGAAACCCGCCATGTCCTTCGGATTGTTCGGTCCGACGGTCGCGCCCTGCGACTCCCACACCCTCTTCACCTCGGGCGCGGCGAGCCCCTTGTTGATCTCGGACACGAGGCGATCCTGGACGTCCTTCGGCACGCCGGCCGGCGCCCACAGCGCATACCACGTCGTCACCACGTAGCCTTTCACGCCCGCTTCCGCGGCGGTCGGTACGTACGGCAGCGCGAACGACCGGGTCGCCGAAGCGACCGCGAGCGGATGGATGGACCCCGATTTGATGTGCTGCGCGGAGGAGCCGAGCCCGTCGAACATGAGGTCGACCTGGCCCGCGATGAGGTCCTGCAGCGCAGGCCCCGCGCCTTTGTACGGCACGTGCGCCAGATCGACCCCGGCAATCTGCTTGAAAAGCTCGCCCGCGAGGTGGTGCGAGGTGCCGTTGCCCGCCGACGCGTAGTTGAGCTTGCCCGGGTTCTTCTTCGCGTACTCGAGGAAGCTCCTCAGATCGCGCTGCGCCACGCGTTTGGCGTTCACCACGATCACCTGCGGCACCACCGCGACGACCGCGAGCGGAACGAAATCCTTTTCGATGTTGTACTCGAGCTTCTTGTAGACGCTCGGCGCGATGGCGTGATGCACGGCGCCCATGAAGATCGAGTGGCCGTCCTTCGGACCCCGCGCCGCGATGCTCGCGCCGAGGGTGCCCCCGGCGCCGCCGCGGTTGTCGATGATCACCTGCTGACCGATCTGCTTGCTCATCGTCGCCGCAAGCGGCCTCGCGAACGCCTCGGTGCCGCCGCCCGGCGGGAACGGCACGATCATGATGACGGGCTTGGCGGGCCAGCTCTGCGCCCCCGCGGGCAGCGCGGTGAGCGCGGCCGCCGCGGCGGCAACGATGGTCTTGAGCTTCATTCGGTCTCCTCCCTTGTGTTGTTCGATCAGGTCATGCTTTCGATACGGCGGCTCGAGACGACCTCGCCGCGGACGTAGCGCTCGTGGTTGGCTTCGACGGCGGACAGATCGTACAGGTAATTCACCATGAGGCCGAGCGATTCGCGCATCCCTTTCGCCGAAAGATCGGCGCCGATATTGATGCGCTCGAGCCGCGCGCCGTTGTCGAGGTGAAAACGCGCGACCGGGTCGCCGTGCCGGGCGGCGCTCGTGCGCGCGAGAAAGACCGCCGCGCATTGCGTGAGCCGCGCCTCGTCGTCGCCCGACAGCGCGCGGGCGGTCGCGACGTCGGCCAATCCTTCGAAGTCGTCGCCGTAGCGCGTGCGCAGCGATTTGACGGCGGAAGCGACGCGGTTGCGCAGCTTCGCGGGCCACTCCTCCGGAAGTGCGTCGACGTCGAGCCTGGTCAGCCACGCGCGGAAAGAGGGGATCGGCGACAGCGTGCAGAAGCGCTTCACCTGCGGCATCTCGGCCTGGAGCTCCTGTGCGACGCGCTTGATCAGGAAGTTGCCGAGCGACACGCCGCGCAGTCCCGGCTCGCAGTTGCTGATCGAATAGAAGACCGCGACGCGCGGCGGCACCGAGCTTTCCTTCGCGACCGGCGCGCGGATGAGCTGCTCGATATAGCGCGGGATCGCGTGCACCAGCGCGACCTCGACGAAGATCAGGGGCTCGCCCGGGAGCTGCGGATGGAAGAAGGCGAAGCAACGGCGGTCGGGCTGTAGGCGCCGGCGCAGGTCGGTCCAGTCGGTGATCGCGTGCACCGCCTCGTGGCGGATGATCTTCTCCAGCAGCGCGGCGGGTGAATGCCAGTCGACTTGCTGCAGGCGCAGGAAGCCGGGGTTGAACCACGAGGCGAGCAGGTGCGCAAAATCGGAATCGACCGCGGCCAGGCGCTTGTCGTCCTTCAGCGCTTTCAGCAGGTCGCGCCGCATGCCGATGATCGCCGCGGTGCCGCCCGGCGCGCGGTTGATGCGGCGCAGGAGCTCCTGCCGCGGCGGCTCGACCACGCGCTGCAGCTCGAGCACGTGCTCGGCGTCGGGTTTCTCGGCGTACGCCTTGGCGGCTTTCAGCACGCGCTCGCGGTCGGGGGCGAGCGTGCTGTCGAGGTACTGGAAGAACGCGAGCCGCGCCTCCGGGCTGAGCTTCGCATAGGCGCCGATCACGTCTTCCGCGATCGCCGCGCTGTTGGCGGTGCCGCCTTCCGACAGCAGCCGCGAGCAGAGCTGCTGGATGTCCTTGAGCGCAGCGGCGCTGCGCGACGCATCCGAACGCTGGAAGAGACTGGTGAGTATCATCGGATATCTATCATAGCCGGTACCCATCATGAAAAGCGTGCAGATCGACCGCTACGGCGGCCCCGAAGTCATCGTCAGGCGCGATGTAGACGTTCCCGAACCCGGCCCGGGAGAGGTGCTGGTGCGTCTCGCCTACTCGGGGATCAACTTCATGGACGTTCACACCCGCCAGGGCAAATACGCGGGCTCTCAGACGTATCCCGTACGCCTGCCGACGACGCTCGGCATGGAAGGCTCGGGCGCGGTGGAAGCGGTCGGAGCCGGCGTCGCCGATTTCGTACCGGGCGACCGCGTCGCGTATTGCCTGGTCTGGAGCAGCTACGCCGAATACGCGGTCGTGCCTGCGTGGCGCCTGGTCAAAGTGCCGGACGCGTTGACGCTCGACATGGCCGCCGCATCGGTGTTTCACGGTTTCACCGCGCACTACCTCGCGCACGACGTCGGCAGGCTGGCGCCGGGGCGGACGTGTCTCATCCACGCCGCCTCGGGCGGCATCGGCCAGATCCTCATCCAGCTCGCGAAACGTGCCGGCGCGACGGTGCTCGCGACCACCAGCAGCGAAGAGAAAGCCGCGGTCGCACGCTCGCGCGGCGCCGACGTGACGATGCTCTACGACGGCGGCCGCTTCGCCGAAGCGGTGCGTGAGGCGACCGGCGGCGAAGGCGTGGACGTGGTGTTCGATCCGATCGGCAAGGCGACGCTGCGCGACAGCTTCCGCGCCTGCGCCAAGCGCGGCCTCATCGTCGCCTACGGCAGCGTCTCGGGCTCGGTGCGCGACCTCGATCCCATCGAGCTGGGCGAAGCGGGGTCGCTCTATCTCACGCGCCCCCGCCTCGCCGATCACCTGCAGAATGCGCAGGAGATTCGCCGCCGCGCCGCCGACATCTTCGGCGCGCTCGTCGACGGTTCGCTGAAGATCGCCATCGGCGGTTACTACTCTCTGGACAACGTCGAAGAAGCGCACGAAGCGCTCGAGCACCGCCACAACATCGGCAAACCGCTGGTCGCCATCAGAACCGATTGATCCGCCACGGTCGGGGTCTGACCCCGGCCTTATCGGGGTCAGACCCCGGTTTTACACATGGAGGGATACGTCATGACTCGCTCGCGTTTCGTGCTGGTGTCGCTCGTCCTCGCCGCCGCGGCGGCGCAAGCCCAACAACCTTCGTGGACCGTTCCCGAGCCTTCGGCGCGATGCCCCTCCCGATGGGGCGCCGGAGACGAGCGAGGCTCGATGAATCTCCAGAGCCCGCCCCTCATCCAGAACGCCGCCAAGCTCATCCAGCTCGGCGAGATCGTCGAGCTCGGCCACGTGCTCAACAACAACATGCCGATGTCGGCGACGCGGCAGTACAACCTGCACACCAAGCGCACGTTCATGAACCCGCAATCGAACCAGCGCGGGTCGAACGAAGAGCTGGTGACGAGCGAGATGGGGCAGGTCGGCACGCAGTTCGACGGCTTCGCGCACCAGATGCATCGGGATCTCTTCTACAACTGCGTGAAGCTCGACGACGTCCAGACACGCAACGGCTTCACCAAGTTCGGCATCCACAACGTCGGCGCGATCTTCACGCGCGGCATCCTGCTCGACATCGCGGCGCTGAAAGGCGTGGACGTCATCATGGGCGGCTACGAGATCACGGTGGCCGATCTCGAAGCGGCGCTGCAGAAACAGGGCACGCGCATCCAGCCCGGCGACGCGGTGCTCATCCACACCGGCTGGGGCAAGCTCTGGGGCAAGGACAACAAGACCTACCAGTTCGCGGGGCACGCGGGCATCGGCGTGCAGGCCGCGCTATGGCTCGCCAGGCAGGACCCGATACTGCTCGGCGCGGACAACGGCACGGTGGAAATCTCACCCAATCCCGACAAGCAGATCTCGCTGCCGGTGCACCAGATCGCGCTGGTCGTCTACGGCATCCACCTGCTGGAGAACCTGAAGCTCGACGAGCTCGCGGCGAAGAAGGTCTACGAGTTCGCGTTCATCATGCAGCCGATCAAGATGCAGGGCGCGACGGGGTCGACCGTCGCGCCGATCGCGGTGCGTTGATGGCGGTCATTGCGAGGAGCGGTAGCGACGAAGCAATCCCGGAGCGTCCGGAAGGGGGATTCCGTGCGCCACGGGATCGCCACGGCGCCTTCGGCGCCTCGCGATGACGGTGGTGATCTTCACCGTCGCGGCCACACCACGGCCTGCTCGCCCGCCTTCACGTTTCCGGGCCTGCCCGTTGCACCGGGTAGGCATTATGAGCACGCACCTGCACCCCCTGCTGCGCGCCGCCCTCGCCGCGGCGCTCGTGGCGTCGGCTCCCGCCGGGCACGCCCAGATGTATCGCTGGCTCGACGCGAACGGATCGGTCACTTTCTCCAACCAGTTGCCGAGCAACATGAACACGGTGACGGATCTCACCGTCGTTCTCGAAAACCTCGACGGCACCGTTCCGAACGACAAGCGCTCGGCCGCGCCGCCCCGCGCGGCCGACGATACGCGCAGGCCGACGGTCGCCGACGTGGTCGACAGCTTCGATCGAGGCCCCGCGAATGCGACGCCGCCGCGCGCCACGGTCGCTCCGGGTCTGACCGAAGCGACCCGCGACCCGTGCCTCATCAGCGCCGATCCGAAGTGCATCGAGAAGAACAAGGCGGCCTACGTCCCGGGTCGCGGCTACTCGCCGGGCTCGGTGGCGGTCGGGAGCACATCGAGCGCGAGCGCCGGTGGCGCGGTGGGCGGCGGCGGACCGCCGAAGCTCACGGCGCCGAAAGCGAGCGCTTACGCGCTGCCGCCCGGCAGCGAAGCACCGGGAAGCGCGAAACGCTAAGCGAAGCGCGAAACTAGGCGCCGTCCGCCGCGGCGGCAATATGTTGCGAGGTCGCTTCGAGCACGAGCTTGCCTTCGGCGCTGAGTATCTGCGTGCGCACCACCGCCAGCGTGCGGCCCTGCTGCACGACCTTCGACCGCACCCTGAGCCGCGCACCGTCGCCCGGCCGCACGAACCACGCGCTGACGTTGGATAGCGCCATCTGCGGCACGGCCGCGCCGGCGGTCTGCACCGCCATGCCGAGCAGAATCCCGCCGTGGACGTGCCCGGTGCGGTTGCCGAGATGCGGGCCGACGGGAACGTCGAGACGCGCTTTGCCGTCGCCGCCTTGGGGAATGCCGCACCAGAACCGATCGATGAACGGATGCGCGGGCGTAGCCGCACGCTCTGCCGCGGCGCAGCGCTTCACCGCGGTGCGCTCGTAATCGTCGAGCTCGGCGTCGCGATCGAACTCGAGACCCGCCGGCGCCCACGGCTCGCGCGCCTGCGTCCTGCCTTCGGGCAGGTCGAGCATGAGGAAAGCGCCCGACACGTACGCGACGACGCGCTCATCGCAGGTGACCGTGCCGCTGGACAGCGCATGCTTCACTGCGGCTGCGCCGGCGTGCTCGAGCAGGCGCGCCCGGCAGACGGCGTGTCCGGTCATCGGCACGCCGGTCATCTGCATCTGAAGCTGCACGGTCGCCGGCCTTTGCGTCGGCGGCGACTTGAGCCGTGTCACCGCGCCCAGGCCGATGTCGAGCAACACGCCGAGCGCCGGCCAGTTGAGCTCGCCGCGCACGTCGCGCGACCACTCGCCGTCGTCGAACGTGAGATCGATGCCGTCGTCGCCGACGTGGCGGCCGGAAAGGCCCATGAACAGGCCGGGGAAATTGAGCTTGGCTGCGCGGTTCGCCCGCAGCGCCTGCGCCACCCGCGCGCAGAGGGCGGACTCGCGTCTAGGCAACCGCTCCCGCTTTCCGCATCGCTTCGATGTCCGCCTTGCTGTAGCCGACCGACGCCAGCACTTCGTCGGTGTGCTGTCCGAGCGTGGGCGGCGGCGTCTGGATCGACGGGCCGTCGTGCTCGAACTTGAAGCCCGCGAGCGGGACGGTCATCGGCTTGTCGACGCCGGGCACGTTCTCGTGCCGGTGGAGCACCCCGCGATGCTTCAGATGCGGGTCCTGGAGCGTCTCCTTCAGCTCGCGCACCCGCGTCGCCGGCACGTGCTTGGACTGGAAGTAGTCCTCCCACTCCTGCGCCGTCTTCTCCTTGAGCTTGCGCGCGATCATGTCGTGCTTCTCGTCGTAGCGCCCGTAGCGCTCGTCGAGGCTGTAGCGCTCGGCTTCGGCGTGCTCGCCGATCGCGGCGTAGAAACGGCGATGCTGGCGGGCATTGGACGCGGCGAGCTGCACCAGGCCGTCGCTCGCCTCGTGCATGGAGGACTCGGGGAAGCGCATCCGGTTGCCCGCGCGCTTGGTCGCGTGGCCGCTGTGGAAGTAGTCGGTGATGTGCGAGGCCTGGAGGATGAGCGCCACGTCGAGCATGGCCATGTCGATGTGCTGACCTTTGCCGGTGCGCATCGTCTGGTACAGCGCTGCCGAGATCGCGAACGCGCCGGTGGTGCCGACCGCGTAATCGATGACCGGGGCGCCGACCTTGATCGGGCCGCTTTCCTGGGTGCCGGTGGTGGCCGTGATACCCGAGGTCGCCTGGATCGCGTGGTCGTAGGCGGTCATGTTGCCGCGCGGGCCGTCCTGGCCGAACGCGGTCATCGACGCGTAGACGAGCTTCGGGTTGAGCTTCGCGAAATCCTCGTAGCCGAGACCGAGCGCCTTGAGCGCGCCGGGCCGGTAGTTCTCGACGAAGACGTCGGCCCAGTCCTTCACCAGGCGCTTGAGCGCTTCCTGCCCCTGCTTCGTCTTCAGGTTGAGCGCGATCGAGCGCTTGTTCGATCCCTGGGTGATGAAGCCGGTGCCCATGCGCTTCTTGTTCAGCGCCATGTCGGCGCCCGACTCGCGGCTCTGGTCGGGCTCGTTGGGGTCCTCGACCTTGATCACGTCGGCGCCGAGCACGCCGAGCTGGTATGCCGCGAACGGTCCCGCGAGCACGTGCGTGCAGTCGAGTATCTTCACGCCTTCGAACGGTCGCATCTTCATTCCTCCATCACATGTCGACCGTCATTATAAGAGGCCGGGAACGCTTCAAACCCGTTGAAATCCGCCGCGCTTTGGGTGCATGCTTCAACTGCAATCGTCCACTCGGGAGGGCATAGCCATGGCAGCGAAGAAAAAAGCGTCGAAGAAAAAAGCGTCCAAGAAGAAGGCATCGAAGAAGAAAGCAGTCCGCAAAGCGACGAAGAAAACCACGACCCGGCGCGCGGTCAAGAAAGGCGGCAAGAAGAAAGCGCCCGCCCGCAAGGCCGGCCGCAGGCAGGCTGCAAAGAAACCGGCCGCCAGGAAAGCGCCGGCACGCAAAGCGCGCAGGCGTCCGGCCAGGAAATCCGGCGCGGCGCCGGCCGGGGCAGCGCCCGCGGCCGCCATGCCGCGCGCCGAAGACGCGATGGGCGAGTAGGTTGTCATCGCGAGGCGCCGGCAGGCGCCGAAGCGATCTCGTGGCGCACGCAACGGACGCCCCGGATTGCTTCGTCGCCGCCGCTCCTCGCAATGACGAGGTCAGAACTTCTCGACCCAGGGCCGAAGCTCGACCTCCCACGTCCACGCGCTGCGCGGCTGGCGCAGCACGTTGAGATAGGTCAGCGCGATCGCGTCGGGGTCGAGCATCGAATCGGGCGCGTCGGACGGCGGCGTGCGGTCCGGCCGCGCGATCGCACCGTCGATCACGAAGTGCGCGACGTGTATCCCTTGCGGCTGGAGCTCGCGCGCCATGCTTTGCGCGAGCCCGCGTAAGGCGAACTTGCCCATCGCGAACGCCGCCGACTGCGCGTAGCCCTTGACGCTCGCCGAGGCGCCGGTCAGGAGGATTGCGCCGTGCTTGCCGGCCAGCATGCGCTTGGCGGCCTGCTGCGCGACGAGAAAGCCGCCGTAGCCGCTGACCGCGATCGCGCGCTCGACTTCGCCCGGGTCGAGATCGGCGACCGGTCCGCGCACGCGGCCGCTCGCGTTGTAGACCACCACGTCCGGCGCGCCCCCCGCCGATTCGACGCTCGCAAAGAGGCGTTGCACGTGCGCGGCATTCGTGGCGTCGCACGGGTAGGCCCGCGCGCCGATCTCCTTGCACAGGCCGTCGAGCTTGGACGGATCGCGCGCGGCGAGCGCCACCTGCAGACCCTCGCGCGTGAAAAGCCGCGCGAGCGAAGCGGACAGGCCGGAACCGGCGCCGACGATGAGCGCGCGCTTGTATTCGGGAGCTTTCATGGGGTCCTCGCGACTGAACTCGAAGTCGCGTTATGGTATCAACTCCGGTGCGGCCAACGCCCGGCTGCCCGTTCCATAACAAGCAGGGAGGAGACTTGAAGAAGCTCGCCATGATCGTGGCAGGCGCGCTGGCAGCCGCCGGCGCCTGTGAAGCCCAGCAATATCCGACCAAGACCGTGCGCATCCTCGTCGGGTTTGCGCCCGGCGGCTCGACCGACCTCACCGCGCGCATCTACGCGGAGGCGCTCAACAAGCTCTGGGGCACGCAGGCGGTGGTGGACAATCGCCCCGGCGCGAGCGGCGTCATCGCCGCGGACCTCGCGGCCAAAGCGGCGCCGGACGGCTACACGTGGCTGGTGTCGCCGCAGACGAGCACGGTGGTGGCGCCGCTGATACTGAAGAAAGTGCCTTACGATCCCGCGCGCGATTTCGCGCCGGTGGCGGTGATCGGCTCGACGCCCCAGCTCCTCGTGCTGCATCCGTCGATGCCGCCGAAGAACTTCAGGGAATTCGCGAGCTTCGTCAAAGCGAACGCGAAGACTCTTTCGTACGCGTCGGGCGGGATCGGGTCGACGCCTCACATGGCGGGCGAGCTCTTCAACATGTCGCTCAAGGTGCGCGTGACGCACGTCCCGTACAAGGGCGAGAACCCCGGGGTCGTCGATCTTCTCGGCGGGCAGATTCCGTACATGTTCTCGAACCTGCCGGTGGTCCTTCCCCACGTTCAGGCGGGGCGCCTCAAAGCGGTCGCGATCACCAGCCTGAAGCGCTCACCGCTCGCGCCCGAATATCCGACGGTGGCGGAATCGGGCATCCCCGGCTTCGATACCGCGACGTGGAGCGGGCTCTACCTTCCGGGGCAGACCCCTCGCGATCTGGTCAAACGCGTCCACGGCGACGTCTCCAGGGTCGCCCATGCGCCCGAGTTCAGGAAAAGAATGCTGCAGCAAGGCATCGACCAGAGCGACGCGGACACGCCGGAGAAGCACGCGGCGTATCTCAAGACCGAGCTCGCGCGCTGGAGCAAGGTCGTCGCGGAGGCCGGCATCAAGGCTGAATAGCCGGGTTACCATTCCGTCCTCTCCCTGACAGCGAGGCAGCGATGAACCCGGCTTCCATCCCGACGCTCACCTCCGCCAACGGCGCGCGCATTCCCGCGATCGGCTTCGGCACCTCCCAGCTCGGCGACTGCCGCGACGTCGTCGCGAAAGCGATCGAGCTCGGCTACCGCCACATCGACACCGCGTGGAAATACGGCTCCGAGAAAGGCGTGGGGAACGGCATCCGGCAATCGGGGATAGCCCGCAAAGACATCTTCCTCGTGACCAAGGTGTCGCACGAATACCTGCGCGCCGCCGATTTCGCGAAATCGGTCGAGGAGAGCCTGGAGAACCTCCAGGTCGATTACGTCGACATGCTGCACGTGCACTGGCCGACCGTCGACAACATCCCCCTGGAAGAGACGATGGGGGCGCTCGCCGAAGCCAGGCGCAAAGGCCAGGCGCGGCACATCGGCGTCGCCAACTTCAACATCGCGCTGGTCGAGGAAGCGATCCGCCTCTGCCCCGAGAAGCTCGACACGCTCCAGGCCGAGTACCACCCCTACCTCGACCAGACCAAGGTGCTGGCGGCGTGCCGCCGGCTCGGCATCGTGTTCACCGCCTATTGCCCGCTCGCGCGGGGGCGGCTCTTCAACGACCCGGTGCTCGGCGACATCGCGAAAAAGAAGGAGCGCACCGTCGCGCAGGTGGCGCTGCGCTGGCTCATGCAGCAAGGCAACATCGCGGCGATCCCGCGCTCGGCGGATCCGAAGCACATGGCCGAAAGCCTGCAGGTATTCGACTTCGAGTTGACCGGCGATGAAATGGCGCGCATACATGCGTTGAAGCGCCCGGACGGGCGTATCGCCAACCCGAAAGGGCGCGCACCCGCCTGGGACTGAACGCGGCGCCGCCGCCGCGGGTCACAGCGTAGACCGGAGACGCCATGCGCGCTTTCCTCTGCACGATCGTTCTCGCCCTCTCGGCCGCGCCTCTCGTGCACGCGCAGGTCTACAAGTGGACCGACGAGAAGGGCGTGGTCAATTACTCGAACAGCCCGCCCCCCGAAGGCAAGTCGAAGAAAGGCGTATCGGTCGTCGAGGACCGCGTCTCGGTCTATAGCGCCGACCCGGCGGTGGTGCAGGCGACGCAGAACGCGCGCGAACGGCGCGGCCTGGTGCCGCCGCAGACCGCAGCGGTGGACCAGCGTCCGCCGTCCCCCGCGCCGGCCCAGTTGCCGGCGCCGCCGATCACCGCGGTCGATCCGTGCATCAACGGCTACGACCCCGTCGCGTGCGGCGGCTATTACACCCACAGCCCGGCGTTCGCCGGCCGCCATCGCCCGCCGCATCTCATCCAGCCCAACCTGCCGCCGGGCGCGACCGCGGGCAACGTCAACAACGGCACCGGCTTTACGCCGGGGTTGTCCACGCAGTCCGGCCTCGGCGCGCAGCCTCCGGCCAGGCCGCAGAGACCGCAGAGCGCGCCGCTGCGCGATCGCTAAAGGCGTTCCAGCAAGGCTTTCGCCGCCGCCGGCGCGCGCTCTTTCGCGCCGTTGATGAAGAACACGAAGACGTCGCGCGCGCTGCCTTTCTTCACCGGCTTGTCGACGCGCGGAAACTCCGCCGGCTCGCTGCCGCGCGCGAGCGTCTTGGCGATCTTCGCCCACGCATCGAGCGCGACGGTGTTGTAACCCGTCTTCACCTTGGCTTCCGCTTTCTGCAGCCGCGCGTAGGTGAAGTCGGCGGTGAGATCGCCGATCGTCGGGTGCTCGTCGGAGTCCGCGTAGACGATCGCCGCGTGGTATTTCCGCGCCAGCGCGACGAAGGCCGGCGTGACGAAGCTCTCGTGCCGCGGCTCGAGCGCGTGGCGCGCCGGACGTCCGGCGATCTCGCGCGGCAACAGCTTCAGGAAGCCTTCGAAGTCGTCCGCATCGAAGCGCTTGGTCGGCGCGAACTGCCACAGGATCGGCCCGAGCTTGGGACCGAGCTCGCCCACGCCGCTCGCGACGAAGCGCTCGATCGATTCGCCCGCTTCGGACAGCACCTTGCGCACGGTCGAGTACCGCGGCGCCTTGACCGCGAACACGAAATCGTCGGGCGTCGCGTCGCGCCACTTGGCGAAGGTCTCCGGTTTCTGGAGACGATAAAAGGTGCCGTTGATCTCGATCGCGGTGACCTGCGTGCTCGCGTATTCGAGCTCGCGCGCCTGCGTCACGCCCTCCGGATAGAACGTCTCGCGCCACGGCTCGTACGTCCAGCCGCCGATGCCGACCCTGATGCGCCCCGCCATATGGCCTAACCCCGTCGCAAAGATGCCGCCGTTTATAGCACGCGGACCCATCACCGACGGGAGGCGCACCATGAATCGGATCTTGTTCCGCAGTGCAGTGATCGGCGCGCTGCTCGCAATCGCGAGCGGGTGCGCGAGCGCCGGCGCGTACGCGCCGCGCAAGACGCTGAAAGCGTTCGCGAACGAGCAGGAGATCTCGCAGCTCTTCGCGCGCTGGCACGAAGACTACCAGCGCCGCATGGCCGAGCGCGGCCGGCGTGACGAGCGACGGCTCGCCGAGAGCGCGCCGCAGCCGGCAGCGCCGCCGGCGACGGCGGCGGCGAAATCGGCAGCGGCGCCCGCCGCCGAGGCGGATTCGATCACCAACGTGCAGCACGCCGGCGTCGACGAAGGCGGCATCGTCAAGCTCCACGGCAACCATCTGGTGATCCTGCGCCGCGGCCGCCTCTTCACGGTCGATGTGCGTGACCGGCAGTTGCGCCCGGTGTCGGCGGTCGACGCCTACGGCAAGGGCATCGAGCCGCAGGGTGCATGGTACGACGAGATGCTGATCTCGGGCGACACCGTCGTCGTCATCGGCTATTCCTACGCGCGCGGCGGCACCGAGATCGGGCTCTTCGACCTGTCGAATTCCGGAGAGCTTTCGTACCGTTCGACGTACCACCTGCGCTCGAACGACTACTACTCGTCGCGCAATTACGCGAGCCGCCTGATCGGCAGCAAGCTGGTCTTCTACACGCCGCTCTATCTCAACCCGTGGGGCGGCAATCCGTTCGCGAGCTTCCCCGCGATGCGCCGCTGGCAGTCGGGCGCGACGAGCGCCGACTTCAAGCGCATCGCGCCCGCGAATCGCGTCTATCGCACCTTCGATCCGATCGATCCGAACCACGGCGTGGCGCTGCACACCGTGACTACATGCGAGCTGGCACGGCCCGAGATGGAGTGCACGAGCACCGCCGTCATGGGGCCGCCGGGGCGCGTGTTCTACGTGTCCGCTGCGAACGTCTACGTGTGGACGACGAGCGTATCGCGCTCGATGGGCGGCTTCGCAGCCGCGGGCTCGGCGGTGTTCCGCATTCCGCTCGACGGCGCGAGCCCGAGCATGCTCAAGACCGCGGGCAGCCCGATCGACCAGTTCTCGTTCCTCGAAAGCGACGACGGCCATCTCAACGTACTGCTGCGTCCGCCCGGCACGGGCGGCGACGGCATGTGGGCGGGCGAGCGCAACACCGGTCAGCTCGGCCTCCTGCGCGTGGCGCTGGCGAGCTTCTCCGACGGCACGGACAGCGCGCCGCGCGACGCGTATCGCGCGCTGCCGACGCCTGCCGGCGGGGCGCTCCAGAACCGCTACATCGGCTCGTATCTCGTCTACGGAAGCGGCGCAGGCTGGCGGCGTCCGACGGCGGACGCGCGCGGGACGCCGGCGTATGCGGTGCGCTATGCGTCGCGCTCGAATGCAGACGCCATCGCGCTCGTGCACGGCGTCGACCGCATCGAAGCGCTCGGCACCCACGCGGTGCTGGTCGGCAGCGACGGCCGCGACCTGCACTTCACGAGCGTGCGGCTGGGCGCGCGCGCCGAAGTCGCGAACCGCTACACGCGGCCGAACGCGTCGCAGGGCGAGACGCGCAGCCACGGCTTCTACTATCGCCCCGAGACGGCCGCAGACGGGCTTGTCGGCCTGCCGGTCATCGGCGGCGGACAGGGCGCCTACCGCCAGCTTCGTCACACCTCGGCATCGCTGCTGTTCCTGCGCAACCGCTCGCTCGACCTGTCCGAGCTCGGCACGCTCGACGCCCGTACCGACTCGAACGCCGACGACAACTGCCGCGCCTCCTGCGTCGACTGGTACGGGAACTCGCGCCCGCTGTTCATCAAGGAACGCGTGTTCGCGCTGCTGGGGTATGAGATCGTGGAGGGCCGGATTAGCGGCACACAGATCGCCGAGTTGAGGCGAATCAACTACTCGCCTTCGTGGCTGGATCGGTAACAAAGTGACGGATGAAACAGTGACGGATAGGGCGGTGATGGATAAGGCGGTGACGAAGAACGTTCGCGCCGTCTTAACCCGTCACCGGTTCACCCGTCACTGCGTCACCCGTCACCGCTTCATCCGTCACTTCCCGCTTTCGTCCATAATCCCCCAATGAACCTCTTCGCCAACTCGATCGACGCGATCGGTCGCACACCGCTGATCCGGCTCACGCGCGCCTCCGAGCTCACCGGCTGCAACATCTTCGGCAAGGCCGAGTTCATGAATCCGGGCGGGTCGGTGAAGGACCGCGCGGCGCTGTACATCGTGAAGGACGCCGAGGAGCGCGGCCTGCTGAAACCCGGCGGCGTCATCGTCGAAGGCACCGCGGGCAACACCGGCATCGGCCTGTGCGTGGTGGCGAACGCGCGCGGCTATCGCACGGTCATCGTCATTCCGGAGACGCAAAGCCAGGAGAAGAAGGACGTCCTGCGGCAGTACGGCGCCGACCTGCGCGAGGTGCCGGCGGTTCCGTATTCCAATCCGAACAACTACGTGAAGGTGTCGGGGCGGCTCGCCGAGGCGATCGCGCAAACGCACGCCGCCGGCGCGATCTGGGCGAACCAGTTCGACAACGTCGCGAACCGGGAAGCGCATTTCGCGACGACCGGTCCGGAGATCTGGGAGCAGACCGCGGGCCGCGTCGACGGTTTCGTCAGCGCGGTCGGCACCGGCGGCACGCTCGCGGGCGTCGGCATGCACCTGAAGAGCCGCAACAGCAAGATCCGGGTCGCGCTCGCCGATCCGCCGGGCGCGGCGCTCTACAACTACTACACCCACGGCGCGCTCAAGGCCGAAGGCTCTTCGATCACCGAAGGCATCGGTCAGGGACGCATCACCGCGAACCTCGAGAACGCGCCGGTCGATCGCGCGTTCCAGATCCCCGACGCCGAGAGCGTCGCGGTGGTGTTCGACCTGCTGCAGCACGAAGGGCTGCTGCTCGGCACGTCGACGGGCGTCAACGTCGCCGGCGCGATTCGTCTCGCGCTCGAGATGGGGCGCGGCCACACCATCGTCACCATGCTCTGCGACGGCGGCCAGCGCTATGCGAGCCGACTCTTCAACCCCGAGTTCCTGCGCTCCAGGGACCTGCCGGTGCCGCGCTGGCTCGAAGGCGACGGCGGCATCGACGTACCCACCCCGTTCGAATGATCAGCGGCGGCCGGCGGCCATCTCGGCGGTAAAGACGTGCGGGACCGGTTTGCCGGCGAAGTGCGCTTCGAGATTCGCCAGCAGCTTCGCGCCGCGCTCGTCGCGCACCTCGCGCGTGTTGGAGCCGACGTGCGGCGTCAGCAGCACGTTGTCCATGTCCGTCAGCGCGCGAGGCACGTCCGGCTCGTTCCAGTAGACGTCGAGCGCGGCGCCCGCAATGCCTGCGCCTTGCAGCGCGGCCAGCAAAGCGCCCTCGTCGACGACCTCGCCGCGCGCGACGTTGACGAGAAAGCCTTCGGGGCCCAGCGCTGCGAGCACGCGCGCGTCGATCAGCCCGCGCGTTTGCGGGGTGAGCGGACACGTCACGACGAGACAGTCGGCCGCGCGTGCGAGCGCGACGATGTCGGCATGGTACGGATACGCGACGCTCTTGCGATTCGGGCCGTGATATTCGATCCGCATGCCGAACGCTTCCGCGCGCCTGGCCACCCGGAGCCCGATCTGCCCGAGCCCGACGATGCCGCACGTCTTGCCGGCGAGATCGCGTCCCGGCGCCGCTGCACGCGTCGTCCACTGGCCCGCGCGCACGAAACGATCGCCTTCCGCGATGCGGCGCACGAGCGAGACCAGCAGGCCGACCGCGAGATCCGCGACCGGCGCCGCGATGTCGTCGGGCGTGGCGCCGACGACGAGGCCGCGCTCGCTCGCGGCCGCGAAATCGAAGTTGGCGCGCGGCGTGCCGAAGCACACCACGATCTCGAGGGCCGGACACGCCTTCGCATCCTCGCGCGTGAAGCCGGTGGCGGTCGTGGTGACGAGCGCACGCACCGCGCGCGAGTCGCTGCGCGCCGGCTCCCATCCCTTGTGCACGACGTAATCGCGCTCGAGCGCCGCCATCGTCGGCGCGTAGATGGGTTTGAGGACGAGGATCTCGGGCTTACTCACCTTTGAGGTATAGCGAGGGCGGCCGCGACAGCGCACGCGGCGATGGTGCTGTGATGCATGAACCCTCCTCGTTCGTCATTCCCGCGCAGGCGGGGATCCGTTCTTGGGGCTTCAAGGTCAAGATGGATCCCGGATCACGTCCCGCTCACGCGGACGCGTCCGGGATGACGGCGCCTGGCGGGCCGTCAATAATGCGACTTGAAGCTGATCGCCTCGCGATACTCCAGGTCCTGGAGGTCGATGTACGAGCGCTTGGTCGCCTTGTCGACGGTGTACTGGATCTTCTTGTCGGTCTCGTTCGTCGCGCGGATGTCGAGGAGCTCGAGCGACTCCTTCACTTCCCACTCGTGCGCGCCCGCGATGCCCGCCGGGGCGTAGATGATCGACCCGGCGCTCACCTCGAATTCCTCGCCGTGGAAGTTGCGCACCGTGGCGTGCCCGGAGATCACGTAGTAGCACGCTTCGATCGGATGCCAGTGGAGCTGCTCGTACGTCCCGGGTTTATACGTCGCGCGGCCGAGGCGCACGCGGTCGGTCTTCTGGATCTCGGGCCAGCCCACCAGCCGCTGGTACGTCTGGCCGTCGGTGACGCCGCGGCGGCCGGGACAGTCCTTCTCGCTGATCACCCGCAGCGTGGGTTTCACTTCGACGCTCATCGCTCCTCCTGCGTTTTGTTCGAGGCTCGCCGATGATGCCAGATTCCGGCTCGATCCCGGCTACACCCCTCGCTTGGCCAGCCGCGTCAGCTCTTCGTGCAGCGCGTCGGGAACCTCGATCCCGCGCTCCTGCGCAGCGGCGACCGCGCCATGGCGGCGCACGCCGGGCAGCCTCACCCCTTCGTCTTCGAGCATGCGCGCGGCCATCGTCTCGAGGCGCTCGAAATAGACGCCGGCGCCCGCGAGCGCTTCCGGATCGATCGCGAGGATCGCGTGGCCGATGCGCGGCTTGTTGCCCGGCTCGAAGTACGAATCGTTCTCGAAGCTGAACGCCGCGCCGGTGAGCGCGCAGCACAGCACCTCGACGACGAGCGCGAGCATGGTGCCTTTCATGCCGCCGATCGCCGACAGGCTGCCGGTGAGCGCGGCCTGCGCGTCGGTCGTCGGGTTGCCGTCGCGGTCGAGCGCCCAGCCGAGCGGGATCGGCTTGCCTTCTTTCGCGTGCAGCATGATCTTGCCGCGCACGACTTCGGTGAGCGCAAGGTCGACGACGATCGGCGGCGCGTCTTTCCTCGGGAAAACAGCGGCGACCGGGTTGGTGCCGTAGAACGGTCGCCTGCCGCCCCAGGCGTTGATCGCCGACGGCGAGTTGGTGAACGCGAGACCGACGAGGCCGGCCTCGGCGATGGGCCTGAGGTGATAAGCCGCGGCGCCGAAGTGATGGCTGTTGGTCACGCCCGAGAGCGCGACGCCGTAACGCTTCGCGCGCGCGATCGCTTCCTTCACCGCGATCGCGCTCGCCTCGTACGCGAGCCCGCCGTGCGCGTCGACCAGGCAGGTCGCGCCTTTGCGCTTCACGATCTTCGCCTTGGCCTTGCCGTCGACGCGGCCTTCGCGCACGTGCTGCGCGTACAGCGCGACGCGCGAGACGCCGTGCGTCGCGAGGCCTTCGGTGTCGGCGGCAACGAGCGCTTTGGCCGCGGCCGTGGCCATGGATTTCGAGGCGCCGGCGCGCTTCAACGCGCGCGCGGCGAGGTCGGTCAGGTCTTCGATCGAGAGCGTGGACATCAGGCAGCGACCGCTTCGGTGAGCAATGTTTCTCCGGGCTTCACCCGGGTAAAGATCACCGGCCGCGTGCCGATCTCGAACCGGCCGTCCCTGAGATTGACGCACGTGTAGCGCGAGTTCTCGAGATCGCGCACCTCGGGAAAGTCCGAGCGGAAGTGCGCGCCGCGCGAGTCCTCGCGGGCGACGGCCGCGGCGCGGATCGACTTGGACACGAGGATGAGGCTCTTGAGGTTGAGCCAGTCGTGCCACGTCAGGTTGAACGCGAGGTTCGCGTCCGCGACGCCGGTCTCGTCGAGCTCGGCTTCGAGCCGGTCCAGCGCACTTTCGGCGCGGGCGAGCGTGGATGCGTCGCGGATGATGCCGACGTCGTCCCACATGATGTCGTAGAGCTTCTCGCGCAAAGCGCCGATGTCGCCGGGCTGCTTGCCGAACGGCGCGCGGCAGCGCGCGACGGCCGCTTCGATCGCGGCGGCATCGGGCTCGTGGAACGCCCCGTTCGCCGCGACCCAGCGCGGGATCGATTCGCCGGCGACGCCGCCGAACACGGTCGAGTTGGCGACGCCGTTGCCGCCGAGGCGATTCGCGCCGTGCACGCCTCCGGAATCCTCGCCCGCGACGAAGAGTCCCGGCAGCTCGCTCGTGCAGTCGGCGTTGAAGACGACGCCGCCCATCATGTAATGCGCGGTCGGCACCACTTCGACCAATCCGCCCGCGAGATCGAAGCCGCAGTCGTCGCAGCGCTCGACCATGCCTTTGAAGTCGTGCCGGACCTTGGCGGGGCCGAGATGCCCCATGCTGATATACAGACCGCCGTTCGGCGTCACGTTGCCTTCACGCATCTCCTGGTACATCCCGCGCGAGACGATGTCGCGCGTCGCGCGCTCGTTGCGGGGATCGTACTTGTGCATGAAGCGCTCTTTCGCGCCGTTCAGGAGATAGCCGCCGGCGCCGCGCAGGCCTTCCTCGAGCACGGTTCCGGTCATGCGCGTGTGCGTGCCGGCGAGCAGCCCGGTCGGATGGAACTGCACCATCTCCATGTCGCGCAGCGTGAGCCCCGCGCGCAGCGCCATCGCCATGCCGTCGCAGGTCTTGTCGCCGGAAGGGGTGTGGTACTTGTACATCGTCGGCCCGCCGCCGGTCGCCAGCAGCACCGCCTGCGCGTGCACCATCACGAACTCGCCGGTGCGCACGTCGATCATCAGCACGCCGGCGATCGCATCGCCCGTCCTGTTCTTGATGAGCTCGACCGCTCGATGCTCTTCCAGGCGGTCGATGCCGCGCGCCCACACCTGCTCGGCGAGGCGGTTGATGATCTCGATCCCGGTGAGGTCGCCTTTGTGCACGGTGCGGTCGAACGTCTGGCCGGCGAACGCTTTCTGGTGCACGGTGCCGTCGGGGTTGCGGTCGAAGAAACAGCCGAGCTCGTTCTCGAGCTCGTGGATGCGCTCGACCGCGACCGACACCAGCTTCCACGCGAGCTCCTGGTCGGGCAGCCACTTGCCGCCTTCGATCGTGTCCATGAAATGGCGCTCGACCGAATCGCCTTCGGCGAGCGCGACGTTGTAGCCGCCCTGCACCATGCGCGTGCAGCCGCACTTGCCGAGCAGGCCTTTCACCGCGACGGTGATCGAGAGGTTCGGGTTCGCCTGGTGCGCGTGCAGCGCGGCGAAGAGTCCGGCGCCGCCGGAGCCGAGGATGAGGATGTCGGTTCGTAGAGACTTCATTGTGCAATGTTCCATGAGCCGGCCGTCTTGATCTCTTCGAGATACTCGGACGCGAGTCGCGTCGCGGAGAGCTCGTCGTAACGGCGCAGCAGGTAGTGGACGGCGTCGGGACTGCCATAGAGGTCGAGCAGCACCGCGAGCTTGAGGACGGCGTCCGGATCGAGACCGGAGAGGTCGCGCAGATCGCGCGTGAACAGCGCGTCGGTCCATAGCATCTGGAGCGGATGGGTGCCGGAGCCGCGAAGCTTGAGCGGCTTCATCACCCGCCCCGCGATGGCGAGAAACTTGTGGAGCATGAAACCCTGGCGCCGCAGGTACGCGTCGATGTCCCCGTACAGCGGCTGGTTCTTGTAGAGCGGCACGAACATGACCTCGCTGACCACGGCGAGCACGCGCTCCAGCGTGCCGGAACCGCCTTCGAGCACTTCGAGCTCGGCGCCCTGGATGTCGAGCTTGATGAAGTCCACCGGACCGATGCCGCTGTCGCGCACGAAGTCGTCGAGGGCCGTCGTGCGTATCGTGCTCGTGCCTTTCGGGCGCATCACCTCGAGCGCCTGGTAAAGGTCGGCATAACGCGAATCCGGCTCGTACAGCGAAGAGCACATCGGATGCACCGTCTCGTACAGCGTTCGGGATTCGTTCCTGCCGCCGAGCGCGCAGCTGTAGTAGCGCTGCCCGCGCGGCGCGTTGCGGTTGAGCTCGTCGCAAAGCGCCGGGTCGATCTCGAGCGCCGACATGCGCGAGGCGGGAAACAGGTCGAGCAGCGCATGGAAAGGCTCGCGCTCGCCGCCGACGGGCCGCGCCCCGATCTCCAGCACGCTGAACGACAGGCTGTAATCGAGCAGCTCGGAAAGAACGGAGGCCTGAGCCCCCGACGCCTCGCTCATGGGCTCTTGACGCCGAGCGCTGCCAGCGCGGCCGCGCGGCGGTCGCGCGCGGCCTTGTTCACCTGCGTGTAAAGGCTGCCGCCGTGGCTGTCCATGGAAACGAGCAGCGGACCGAATCCTTTGACGCGGAACTTCCACAGCGACTCGGGATTGAGATCGTCGAGGTCGACCTCTTCGATCTGCTCGATCCACGTCGTCTCGAGCGCCGCGGCGCCGCCGACGATGGCGAGATACACGCCGCCCAGGTCGCGGAACGCGTCCATCGAGCCCTGCGCGAGCCCGCCCTTGCCGATGATGATGCGCACGCCGTACTGCTCCATCAGCGGCCGCGTGAAGCGCTCCATGCGCGCGCTCGTCGTGGTGCCGATGCAGATCGACGCATAGCCCGACGGGTGATCGGGCGTCTCGCCGACCCATTTGACGTTCGGCGCGGTGTGCACCACCGCGTGGCCGTTGAGGTCGAAGCGCGTCTTGCGGCCGTGGTCGAACATGTGGATCTGCGTCGCGTCGCGGATGCCGAAGAGCGATCCGTTGAGCGTCACGGTGTCGTTCACCTTCAGCGCGCGCGCCTGCGCTTCGGTGATGGGCATCTGGAAGTCGTAGTGGGCCATGTGAAAACCTTTTCAACCGCAAAGGACGCCAAGGACGCAAAGGTATGAAACGGGCGATCATCCCTCGAGCGCGATGCTCGGCGAGCAGCCACCCGCTTGGCGTTTGCTTTTCCTTTGCGTCCTTTGCGTCCTTGGCGGTTAATTAGCTTTTGACGTCAAAACCCGTAGGTCACGCCACTGGGGGTGAACGTCGCGCGCGCGCGGCGGGCGGAGTGGCATTGCATGTTCACCGCGACCGGGTTCATCGTGATGTGCGTCGCTGCGGTCTCGACGTGCACCGCGAACGACGTCGAGTCCCCGCCGAGGCCCTGCGGGCCGACGCCGAGCTGGTTCACCGCTTTCGACAGATCGGCTTCGAGCTTCGCGCCTTCGGGGTCTTCGCACCGGCTCCCCAGCGGCCGGGTCGCGGCCACTTTGGACAGATGCACGCACAGGTCCGCGGTGCCGCCCACGCCCACGCCCACGATGGTCGGCGGGCACGTCTTGCCGCCGGCGTCGAGCACGCAGTCGACGACGAAGGTCTTGATCGCATCGATGCCGTCGGCGGGGATCGCCATCTTGAGCCACGAGTTGTTCTCGGAGCCCGAGCCCTTGGGGATCATCTCGATCGAGAGCGAATCGGAATCCGCGACGAAGTCGATGTTAATGACGGGCACGAGCCGGCCGCTCGACGTGTGCTGGTTCTTGCGCGTCACCGGGTGCACGACCGAGGAGCGCAGCGGATGCTCCTTGGTCGCGCGCTCGCAGCCTTTGACGATCGCCTGTTTCAGGGCGTAGCCGTCGACCTCGACGCCGCTGCCGATCGCGACGTTGTAGATCGGGATGCCGGTGTCCTGGCACAGCAGGTTGTCGTTGGCTTCGGCGACGCTGATGTTGCGGATCATCGTGCCGAGGATCGCCTTGCCGGTCGCATCGGTCTCGGTCGCGTCGAGGCGTTTGAAGCCGTCCTTGATGTCCGGCGGCAGGAGCTTGAGCGCGCGGATATACAACTCTTTGCAGGCCTCTTCGACCTCTCGTAGATCAACTTTCATCGGGCCACCTTGACAGTACTGCGTGAACGGGTGAACGAGTGGACGGGTAAGAACGGTACGACTCCCGACGTATCCGGGTCAGCCGCCGGCTCACCCGTTCACCTGTTACCCGTTCACCCGTTCACGCATTTTCATTCGACTTGCAGCTTGCGCTGCTTGATCACTTTCGCCCACAGCGCCGACTCGGCTTGTATGGCCTTGGCGAAATCGGCGGGCGTATTGCCGACCGGCACCATGCCGATCTGCTCGAAGCGCGTCTTGATGTCGCCGCTCTGCAGCACCCTGGCGGTGTCCTGGTAGAGCTTGTCGACGATCGCCTTCGGCGTCGCGGCGGGAACCATGAACCCGAACCAGCCGAGGTTTTCGAAACCGGGGAGCGTTTCCGACGCCGACGGCACGTTCGGAAGCTGTTTCGAGCGCTCCTTGCTCGTGACCGCGAGCGCGCGCAGCCGCCCCTGCTTCACGAACTCGATCGCGGCGGAGAGATTGGGCGTCACCATGAAGATCTGCCCGCCCATGAGGTCGATGACCGCGGGCGCTTCGCCTTTGTACGGGACGTGCACGAGATCGATCCCCGCGGCGTACAGGAAGTTCTCGGCCGCCAGGTGCGTCTGCGTACCCACGCCCGCGGAGCCGAACGTGAGCTCCCGCGGCTTGGACTTGGCGAGCGCGATGAACTCCTTCAGCGTCTTGGTCGGAAAGGTCGGGTGCACGACGATCGCCTGCGGTCCGCTCGCGACGTTGGTCACCGCCGCGAAGTCCTTCTCCGGATTGAACGGCATCTTGCGGAACAGGTGCTGGTTCGCGGTGACGATCGATCCCGAGGTCATGAAGACGGTGTAGCCGTCGGGCGACGACTTCGCCGCCAGTTCCCCGCCGATATTGCCGCTCGCGCCCGCGCGGTTGTCGACGACCACCTGCAGGCCCCACGCGTCGGAGAGCTTCTGCGCCACGATGCGCGTGACGATGTCGGTCGCGCCGCCGGGCGAGAACGGCACGATGACGCGCACCGGCTTGGCGGGGTATGTCTGAGCGAGCGCCGATGCCGCGCCGAGCAGCAGCGCGCCCGCGGTCAATGCATGAATCGTCCTGCGCATGTCCATCCTCCTCGTATCGTTAATGTAATCCCAGCGCTTCGGTCGTGAGGCGCTTCAGCTCGCGCTGAAGCTTCTCCTTGACCGGCTTCATGCTCGCTGCCGAGCTGAGATTGGTGATCTCGTACGGATCTTTCTCCAGGTCGTAAAGCTCGTCGAGCTCGCCGTTGCGCGCGCGGTTCACCCAGTGGATGTACTTGTAGCGCTCGGTCCGCACCGCTTTATACGTCATGTTGACGAGCCACGGGTAGGCGTTCTCGGCCCAGTATTCGATCAGGATCGATTTGCGCCAGCCCGCGGTTCTCTTTTGATCGGGCTTCGAGGCGGCGCCTCGAAGTCCGGTGGCGAAGAGGGGCAGCAGCGACCGTCCCTGGATGTGCTTGCCGGGCTTGCCGCCCGCGACCTCGAGCACCGTCGGCGCGATGTCCTGGCAGAGCACGAGGTCGTTGACGCGCGAAGCGGCCTTGACCCGCTTCGGATAGCGCACCAGGAACGGCGAGCGTATGCCTTCCTCGTACGCGAAGCGGCGCTCGGGACCGATGCAGTGCTCGCCGAAGAAGTAGCCGTTGTCGCCGAGGAAGACGATGAAGGTGTTGTCGAGCTGTCTTGTCTCTTCGAGCGCGTCGAAGAGCATGCCGACGCCTTCGTCGACCGCCGCCATCATCGCCGCGCGCAGGCGTATCTCTTCCTGCTCGCCGGAGTGGATCGCGTCCAGCAGCTCGCGGGATTCCGGCGTCTTGCGAAGCTCCATCGCTTCGGCCCACGCGGGCTTCTGCTTCACCACCACCTCGGGCGGCAGCATGTTGGGCTTCTTCGGGAAGACGCAGCCTTTGTAGAGGTCCTTGTGGCGCTCGGCAGTGACGTAGCCGTCCATCTTGAACGTGCCGTCGGCCGCCTGCTCGGCATCGGGATGCACCGCCTTGTGGGCGAACCACAGCGACCACGGCTTGGCATGCTGCTTCTTCACGAAATCGACCGCCATCGTATTCATGATGTCGGTGACGTAGCCCTGGTGCTGGACGTACTCGCCCTGGATGTTGAGCCGCGGGTCGTTGAGCCTGCCGTGGCCGTCGTACGCGACCCAGTAGTCGTAGCCGGGCCGCGGCCTGCCGCTGTTGCCCATGTGCCACTTGCCGATGTGCGCGGTCTCGTAGCCGAGCTTTTGCAGCTCGACGTGGTAATTCGGAATGCGGAAGCTCGACATGTCGCGCGCGACGTTGTCGATGATGCCGTGGCGGCTCGCGTACTGGCCGGTGAGGATCGACGCGCGATTGGGCGAGCAGATCGGCGTGGTGTGGAACGCGCGGTCGAACAGCGCGCCCTCGTGCGCGATGCGGTCGATGTGCGGCGTCTTCATGTACGGATGCCCGCCTGCGCCGAACTCGTCGAAGCGCAGGTCGTCGATCAGGATCACGAGGATGTTCGGCCGTACCGCCATGTCCCTCCTCCGCCGCTCGATGCGGCTTGTTGTGATGCGTGCTAGATCAGGTTGAGCGCGAACGCGAGGCCGACCGCGAGCGTCACCGCGCTCGCGACGGCGAGCAGGCTCTTGTGCCAGTCGCGCCACGCGAGGAATTCGATCGCGAGCAGGCGCAAGCCGCCCGCCATGTGCGCGGCCAGGAGCACCACGAGCGCGACCTCCCCGAGCTTCACCAGCGGCTGCTCGGTCCAGCGCAGGAACGAGTCGAGCCTGGCTTCGCCCTGAAGCGCCTGCGCGAGCGCCCAGAAGTGCAGCGGCAGGAAGAGCGCGAGCGCGATGCCGGAAATGCGATGGACGAGGAACGCCCAGTACGCGGGATGGTTGCGGGCGCGGGCGTCGTTCTTCATGCCGTCACCACCGCATACACCGCACGCCAGCCCCACAGCGCGAGGACGACGCCGAACAGCAGGATCGCGATCTCGTACGCACGGCCGCGCCAGCCGAACGCTTCGGTCAGCACGTTGCGCAGGCCGATCGGCGCGTGCACCGCGACCGCCAGCACGAAGAGGCCGTAGAAGAGCGCCCACCCGATGCTGCCGGACGTGCGCTGCAGGATCTCGGAGGCGGTGAGGCCGTTGCGTACGGCGTAGATGATCGTTGCGAGATGGACGATGACGCAGATCGCGAGCACCGCAGCAGACGCGCGCTGGGCGCCATACAGCAGCACTTGTGCCCGAGGGCTGAGGGCGCGCGCGCTCACAGCTCGCCTTTCAATGCCGCCTTGAGCACGACGCGCTTCAGCCCGGCGATCGCCGCAGTCGGCTTGAGCTGCTTCGGACAACGCTCGGTGCAGCTCATCTGGGTGTGGCAGGCGTGACAGCCGGCATCGCCGGCGACCGCCGCGAGGCGCTCGCGGTCGTTCACGTCACGCACGTCGTTGACCAGCGTCCAGGCGCGGTTGAGCGCGGCCGGACCGAGGTAATCGGGCTTCCACGTCACGACGTCGCACGAGCTGTAGCACACGCCGCAGCCGATGCACTCGATGTTCTCGTCGACGAGCTTGCGCTCGCGCGACTCCGGCGGCACGCGCGAGAAATCGTCGGTGCGCTTTTGGGTGCCTTTGAACTGGCCTTTCGCCGCCGCCCACTTGTCGAAGAAAGGCGTCATGTCGGTGACGAGGTCCTTCACCACCGGCAGGTTGTGCAGCGGAGCGATCTCCAGCCTGTCGCCTTCCGCGACGACCGAGACGTGCGTGCGGCAGGTCCACCGCGCTCTTCCGTTGACGGTCATCGCGCACGAGCCGCACATGCCGACGCGGCACGCGAAGCGGTACGACAGCGTCGGATCGCACTTGCGCTGGATGTGGGTGACCACATCCAGCACCGTCTGGCTCTCGAGGCGGGGCACCTCGAACTCCTCGAAATGCCCCTCCCCCTGTTCACCTCCGCGCCAGACGCGGACGCGGAGCGTGCTTCCCGGCAAGGACGCCTGCGCGCCTTCGGTCTTCACGCGCTCTCGTAGAGACGCGTCAGGACGAACTCGCGATGGCCGAGCGCTTCGGCCGCGGTGAGGCGGCCGTTGCACGTACGCAGCAGCATCTCGATCAGCTCGTCGCCGGTCTGGTCGAGGTTCTTCTCGCGCTGGAGCAGGCCCGAGCAGTCGTAGTCGACGTGCTCGGACATCGTGCGCGCGGTGCGCGGGTTCGCGGTGAGCTTGATCACCGGGATGATCGGGTTGCCGATCACGTTGCCCTGTCCGGTCGGGAAGAAGTGGACGACGTAGCCGGCGGCCGCGACCAGCGTGACCATCTCGGCGGCGGCCGACGACGAGTCCATGAACCACAGGCCGGGGCCGGTGGGCGTCTCGGCCTTGTCGAGCACGCCGACGACCTTGCACTTCTTGCCGATCTTCTGGATGTTGCCCAGCGCTTTCTCTTCGATCGTCGTGAGGCCGCCCGCGATGTTGCCCTTGGTCGGCTGCGACTCGGAGAGATCGTCGACCTTGTTGCGCTCGACGACGTCCTGGTAGCGGTTGAACATCTTCATGAACTTCTCGCGCACCTCAGGCGTGGCGCAGCGGTCCGCGACGATGTTCTCGCCGCCGGTGATCTCGGTGGTCTCGCCGAAGCACATCGTCACGCCGAGCGGCTCGAGCTTGTCGAACGCGCTGCCGACGGTCGGGTTCGAGCCGCAGCCGGACGTGGTGTCGGACTCGCCGCACTTGGTGGAGACCCACAGGTCGCTGATCGGGCACTCGACCGGCCGCAGCTCGGACGCCCACTGCACGTATTCCTTCGCGACTTTGGAGGCGCGCATGATCGTGTCGTGATCGCCGTGGCCTTCGATGCCGAAGCCGATCACCGGCTTGCCGGTCTTGGCGATGCCGTCGACGACGCGCTTCGCCCAGCCTTCCTCGATGCAGATCACCACCACGGCGGCGACGTTCGGGTTCGAGCCCGCGCCGATCAGCGTGCGGAAGTGCAGGTCGAGGTCGGCGCCGAACTGGAGCCGGCCGTAGGGGTGCGGGATGGCGAGCGTGCCCTTGATGTTGTTGGCGACCGCTTCGGCAGCCGCGTTGGAGAGATCGTCCACCGGGAGGATGAGGACGTGATTGCGGACGCCGACCCGGCCGTTCTCGCGCCGGTAACCCCAGAATTTCGTGTTTGCGTTGACCATTTTGACCCCGTGAAATGTGAAACGTAAAACGTGAAACGTGGTGAGCGAAGGATGTGCGCGCGGACGCGTTTCACATTTCACGTTTCACGTTTCATCGCGCAAGCGCGCTACCAGCGCTTCGTCTTGATGTTGTGCACGTGGGCGTGCTCGCCCAGCTTGATGTCGGCGACCGCTTTGCCGATGTCGAAGCCGTACTTGATGATGGTGTCGCCCTTCTTGATCTCCTTGGTGGCGACCTTGTGCCCGATGGGCACGTCGTTCAGCGCTTTCACCTTGATGGTGGAATCGTCTTCCATCACCCAGCCCGTCAGCTCCTGGCCGGTCTTGATGCCTTCGACGACGGCCACACCGACCGTGTCTTTCTTGTCGTGTACGAGTATGTGGATCATTGACGCCTCCTGCGCGTGTCGTGGCGACACCTGAGAAAGGGTTGAAAACCGGGATTATCGTTCTTGGGTGGACGGATCGTATCGGGGCTTTTGGGCAAAGTCAACTAGATGACCTATATGAATTCGGCAGGACCGTGTAGAATCCCGCGGACTTCACAACTTCAGGGAGCCGCCGAATGGGCGACACGCTCGCGGCGGGCGGCCTCACCTTCAGCCCGCTCTACAAGGAAGTCAAGAATCGCCTCACGCGCGGCCTCGCGGCCGGCGACTGGAAGCCGGGCAAGGCGATTCCGAGCGAAGCCAAGCTCGCGGAGCGCTTCAATGTCTCGATCGGCACGATCCGCAAGGCGATCGACGAGCTCGTCGCCGAGCGCATCCTGCTGCGCCAGCAGGGCCGCGGCACGTTCGTCGCGACCCACACCGAAGACCGCACGCTCTTCTACTTCTTCCACATCGTCGGCAAGGACGGCAGCCGCGAGCCGCCGACGCTCGAGCTGCTCTCCTTCCGGCGCGCGAAGGCGACGGCCATCGAGGAAGAGAAGCTCGGGCTCGAGCGCGGCGCCGCGGTATTCCGCATCCAGAACCTGCTCCACCTCGGCGGCGAGCCGGTGATCTTCGACGAGATCACCGTGCCGCAGGCGCTCTTCCCCGATCTCTCCGAAGACGTCTTCGCGCAGCGCGAAGGCACGATCTACGGCCTCTACCAGGCGCGCTACGGCATCAGCGTGCTGCGCATCAGCGAGCGCCTCGCCGCCGACCGCGCCCCCGCCCGCGCCGCGGCCCTGCTCGGCATCCCCGCCGACAGCCCCGCGCTCGCGATCAAGCGCGTCGCGTTCACCTACGACGACACGCCGGTCGAGTATCGCGTGAGCTGGGTGGATACCGAGAAGCACGAGTATTTGAGTGACCTGTGGAAGAACGACGGATTGCGGTGAAAAGGTGACGATGAAGCGGTGACGGGTGAAGCAGTGACGGATCATGCGGTGACGGGTCAGAGCAGTGCGACGCCTTTCGTCACCGCTTTATCCGTCACCGTTCTTTCCGTCACCGCTTTATCCGTCACTTTTTCTGCGTCTACAGCCGCCCCAACCCCCGCTTCGCCGCCTCCGTGAGCGCGGCGTCCTTGGAATTGCGAAGCAGCCACTCGAACTGCGCGCGCGCGTCGTCCTTGTGGCCGGCGCGCATGAGATTCAGCGCGGCGAGGAGCCGCGCCTGGTACGCGAGGTTGTCGGGCGCCGCGGCCTGCATGAGGAGCGCCGATCGCAGGTATGCGGCGGCCGCGGCATTCGCATCGCCTTTGAGCTCGTTCACGCGGCCGAGGCCGAACAGCGCTTCGCGCGCTCGCACGTCGGTGGTCGCCGGCACCAGCGCTTCGTAGACCTTCTGCGCGGGGTCGAGGGCGCGCAGGTCGAGCATCTCCTGCGCGACGTCGAGCACGTGCTGCGCGTAATCGGCTGTCAGCGTCTTGCGGCCTTCGAGCGCCGCCCGCAGGGTATCGGCGCTCGCCTCCGCGTCGCCCGCCTGCAGCGCAGTGCGCGCGAGCGTGAGCTGCCATTCGGCCGCGTCCACGTTGGGCGGCGCGGGCAGGCCTTTCCACAGTTTCATCGCGAGCGCGGCATCGTGGCGTCTGGCCGCGAGCGTGCCGAGCAGGTGGCGCGTCTGCGCATCGAGCGTATCGGTTTCGAGACCCATGCTCTGCGTGAGCGCGAGCGCGGTGCGATCGAGCCCGGCGGAAGACAGCGAGAACGCGAGCTGGAGCAGCGCGTCGCGGCGCAGCGCGGGATTGCCGGCCTGGCGCGCGAGATAGCCGTAGAAGGCGCGGGAGAGCACGGCGTTCGTCCCGAGCCTGCGCGCGGCGTAGTCGGCGAACGCGCCGTCGTCGCCGACGAGCAGCTGCTCGCGATTGGCGACCTCGTTCGCCGCCGCCGCGTAGGCCTGCCACAACCGGTCGCCGCCGTCCTTGATCGACGAGGCGTTGCGCGGATCGGTCGCCTGCAGGATGCGCTCGAGCGCCTCGACCTGTACCTGACGCTCGCCGCTGCGCGCGGCCGCCTCCTGGATCGCGCGGAAATAGAGCGGATCGGGATCGCGTGCGAGCGCCGCGCGCGCCTGCGAGATCACCGCGTCGGGCGTCAGCGTGCCGCTGCGCAACTGCAACCTCAGGAGCGTCGGGCTCACCTGGTCGGTGCGTCCGAGCCAGTTCAGCGCTTCGCGGTCGAGCGAAAGATCGAGCAGGGCCGCCGCGAAACGGTCGGCGGTCGCGCGATCGAGCGGCTGATAGTCCTGCTGGAAGCGCAGCATGCTGCGGAACGCTTCATCGCCGCGCTTCTCCACGAGATAGCTGTCGATCACCGCCAGGCGCACCTCGCGCGTTTCGGCCTCGCTCGCCTTGCGCTGCCAGAGCAACTGCGCCGCGTGAGCGCGCGCAGCGGCCGGCTCGTTCAGCGCGACCGCGGCCTGCGCGGCCGCGACATAGCAGGCGTGCAGCGCCGGCGAGGACACGCTGCCGGGCAGCGCGTTGGCGCGCGCGAAGACGGTGTCGAAGCGTTTGAGGCGCGCGAGCGCTTCGCAGCGCAGCCCTTCCCACTCCGCCCATTGCGCGGCCGCCATGTCGCGCGGCTGCAGCGCGTCGATGCGCGAGAGCGCGAGCTCGACCGCGCCGGCGTTGATCATCGCGCGCACCGCGAGCGGGTCCTCCGCGGTCGCGGCGTGCGCGGACGCGCTCAGCAAATAAAAAAGGGCGGCCGTCAAGCCGCCCTTCTTCGACGCTGCGAGCGCCAAGTTACTGCTGCGCGGGCTCGGCCGCGGTGTTGTCCTGCTGCTGCGCCTGCGCGCGCACGACGGTGAGCTTCTCCTTGATGCGCGCGGCCTTGCCCGAACGCTGGCGGAGGTAATAGAGCTTGGCGCGGCCGACGTCGCCGCGGCGCTTCACTTCCACGTTCGCGATCATCGGCGAGTAGGTCTGGAACGTGCGCTCCACGCCTTCGCCCGACGAGATCTTGCGCACGATGAACGAGGAGTTGAGCCCGCGGTTGCGCTTGGCGATGACCACGCCTTCGTACGCCTGCACGCGCTTGCGTTCGCCTTCGACGACGTTCACGCTCACCACGACGGTGTCGCCGGGGTTGAAGTCGGGAATCTTCTTGCCGAGACGCTTGATCTCGTCCTGCTCGAGTTGTTGGATGATGTCCATGTTCACGACCCTTCTTTCTTGAATTCGTCCAGCAGCGCGCTCTCTTCAGCGCTCAGGTTACGTTTCGCCAGCAGGTCCGGGCGCCGCCGCCACGTCCTGCCCAGCGCCTGCTTCAATCTCCACTTCGCGATGTGCGCGTGGTTGCCCGAGAGCAACACCTGCGGCACACCGACGCCTTCGTATACTTCCGGCCGGGTGTAGTGCGGGTGATCGAGGAGCCCGTTCACGAACGAATCCTGGCTCGCCGATTCCGCATCGCCCAACACGCCGGGCAACTGTCTCACCACCGCGTCGATGACCACCATCGCCGCGAGCTCTCCGCCGGAGAGCACGTAATCGCCGATCGAGACCTCAAGGTCGATCACGCGATCCGTCAGACGCTCGTCGACGCCTTCGTAGCGTCCGGCGAGCATCACCAATCCTTCTTCCTTCGCCAGCTCTACCACCAGCATGTGGTCGAGGAGCCTGCCCTGCGGCGTGAGGTGCAGCACGCGGGGTTTCGCGACACCGCTGCTCTTCTGCCGCTGCTTCGCCGCCTGCAACGCCTTCTCCAGCGGCTCGACCATCATCACCATGCCCGGCCCGCCGCCGTACGGCCTGTCGTCGACCGTGCGGTAGGCGTTGGCGGCGAAATCGCGCGGATTCCACGCCACCAGCTCGTAGACCTTACGCTCGCGCGCCCGGCCCGTCACGCCGCTTTCGGTCACCGCCTCGAACATCGGCGGGAACAGCGTGACGACGTCGATCTGCAGCATCAGTAGTCCAGACCCCAGTCGACGCGGATCACACGACCCTGCAAATCGACCTGCTTCACTACCGATTCGAGGAAAGGTATCAAGCGCTCGCGCTTGTCGCCTTCCGGCCCCACAACCACCAGCACGTCATTCGCGCCGGTCTCGAACACTTCGGTCACCGTGCCGAAGCGCTCGTCCTGCTCGTTGACCACTTCGAGGCCGATCAGATCGGCCCAGTAAAACTCGTTCTCTCCGGCCTCGGGGAACGCCTCGCGCGGCACCGCGATCTCGCGCCCCCGGAACAGCGCCGCGGCGTCGCGATCGTCGCAGCCGTGAAGCTTCGCCGCCACCGCTTCGCCGTGCACTTCGGCGCTCTCGACTTCCAGCGCCTGCCAGTGACCCTCTTGGCCGACCCACCACGTGCGGTAATCGACGAGGCTTTCGGGCGTCTCGGTGAACGGGTGGACTTTCACCCAGCCTTTCACGCCGAACGGGACGGTGATCCGTCCCATCACCACGAGATCCTCGGGCGTATTACTGCGCGGCTGCGGGCGCGGCGGCTTGCTGCTTGCCAAGCTGCTTCACGAGGCGCGACGCGGTGTCCGACAGGATCGCGCCCTGCGACTGCCAGTGCTCCAGGCGCGCGCGGTCGATACGAAGGCGTTCCTGGCCTTCCGGTGCCATCGGGTTGTAGAAGCCGAGGCGCTCGATGAAGCGGCCGTCGCGCGCGCGGCGCGAATCGGCCACGACGACGTTGAAGAAGGGACGCTTCTTGGCGCCGCCGCGAGCCAAACGAATCACGACCATGTGTCTATGTCTTCCGGGTTGGAAATAGCGAAAGGGCGTGATTTTACGACACTTTTTAACCGCCACGCAACCGAAAAGGCGGGTTGTCGGCAGGGGCGTCGGCGCGCTAAGTCATTGATTTCTTTGCACCGGCTCCGGCACGCGGCACAATGCGCGTTTTTCGTAGCGAGTACTCACTCATGCCCGAAGCGCGCACAGCCAAAGAACGCATCGAAACCGCCCTCGCCGAACGATTCGGGCAGGCGGCCAGCCTCGACGCCGGTTTGTCCGGGCTCGACGAGCTCGCCCGCATCGCCGAGCACCGCTCGCACCGGCGCTACGACGGCAGGCCGGTCGCTGCCTCGCTGCTCGAGCTCCTCTTCGCGTGCGCGCTGTCGGCGCCTTCGAAATCGGACCTGCAGCAGGCCGACATCGTACACGTCGCCGATCGCGGCAAGGTGGCGCGCATCGTCGAGCTGATCCCCGACATGCCGTGGATCGGCTCGGCGCCCGTCGTGCTCGTCTTCTGCGGCGACAACCGCCGCATCCGTCAGATCGGCGGATGGCGCGGCAAGCCTTTCGCCAACGATCACCTCGATCACTTCATGAACGCCGCGGTCGACGCCGGCATCGTCATGACGACCTTCATCCGCGCCGCCGAAGCGGTGGGTCTCGGCTGCTGCCCGATCAGCGCGATCCGCAACCATCCCAACGCCGTCAGCGATCTGCTCGGCCTGCCGGACAACGTGTTTCCCGTCGCCGGCCTCACCGTCGGCTGGCCGGCGGAAGAAGGACGCATCACGCCGCGGCTGCCGACGGACGTCACGGTGCACGTCGACCGCTTCGACGAATCCAATGTGCGCGAGAAGATCGAAGCCTACGATCGGCGGCGTCACGAGCTCATGCCGTACCGCAAGCAGCGCGGCGTCAAAGCCTGGGGCGAGGCGGCGTTCTACGGGTGGTCGGAAGACAAGGCGCGGCAGTATGGCAGGCCGGAGCGGGCGGATTGGGGGACGTTCGTGCGGTCGAAGGGATTCACGCTCGATTGATGCCCGCTGTCATTGCGAGGAGCGGCGCGACGAAGCAATCCCGGAGCGTCCGGCGTTTCGTGCGCCACGAGATCGCCACGTCGCGCTGACGCGCTCCTCGCGATGACGGTATCAGCGCATGCCCGGGAACATGCCTTTCATGCTGCGCATCATCTTCTGCAGCCCACCCTTGGCGACCATCTTCATCATCTTCTGCGTCTGCTCGAACTGATTCAGAAGACGATTCACTTCCTGCACGGTGACGCCGGCGCCGGTGGCGATGCGGCGCTTGCGCGAAGCCTTGATGAGCTCGGGCTTGGAGCGCTCCTTCGGCGTCATCGAGTTGATGATGCCTTCGATGCGGCGCACCGCCTTGTCGTCGACGTTCGGCGCGCCCTGCGCCATCGCGGCGAGGTTGCCCGGCAGCTTGTCCATCAGCGCCGCGACGCCGCCCATCTTCTTCATCTGCACGATCTGCTGCTTGAAGTCCTCGAGGTCGAAGCCTTTGCCGGACTTCACCTTCGCCGCGAGCTTCTCGGCTTCCTTGCGGTCGACGGTCTTCTGCACGTCCTCGATCAGCGACAGCACGTCGCCCATGCCGAGGATGCGTGAAGCCATGCGATCGGGGTGGAAAGGCTCGAGGCCGTTGAGCTTCTCGCCGACGCCCGCGAACTTGATCGGCTTGCCGGTGACGTGACGCACCGACAGCGCCGCGCCGCCGCGCGCGTCGCCGTCGAGCTTGGTGAGCACCACACCCGTGAGCGGCAGCGCTTCGGAGAACGCTTTCGCGACGTTCACCGCGTCCTGCCCCTGCATCGCGTCGACGACGAACAGCGTCTCGACCGGCTTCAACGCGGCGTGCAGCGCCTTGATCTCCTGCATCATCGCCTCGTCGATCGCGAGGCGGCCCGCGGTGTCGACGATCAGCACGTCGTTGTAATGGCGGCGCGCGTGGTCGAGCGCACGAGTCGCGATGTCGACCGGCTTCTCGCCGGTGTGCGACGGGAAGAAGTCGGCGCCGACCTGTCCGGCGAGCGTCTTCAACTGCTCGATCGCCGCGGGCCGGTAGACGTCGGCGCTCACCAGCAGCGGCTTTTTCTTCTGCGTTTCCCTGAGCCACTTGGCGAGCTTGCCGCTCGTCGTCGTCTTGCCGCTGCCCTGCAGGCCCGCCATGAGCACGATCGCGGGCGGCGCGGTCGCGAGATCGAGCGCGTCGTTGTGCTCGCCCATCAGCGCGGTCAGCTCGCGGTGCACCACGCCGACCACCGCCTGGCCCGGCGTCAGGCTGCCGATGACATCTTGCCCGAGCGCCTTGTCGCGCACCGAATTGATGAAATCGCGCACGACCGGCAGCGCGACATCGGCTTCGAGCAGCGCCATGCGCACTTCGCGCAGCGCATCCTTGATGTTGTCCTCGGTGATGCGCGCCTCGCCGCGCAGCGTTTTCAGCACGCGCGAGAGCCGGGTCGTCAGGTTGTCGAACATGGGGGAATGGTATCCTGTGAAGGATGGAAATTTTAACGTACACGCTCACCGCGCTGGGGTACGCGGCGCTCGCCGTTTACTTCTGGCGCACGCGGTGGGCGGCACGTCCGGCCGGCGCGGACAAAGCGCCGCTTTCGCCGGTCGCGGAAAACGTGGCGGTGTTCGTGCCGCTCGCGCTGCACGCCTTCCTGCTCTCGCAGTCGATCTTCGCCGGCGACGGCCTGCACCTGGGGTTCGGCAACGCCCTGTCGGCGATCCTGTGGCTCACGGTGCTCATCTACTGGACGGGCAACTTTTTCTACCGCCTCGAAGGCCTGCAGGCGCTGGTGCTGCCGCTCGCCGCGGTCGCGGTGGGCTTAAGCGCGCTCACCCCGCCCGCGCATGCGCTTGCGAACAGCAATCTCGTCGCGTTCAAGATGCACCTCGTCATCGCGATGCTCGCGTACAGCCTGCTCACCATCGCGTCGCTGCACGTGCTGCTCATGGCGCTCCTCGAAAAGCGATTGCATGCGGGCTCGATGACGCAGGTGCTGCAGAAGCTGCCGCCGCTGCTGACGATGGAAGCGCTGCTCTTTCGCATCATCTGGGCCGGGTTCGTCCTGCTCACGATGACGCTTCTGACCGGCGTCATCTTTTCCGAAGAGCTTTTCGGGAAGGCCGCGCCGTTCAACCACAAGACGGTGTTCGGTTTCGTCTCGTGGGCGATCTTCGGCGCGCTCCTGATCGGCCGCCACGTCTACGGCTGGCGCGGACGCGTCGCGGTGCGCTGGACGCTCGCCGGCTTCCTGACGTTGGTGCTCGCGTACATCGGCAGCAAATTCGTGTTGGAGATCGTTCTCGGCCGATAGCGGCCCGGAACGATCGAGTGTTCAGGGTTGAGTGTTAAGTGTTGAGTTAAACCCGCACTTCACCAAACACTAAACACTTAACATTCAACACTTATATGGACGATATTCCCTTAGGAACGTTGATCGCGGCGCTCGTCGTCCTGCTCCTCGTCTCGGGTTTCTTCTCGATCTCCGAAACCAGCATGATGGCGCTCAACCGGTATCGCCTGCGCCATCTCGTGCAGCGCAAGCATCGCGGCGCACGCCTCGCTTCGGAGCTGCTCGCGCGCACCGACCGCTTCCTCGGCGTGGTGCTTCTCGGCAACAACGTGATCAACGCCGCGGTCGCGCTGCTGGTCGGCGAGATCGTGAGACGGGTGCTCGGCGACAGCGAGCTCGCGCTGCTGGCGGCGACCGCCGCCGCGGCTTTCGTCATCCTCGTCTTCAGCGAGATCACGCCCAAGGTGATCGGCGCGACCTACCCCGAGCGCATCGCCTTTCCCGCGAGCTTCGTGCTCGCGCCGCTGATGAAGCTGATGCGTCCCGTGGTCTGGTTCGTCGACCTCTTCGTGCAGTTCATGCTGCGGGTGCTGCATCTGAAGGCGACGCGCGACCCCGAAGAGCACAAGCCTTCGGTGGAAGAGTTGCGCACGCTTGTCCTGGAGACGGGTTACCTGCCGCAGAAGCACCAGAGCATCCTGCTCAACCTGTTCGACCTGCAGGCGATCACGGTCGACGACGTGATGGTGCCGCGCAACCAGATCGAGACCATCGACATCGAGGCGCCGCTCGAGACGATCGCCGAGGAGGCGGGCACCGCCTATCACCGCCGGCTCCTCGCGTACGCCGGCGAGCCCGACGAGATCGCCGGCCTGCTCCGCGCGCGGCACGTGCTCAACCTCGTGCAGCAGGGCGGGCTCACCCGCGAGCGGCTGAAGAAGCTCGTGCGCGAGCCGTGTTACGTGCCGTCGGGCACCCCGCTCTTCTCGCAGCTCCAGAACTTCCAGGAGCAGCACGATCGCATCGCGCTCGTCGTCGACGAGTACGGCGACCTGCGCGGCCTCGTCACGCTGGAGGACATACTGGAAGAGCTGATCGGGGAATTCACGACGAGCTCGCCTTTGCGCACCGGCGGATACCACCCGCAGCCCGACGGCAGCGTGCTGGTCGAAGGCAGCACCTCGTTGCGCGAGCTCAATCGCAAGCTCGGCTTCAGCTTTCCGCTCGATGGTCCGAAGACGGTCAACGGCCTCATACTGGAACACCTGCAGGAGATCCCGGAGCCGTCGACGAGCGTGAAGATCGCCGATCACCCGATCGAGATCGTCCAGACGCAGGACCGCACCGTCAAAGCCGTAAGAATCTTTCCGGCTCGCGTGTCTCAGCCGGTGGACGAATGAAGCAGCAAGCGGCCGTCGTTCACTTTACAATGCGGGGCCGCAAGTGCATCATCTTTTGAGGTATCCAACGTAACCCGTTGGTTAATCGAAGCATTTCAGAGGATTCACAATGGCGACCGCAGCCGCGGCACGAAAGCCCGAGATCAAGGAATTCAACTTCACCTGGGTCGGCCAGGATCGCGGCGGCAAGACCGTCCGCGGCGAGCTCCGAGCCACCGGTGAAGCTCAGGCCAACGCGATCCTGCGGCGCCAGGGCATCAAGGTCGCCCAGCTCAAGCGCGAGCGCCGCGCCCGCGGCGGCAAGATCACCGAAAAGGACATCACGCTCTTCACGCGCCAGCTCGCGACCATGCTGCGCTCGGGCGTGCCGCTCCTCCAGGCGTTCGACATCGTCGCCAAGGGTCACGCCAACCCCGCGATGTCCAAGCTCATCTACGCGATCCGCACCGACGTCGAGACCGGCTCGAGCCTGAAGCAGGCGTTCGAGAAGCACCCGCTGTACTTCGAGGCGCTGTACACGAACCTGATCGGCGCCGGCGAGCAGGCCGGTATCCTGGACACCGTCCTGGAGCGCCTGGCGCAGTACAAGGAAAAGATCCTCGCGATCAAGGGCAAGATCAAGTCGGCGCTGTTCTATCCGATCGCGATCGTCGTGGTGGCGTTCGTGATCACCGCGGTCATCATGATTTTCGTGATCCCCGCGTTCAAGCAGGTATTCGCGAACTTCGGCGCGGACTTGCCGGCGCTGACCCTCCTCGTCATATCGGTATCGGATTTCTTCGTCGAGTACTGGTATCTGGTCTTCGGCGGGACGTTCGGCGGCCTGTGGTTCTTCTTCTATACCTGGAAGCGCTCGACCGCGATGCAGCACACGATGGACCGGCTGATGCTGCGCGTACCGGTGTTCGGCGACCTCATCCGCAAATCGGCGATCGCGCGCTGGACGAGGACGCTCTCGACCACGTTCGCGGCCGGCGTACCGCTGGTCGAGGCGCTCGACTCGGTCGCGGGGGCGGCGGGCAATCAGGAGTACTACGTCGCGACCAAGCGCATCCAGGGCGAGGTCGCCACCGGCTCGAGCCTCAACAGCGCGATGCAGGGCACCGACGTCTTTCCCAACATGGTCATCCAGATGGTCGCGATCGGCGAGGAAGCGGGCTCGCTCGACACCATGCTCGGCAAGGTCGCCGACTACTACGAGCAGGAAGTCGACGACGCGGTGAACGCGCTGTCCTCGCTCATGGAGCCGATGATCATGGTGGTGCTGGGCACGCTCATCGGCGGCCTCGTCATCGCGATGTATCTCCCCATCTTCAAGCTCGGTGCCGTCGTCTGATGCGACGACACCGGCAGTTCAAGCTGGGCGCCGTCGTCTGATGCTTAGCTCGAGCGAGGGCGCATGACGGACGCGCTCTCGCTGCTCCAGACCTCGCCGGCGGCCCTCGTCACCGCATGCCTGCTGCTCGGGCTTTGCATCGGCAGCTTCCTGAACGTCGTCATCCACCGCCTGCCGAAGATGATGGAAGCGCGCTGGCGGGCCGAATGCGCGGAGCTCGACGCGAAACCCGGCGCGACGCCGCCCGCGGTGGAGCGCTACAACCTGGTCGTCCCGCGCTCGGCGTGCCCGTCGTGCGGCCAGCGCATCACCGCGCTCCAGAACATCCCTGTCGTGAGCTATCTCGCGCTGCGCGGCAAATGCGCGGGGTGCGGCGCGCGGATCTCGCCGCGCTATCCGGTCGTCGAAGCGCTGACCGGCGTGCTGTCGGGCTACACCGCGTGGCGCTTCGGCTGGTCCGCTTCGACCGCGGGCGCGCTCCTCTTCGTGTGGGCCATGGTCGCGCTCTCGTTCATCGACTTCGACACCTTCTACCTGCCGGACGACATCACGCTGCCGCTCCTCTGGGCGGGACTGCTCTTCAATATCGGCGCGGTCTACACCGACCTGCCGTCGGCGGTGATCGGCGCGGCGGCGGGGTACCTCGCGCTGTGGCTCGTGTTCTGGGCTTTCAAGTGGGCGACCGGCAAGGAAGGCATGGGTTACGGCGATTTCAAGCTGCTCGCAGCGATCGGGGCCTGGCTCGGCTGGAAAGTCCTGCCGCTGGTGATCCTGCTCTCGTCGTTCGTCGGCGCGCTCATCGGCATCGGCTTGATCGTGCTCGCGCGGCGCGGCCGCAACGTGCCGATTCCGTTCGGCCCGTATCTCGCGATCGCGGGCGTCATCGCGCTGTTTGAAGGTGAAGCCCTGACGCGCCGCTACCTCGACCTCTTCTAGGATTCGCACATGACTTACTGCGTCGGACTGACCGGCGGCATCGGATGCGGCAAGACCGCGGCGACCGACGCCTTCGCCGAGCTCGGCGCCGGGGTCGTCGACACCGACGTGATCTCGCGCGAGCTCACCGCCCCGCACGGCGTTGCTATGGACCTCATCGCCGCGGAGTTCGGGCCGGAATACGTTCTCGACGACGGCAGCCTCGACCGCACCCGCATGCGCGCGCTCGTGTTCGGTGATCCCGATTCCAAGCGACGGCTCGAAGCGATCCTCCACCCGCTGATCCGCGAGGAATCGCGCCGCCTCATCAGGGTTTCGACCGCGCCCTACGTCGTGCTCGTCGTGCCGCTGCTGCTCGAAACCGGCAGCTATCGCGATCTCACCGACCGCGTGCTCGTCGTCGACTGCGACGAAGCGGTGCAGGTCGCTCGAGTGATGGCGCGCAGCGGCCTCGCCGACCATGAGGTGCGGCGCATCATGAGTTCGCAGCTCGACCGGGCCGCGCGGCTGGCGCGCGCCGACGACGTTCTCGCCAATGACGCGGACATAAAGACGCTGCGTGCACGAGTCGCACAACTACATGAAAAATACCTTTCGGAAGCGCGGGCAAGGCCATGAATCGACGCGAAGAAAGCCTTTATTTTTGCCGGCTTTTGGTGAATACTTCGCCAATTCAACCGTCCGGGGCTTTGCGTGATCAGTTATGAGTACCCGCTGAGCGAGCGCATCCGGACGTTGCTCCGCTTGGAGGACTTGTACGAGCGCCTGGACTACTTTCTCGGCAAGGGCGAGGCGCTCGAGCATCACGCCGCGCTGCTCCTGATCTTCGAAATCTACGAAGTCGCGGCGCGCGCCGATCTCAAATCGGATCTCTTGCAGGAGCTGGAGCGCCAGAAGCAATCGCTCGAAGCGCTGCGCGGCAATCCCGACATCTCGGAGCAGGCGCTGCAGAACGTCCTCACTCAGATCGACCAGGCCGCCTCGCGCCTCTATCAGGCGTCCGGGAAAATCGGACAGGAGCTGCGTGAGAACGAGTGGCTGATGAGCATCAAGCAGCGCACCAACATCCCCGGCGGAATCTGCGAGTTCGACCTGCCCGCCTACCACTACTGGCTGCACCAGGAACCGCAGCAGCAGCGCCAGGATCTCGAGCAGTGGCTGGCGCCTTTCCTGCCCGTGCGTGACGCGGTCGACATCGTGCTGCGGCTTTTACGCGCGAGCGGCAAGAGCAGCATGCAGGTGGCTCAGCAGGGAACGTATCAGCAGATGATGACCGGCCGCGTCGCGCAGATGGTAGGCGTGCGGCTTGCCAGATCGTATGCGTGCGTCCCGGAGATCAGCGCCAACAAGTACGCGCTGAACATCCGCTTCATGACGCAGGAAGGCATGCAGCGTCCCAAAGCGTTCGAAGGCGATGTCGAGTTCGAGCTCACGTTCTGCAACCTCTAGCCGGAAGAAGGTCGCCTGTCCCCGGTGCGGGACCATGGTCGAGTGGGACCCCCAGAACCGCTACCGGCCGTTCTGCTCCGAGCGCTGCAAGATGATCGACCTCGGCGCGTGGGCGAACGAGTCGTATCGCATCCCGGTCGCCGAAGACGACGAGTCGCTCGACCAGGACTCGCAGGGCGAACCTCCCCGTAATTGATACGTAGGGTGCGCGCCAGCGCACCGCGCCTTTAGCGGTGCGTTACCACGCACCCTACGTCCAGGCGCCTCGTATCGCCGCGATCCCGTGCGCGCCGGCCGACCACGCGGCATCGAGGTCGTCCTTACCCAATCCCCCGATCGCGAACACCGGCAGCGGATAGTTGCGCACGAGCTCGCGAAAGCGCGCGAAACCCAGCGTGCGCGCGCCCGGATGGCTCGCGGTGTCCCTGACCGGGCCGAGCACCGCGAAGTCGAGACCGAGCCTTGCCGCGCGCGCGAGCTCGGCTTCGTCGTGGCACGACGCGCCGACGAGCTCGAAATCAGGACGCGATGCGCTGAGCGCCAGCTCGCGCGCGGTGAGGTGCACGCCGTCGGCGCCTGCGCTCGATGCCAGCGACGCGTCGCCGTTCACGAGCACTTTGGCGCCGTGGGTGTGAGCGAGCGCACACGTACGTCGCGCGAGATCGGAGAGCGCCGCGCCGTCCATGTCCTTCTCGCGGAGCTGTACGAGCTTCAAACCGCTTTGCAGCGCCGATTCAAGGCGTTGCAGGAATGTGTGAGTACCCACTTCGCTCGCGTTGCTCACGCCGTAGAACGTCGGCAGCGCCAGCGCGCGCAGGATCGGACCGTTGGCGGGCAGCAGCGGCGAGGCGGTCAGCGCGTCGATGCGCTGCCACGCGAACGCCTGGTTCTCGCGGCCGTGCAGCTCGCCCGACCATGCCGTGACGCGATAGAAGAAGAGCCGCACCGCGGCGTGCTCGTAATCGTAGTCGCGCGTGAGCCACGGATAGGCGTGCCGAACGTCGATGAAGAGCTCTTCGTGCAGCTCGCGCGCGAGCGCGGCTTCGGGTGTCTCGTCGGACTCGACCTTGCCGCCGGGGAATTCCCAGTAGCCCGCGTAGACCTTGCCTTCGGGACGCTGGGCGAGGAGGAACGAACCGTCGGGCTGCTGAAGTACCGCCGCGACGACCTCGACGCGGGGCCGCGCCGCAGGCGAGGCGCCTGCGCTACTCAACCTTCTTCATCCGCTGCTTGCCGGCCCAGTCGCGCGCGAACTGCCACGCCACGCGGCCGCTGCGCGAGCTTCGCGACAGCGCCCATTGCAGCGCCGCCTTGTGCGCGTCCTCGGTGCCCGCGCCGGGAACGCCGAAGCGCGCGATCCACACGTCGACGATGCGCAAGTACTCGTCCTGGTCGAACGGGTAGAACGAGCACCACAACCCGAAGCGCTCGGACAGCGAGATCTTCTCTTCCGAGGTCTCGCCGGGATGGATCTCCTCGCCGACGTGCCGGTACTCGAGGTTCTCGTTCATGTACTCGGGCATGAGGTGGCGGCGGTTGGAGGTCGCGTAGACCAGGCAGTTGTCCGACGCCGCGGCGATCGAGCCGTCGAGCACGACTTTCAGCGCCTTGTAGCCCGGCTCGTCGGCCTCGAACGAAAGGTCGTCGCAGTACAGGATGAAGCGCTCGGGCCGTCCCGCGATGAGATCGACGATGTCCGTCAGGTCGACGAGGTCCTGCTTTTCGACCTCGATGAGCCGCAGTCCCTGCGCGGCGTACTCGTTCAGCAGGGCCTTGATGAGCGAGGACTTGCCGGTGCCGCGCGCGCCGGTGAGGAGCACGTTGTTGGCGGGCAGCCCTTCGACGAACTGCCGCGTGTTCTCCTGCACCAGCGCTTTCTGGCGGTCGATGTTCTGCAGGTCGGCGAGCGCGATGCGATGCACGTGCGCGACCGGCTCGATTCCTCCGTGATTGCCCTTGCGGCGCCAGCGGAAGCCGATCGACGCGTCCCAGTCCACCGGCCCCGGCTGCGCGGGCAGCATCGTTTCGAGCCGCGCGAGCAGGCGCTCGGCGCGGAGGATGAGGTCGTTCACGTCCTTCATGAGCGGTGCAGCGGTCAGCTGCGGTAATCGGCGTTGATGCTGACGTAGTCGTGCGAGAAATCGCACGTCCACACGCTGACCTGCGCGGCGCCGCGGCCGAGCACCACGCGCACGGTGATCTCGCTCTGCTTCATCACGCGCTGGCCGTCGGCTTCCTGGTACGCGACATGGCGCCCGCCGCCCTTGGCGACGAGCACGTCGTCCAGGTAGAGGTCGACCGTGCCGACGTCGAGGTCCTCGATGCCGGCGTAGCCGACCGCCGCCAGGATGCGCCCGAGGTTGGGATCGGAGGCGAAGAACGCGGTCTTCACCAGCGGCGAGTGCGCGATGGCATAGGCGACCTTGCGGCACTCGGCTTCGTCGCGCCCGCCGTCGACGCGGACGGTGATGAACTTGGTCGCGCCTTCGCCGTCGCGGATGATCGCGTGCGCGAGCCGCTCGGCGATGTCGGTGAGCGCATCGCGGAACTCGACGTACTCGCTCGAGCTCGGATCGGCGATCTCGCGCATATCGGCGCGCCCCGTCGCCATCACGATGAAGGAATCGTTGGTCGACGTATCGCCGTCCACGGTGATGCAATTGAACGACCGGTCGGCAGCGTAGGCGCACGCCCGCTGCAGCAGCGAGGCGCTGATCCGCGCGTCGGTCGCAACGAAACCGAGCATCGTCGCCATGTTCGGACGAATCATGCCGGCGCCTTTGGAGATGCCGGTCATGGTGATTTCCCCGACGCGGGTCCGATAGCGGCCCGACGCCGCTTTCGGCACGGTGTCGGTCGTCATGATCGCTTCGGCCGCATTCGCCCACTCGTCCGCGCGCAGGTTACCGAGGCAGCTCGGCAGCGCCGAGACGATGCGCTCCACCGGAAGCTGCTCCATGATGACGCCGGTGGAAAAAGGCAGCACTTGCTGCGGAGCGCAGCCGAGCTCTTTCGCCAGCGCCTCGCACGTCGCGCGCGCCGCGGCCAGCCCGGGCTCGCCGGTGCCGGCGTTCGCGTTGCCGGTATTGATGACGAGCGCGCGGATGTGGGCGCCGGCCTCGAGGTGCTCGCGGCACACGACCACCGGCGCGGCGCAGAAACGGTTCTTCGTAAAGACGCCCGCCACCTGCGCGCGCTCGGCGAGGCGGATGACGAGAAGGTCCTTGCGGTTCGCCTTGCGGATGCCCGCCTCGGCGATGCCGAGCTCGACGCCGGCGATTGCGTGCAGGCTCTTCGGATCGGGCGCGCTGAGGTTGACCGGCATTATCGAACGTCTCGGGATTGCTTCGTCACTTCGTTCCTCCGGATGACGTTGATGCGGCATGGCCGCATCAAGTCAACTTCCCGTGGCAGTGCTTGTACTTCTTGCCCGAGCCGCACGGGCACGGGTCGTTGCGGCCGACCTTCTCGCCGACGCGCTGATAAGGCTGCGGGCGGTCGAGCACCGCGACGTCGCCTTCGGCCATGTCGGCCTGCGACACGCCCATGCCGCCGTCGCCGTACTCCGGATGCTGGTACTCGACGTGGGTCGGCGCCTCGGGCTCCTCGGTCTGGATCTGCTCGAGCTCCTGCGGGCTCCTGAACACGACCATCATCAGTACCTTGGTGACCTCGGCCTTGATCTGCTCGAGCAGCAGCGTGAAGAGCTCGAACGCCTCGCGCTTGTATTCCTGCTGCGGGTTCTTCTGGGCGTAGCCGCGCAGGTGGATGCCCTGGCGCAGGTGGTCGAGCGCCGCCAGGTGCTCGCGCCAGTGCTGGTCGAGGCTTTGCAGCATGACCATGCGCTCGTAGCCGTGGATCTGGGTGAGATCGTAGTTCGCGATCTTGTTCTCGTAGTGCTGGTGCGCCGCCTCGATGACCCGCTTCTTGAGCTCGTTCTCGTCGAGCTCGCCTTCGGCTTCGAGCCACGACTTGACCGGCAGCGCGAGCCCCACCTCGGCCTGGAGCGTGCGCTCGAGGCCCGCGATGTCCCACTGCTCTTCGAGGCTGCCGGGCTGCACGTAGTCGTCGAAGTAGCCGCCGATCACGTCGGCACGCATGCCCTTGATCGTCGAGGAGATGTCGTCGGCTTCGAGCAGCTCGTTGCGCTGCTGGTAGATCACGCGGCGCTGATCGTTGGCGACGTCGTCGTACTCGAGCAGGTGCTTGCGCATGTCGAAGTTTCGCGCCTCGACCTTGCGCTGGGCGTTCTCGATCGAGCGCGTCACCCACGGGTGCTCGATCGCCTCGCCTTCGGGCATCTTCAGCCGGTCCATGATCGCGGCGACGCGGTCGGAGGCGAAGATGCGCAGCAGCTGGTCCTCGAGCGACAGATAGAAGCGGCTCGAGCCCGGGTCGCCCTGCCGGCCCGAACGACCGCGGAGCTGGTTGTCGATGCGCCGCGACTCGTGGCGCTCGGTGCCCACGATGTGCAGGCCGCCGGACTTCAGGACTTCGTTGTGCAGCTCCTGCCACTTGTCGCGGATCTGCTGGATCCGCTGCTGCTTCTCGGCCTCGGCGAGCGCCTCGTCGGACTCGACCTGCGCGATCTCGGGCGCGGGATTGCCGCCGAGCACGATGTCGGTGCCGCGACCGGCCATGTTGGTCGCGATCGTGATCACTTTCGGGCGCCCCGCCTGCACCACGATCTCGGCTTCGCGCGCGTGCTGCTTCGCGTTGAGCACGTTGTGGGGGAGCCCTTCCTTCTTGAGCATCCCGGAGATGAGCTCCGAGTTCTCGATCGAGGTGGTGCCGACGAGCACCGGCTGGCCCCGCTCGTGACAGTCGCGGATGTCGTTGATGATCGCCTGGTACTTCTCGCGCGAGGTGCGATAGACCTGGTCCATGCGGTCGTCGCGGACCATCTTGCGGTGCGTCGGGATGATGACCGTCTCCAGCCCGTAGATCTGCTGGAACTCGTAGGCCTCGGTGTCGGCCGTGCCGGTCATGCCCGAGAGCTTCTTGTACATCCGGAAGTAGTTCTGGAACGTGATCGTCGCGAGCGTCTGGTTCTCTTTCTGGATCTCGACGCGCTCTTTCGCTTCCACCGCCTGGTGCAGGCCCTCGGACCAGCGCCGGCCGGGCATCAGGCGCCCGGTGAACTCGTCGACGATGACGATCTCGTTGTCCTGCACCACGTACTGCTGGTCCTTGTGGAACAGGTTGTGCGCGCGCAGCGCCGCGTTGAGGTGGTGCATGAGGTTGATGTTCGCGGCGTCGTACAGGCTGCTGTTCTCCGGCAGCAGCCCCGCCTGCTCCATCAGCGCCTCGGCGTGCTCGTGGCCCTGCTCGGAGAGGATGACCTGGTGGGCCTTCTCGTCGACCCAGTAATCGCCTTCGCCCTTCTCTTCCTTCTGCCGGATGAGCTTGGGCGCGATCGCGTCGATGCGCACGTAGTTGTCGGTGGTGTCCTCCGCCTGCCCGGAGATGATGAGCGGCGTGCGCGCTTCGTCGATCAGGATCGAGTCGACCTCGTCGACGATGGCGAAATAGAGGGCGCGCTGCACTTTCTCCGAGTTGTGGAACACCATGTTGTCGCGGAGATAGTCGAAACCGAACTCGTTGTTGGTGCCGTAGGTGATGTCCGCGGCGTAGGCGACCTGCTTCTGCTCGTGCGGCATCTGCGACAGGTTGACGCCGACGGTCAGACCCAGGAAGCGGTGGATCTTGCCCATCCAGTCCGAGTCGCGCTGGGCGAGGTAGTCGTTGACCGTGACGATGTGCACCCCGATGCCGGCGAGCGCATTCAGGTACGACGGCAGGGTCGCGACGAGCGTCTTGCCCTCGCCGGTGCGCATCTCGGAGATCTTGCCGTTGTGCAGCGCTATGCCGCCGATCAGCTGCACGTCGAAATGGCGCATGTTGAGCACGCGCTTGCCCGCTTCGCGCACGACGGCGAACGCCTCGGGCAGGATGTCGTCGAGCGCTTCGCGGCGAGCGCGGTCGAGCGCGTCCTCGGTCTTCGACGTGGCCGCCGCCTCGGCGTCCGCGTCCTCGGCCGCCTTGGGCTGTACTTTCGCGAGCCGGTCCTGGATGCGCTTTCTGAACTCGTCGGTCTTGGCGCGAAGCTGCTCGTCGGAGAGCCGCGCGATCTCGGGCTCGAGCCCGTTGATCTCGCGCACGATGCGGCCGTACTGCTTCAGCAGGCGCTCGTTGCGGCTGCCGAATATCTTCTTGAGGACTCCTTGAATCATCGCTAGACCCAGCCTGGCAACCCGCGGCGCATACGCGGATTCATAAAAAAAGGGTGGGGAAGATGCCCCACCCTAGGTTCGTTGATGGTCCTTGAGCTTAGCCGGGCGCTCGCAGAAAGTGCGCTGGATTCTGCGGAACGCCGCGGTGCCGGACCTCAAAGTGCAGATGTGTTCCCGTGGAGCGTCCGCTGCGGCCGACTTCGGCGATCAGCGCGCCGCTCAATACGACGTCTCCAACCTTGACCAGGCGTTTCGAGGCATGCGCGTAACGCGACACGAGCTCGTTCCCGTGGTCGATCTCGACCATATTACCATACTGCGGGTGGAAGTCGGAGTAGACGACCACCCCGCCCGCGGCGGCCCGTATCGGTGTGCCCGCGGGCGCGATGAAGTCGATGCCTTCGTGGAACGCGCGCTGGCCGTTGAAGGGATCGATGCGCCAGCCGTAGTTCGACGAGTTCCATCCGCCCATCACCAGCGGAAGCACCGTCGGGATGAGCTTCTTCCTCGCGCTGTCCATCGTATACAGCGAATCCAGCACGCCCATTTTGTCGCCGCGGTCGTCGAGCGCCCGGGTGAGCGCGTCGAGCTGCCGCGACAGGTCGCCGAAGGACAGGTCCTGGCTGGGGATGGTCGACGGGGCGCCGCCCTGACCCGGCGTCTGGCCGAACATGAGGTCCTGGGGGCGGAAGCCGGCCAGCTTGGCGAGGCGCTCGCCGAGGGTGTCCAGCCGCAGGAGCTGCGCCTGCATCTGGCCGAGGCGCATCGCCATCGCGTTGAGGTTCTCGCGGACGTCGAGCTCGCGCTGGGGCTGGCCGGGCTCGGCGAGCGAGAACAGGCGGTTCACAAAGGGGACTTTGAGTTCGGCGGCGTAGCGCAGCGCCACGAGGTTGACAGCGGTCGTCGCCGTGACGATGAGACCCAGCGCCAGCACCCCCGCAAGCGCGAGCTTGGGCAGGCTTACCGTCAGGGTCTTCGCTCTGGCGAGTCGTCCGGAGACTAGAATGATGTCCATCGTCTCGACCCTCCCACTACCCCGCGCTCCCCAAAATGCCGCTCACCACGTTCGGTCAATTGTTCGGCACGACCGAAACGCTCAAAGCGCTGAAGGCGCGCGTGAAACGCCTTGCGGAGCTGCAATCGTTATATGTCAGAACCGCCCCCCGGGAACTCGCTGGCTCGAGCCGGGTGAAAGGGTGCCGGGCGGGAACGCTTTTTGTCTTTGCTGATAATGCGGCGGTTGCGGCGAAGCTGAAGCAACTGGCACCGCGTTTATTGGCCGCGATACGCGAAACCGAGGCCGAGATTAACCAAATCCGGATAGAGGTGCAAGTTCGTGGGCGGCAAGGCGTTTCGTTTGCTACGTCGCGCAAGAAGCCGCTTTCCGAAGCGACCGTGCGGCGCTTCGGGGCGCTCGCCCAGACGATGCCGGAGGGCCCTCTGAAGGCGGCGGTCGCGCGGCTCGCCGCGCGACACCAGGCGGCGCTAGATGAGGACCAGCCGCTCGAGCACGTAAAGAAGCATCGCGACGATCACGACCACGAACGCGAACTGCACGACGCGCCACGCCCACGCGAGGTAGCGCCGGTCGCGGGTGTAGAAGTAAAGGCCGACCGAAAGCGCGACCGCAAGCAGTCCTAGTACGACGACGAAACGAAGGACCAGCACGCGTCAGGCGCGCCGCGCGAGGTCAGGCCGGAGCGGCGTGCGACTGCCACGGCAGGAACGCCGGGGCGTCTTCCGGACGCTCGAACTTCACGAACTCCCACGCATCCTGCTCTTCCAGCAGCGCGCGCAGCAGCGCGTTGTTGAGCGCGTGGCCGGACTTGTAGCCGGAGAACGCGCCGATCAGCGGGTGGCCGAGGAGATACAGGTCGCCGATCGCATCGAGGATCTTGTGCTTCACGAACTCGTCGTCGTAGCGCAGGCCCTCGCTGTTGAGCACGCGATACTCGTCCATCACGATCGCATTGTCGAGGCTGCCGCCGAGCGCGAGGCCCTGCTCGCGCATCCACTCGACTTCCTGCATGAAGCCGAACGTGCGGGCGCGGCTCACTTCCTTCACGTACGACGTCGTCGCGAAATCGACGGTGAGGGATTGCTTGGTGCGCTCGAGCACCGGGTGATCGAAGTCGATCGCGAGGTCGAGCCTGAAGCCGTTGTGCGGATCGAAGCGCACCCACTTGTCGCCGTGCCGCACCTCGACGCGCTTTTTGACGCGGATGAATCGCTTGAACGCTTTCTGCTCTTCGATGCCCGCGGACTGGATCAGGAAGACGAAAGGACCCGCGCTGCCGTCCATGATCGGCACTTCGGCCGCGGTGAGATCGACGTAAGCGTTATCGACGCCGAGCCCGGACAGCGCCGACATCAGGTGCTCGACCGTCCCGACGCGCGCGCCGTCTTTCACCAGACACGATGAGAGACGCGTATCGCCGACCGCGTACGGCTCCGCCTTGATCTCGACCGGATCCGGCAGGTCGATGCGGCGGAACACGATGCCGGTGTCGACCGCGGCAGGCCGCAACGTGAGATAGACCTTCTCTCCCGTATGCAGCCCGACGCCGGTCGCGCGGATCGAGTTTTTGAGCGTACGCTGGTAGATCACTAAAAGTGCTCTGGACTCATATTTTTAGGGCGCGAAGTTTAGCATGTGCAATTGCCGCACCGCAAAAAGCTTTACAGGTGGTTACAAGAGCGGCGTGAAGGGTGAAGGGCGGGGACACCGTCCCTTCACCCTTCACACATTCACCCTTCACGTCCCCCTCAGTCCGCCTGCTTGCGCAGGAACGCCGGGATATCGAGCATATCCACCCCCGACTGCCGCATCGCCTCGACCGTCGCGTCGCGGTTACGGCGGCGGATGACCGCCGGCTGCTCCAGCGCGTCGTAGTCGATCTCGACCTCGACCCCGTGGTTGTCGGTCCCGGTGCGCTGGGTGACGACCGAGATCTGGGGCTTGGGCTGCTGGCGCACGCTGGGCTTGCCGAGGCCGGTCGCGACGATCGTCACCCGAAGCTGGTCTTCGAGCGCCTCGTCGTACACCGTGCCGACGATGACTGTCGCCGATTCGGCCGCGAAGGCCTTGATCGTCTCCATCACGTCGTACATCTCCTGGAGCTGGAAGCTGGTGCGGTTGGCCGAGATGTTGACCAGCACGCCGCGCGCGTCGGAGATGTTGATGTCCTCGAGCAGCGGGCACGCGACCGCCTGTTCCGCGGCGACACGCGCGCGGTCCGGGCCGCCGGCTTTCGCCGAGCCCATCATCGCCATGCCCATCTCGGCCATGACGGTGCGCACGTCCGCGAAGTCGACGTTGATCATGCCGGGGCAGGAGATGATCTCGGCGATACCCGCCACCGCACCGTGCAGCACGTCGTTGGCCGAGCGGAACGCCTCGTCCAGCGTGACCTGCGTGCCGAGCACCTGCATCAGCTTGTCGTTCGGGATGACGATGAGCGAATCGACGTGCTGCGCGAGCTCGTCGAGGCCTTCCTGCGCGATGCGCTGGCGCTTGCCTTCGAACGCGAAGGGCTTGGTGACGACCGCGACGGTCAGGATGCCGAGCTCCTTGGCCACTTCGGCCACGACCGGCGCCGCGCCGGTGCCGGTGCCGCCGCCCATGCCGGCGGTCAGGAACAGCATGTCCGCGCCCGTGATGAGCTCGGAGATCCGGTCCCGGTCTTCCATCGCGGCCTCGCGGCCGACGGCGGGGTTGGCGCCCGCGCCCAAGCCCTTGGTGACCTCGGTGCCGAGCTGGAGCTGGATCTTCGCCTGGTTGCGCTTGAGCGCCTGCGCGTCGGTGTTGGCGACGATGAACTCCACGCCGCCGACACCCTGCGCGATCATGTGGTCGACCGCGTTACCGCCGCAGCCGCCGACACCGATCACCTTGATCACCGCTTCTTGAGATCCTGCATCGATGAGCTCAATCATGGACTTCTCCTTTTCCGCTTATGTGTTGATTCCGTATCGGTACATCTGCTTTTCTGGCTGCTTTTGACTTCGTGTCCTGAACCGTCCAGCGCTCGTGAACGCGACGCGTCGCGCGAGCGCACCCCTAGAAGCGCGGGTCGCTCGCGCCAGCGTGCGTGCGACCTCTCCGTTAGAAGTTGCCGGTAAACCATGCCTTCATCCTGTCGATGAGCTGCTGGAACGAGCTGATGTGCATGTGCGCGAGCTCGCGCTGGCGGTGCTGCTCCTTGCCCGCGACGAGCAGCCCCACTGCGGTCGAGTAGCGCGGGTGCTTGACCACTTCGGCGAGCGCGCCGTTGTAATGCGGGACGCCGACGCGCACCGGCATGTGGAAGATCTCTTCCCCCAGCTCGACCATGCCCTGCATGAGGCTGGAGCCGCCGGTGATCACGATCCCCGACGACAGCAGCTCCTCGTAACCGCTCCGGCGCAGCTCCGCCTGCACCAGCGAATAGAGCTCCTCGACGCGCGGCTCGATCACCTCGGCCAGCGTCTTCCTCGACAGCTCGCGCGAGCCGCGGTCGCCGATGCCGGGCACTTCGATCATCTGCTGCGGGTCGGCGAGCTGCGACAGCGCGCAGCCGTAGGCCTGCTTCAGGTCTTCGGCGTCCTTGGTCGGCGTGCGCAGCGCCATCGCGATGTCGTTGGTGATCTGGTCGCCGGCGATCGGGATCACCGCGGTGTGGCGGATCGCGCCGTGGGTGAAGATCGCGAGGTCGGTCGTGCCGCCGCCGATGTCGACGAGCGCCACGCCGAGGTCTTTCTCGTCCTCGGAGACCACCGCCATCGCCGAGGCGAGCGGCTGGAGGATGAGATCGCTCACTTCCAGCCCGCAGCGGCGCACGCACTTGATGATGTTCTGCGCGGCCGACACCGCGCCGGTGACGATGTGGACTTTCACCTCCAGCCGCACGCCGGACATGCCGATCGGCTCGCGCACGTCCTCCTGGCCGTCGATGATGAATTCCTGGTTGAGGATGTGCAGGATCTGCTGGTCGTTCGGGATCTGCACCGCCTTGGCGGTCTCGATGACGCGGTCGATGTCGGCCTGGCCGACCTCCTTGTCCTTGATCGCGACCATGCCCTGCGAGTTGAAGCTCTTGATGTGGCTGCCGGCGATCCCGGTGTAGACGTCCTTGATCTTGCAGTCGGCCATCAGCTCGGCTTCCTCGAGCGCGCGCTGGATCGCCTGCACCGTGGTCTCGATGTTGACCACGACGCCTTTCTTCAGGCCTTTGGCCGGGCAGTTGCCCATGCCGACGATCTCGAAACCCCCTTCGGGCGTGATCTCGGCGACGATGCACGCGATCTTCGACGTGCCGATGTCGAGGCCGACGACCAGTTTCTTGTTGTCCTTGCTTCTGCTCATGAATAAAGGTACGCCGTCCTTCGCTTCGCTTCGGCCGCTAACGGCCCCCCTATGCGCCTTTCGGCGCTACGTACTTTCTTTTGTTTCACCGCAGGTTTCGGCTTGGCTCCCGGTTCGGGCTCCCCCTTGAGCCCGGGTATGCGCACCGCGAAGCCGTTCGGATAGCGCAGATCGACGTAATCGACGCGGCGCTTCAACACGCCGACGGTGCGTTCGTGCACCTGGATATAGCGCGCGAGACGCGCCTCGACGTCTTCGCGTCCGAGCTCGAGCGTCGGACCGTTCTCGAGCTTCACCTGCCACGCGCGCCGCGGTGTCACCTGCACCATGACCGGTTTCGCATCGATGCTCGCCAGTACTCGTCTGAAGAAATCGTATTGAATCGCGATTTCCTTCGAAGTACCAGAGGGTCCGATGAAAATCGGCAGCTTTCCGTCGTAAGCGGCGTCGAAAACTTCGCCGTGCGTGTTCACCAGCGCCGAATTGCCCCAGCGCGCGAGCGGCACGTGCTCGGCGATCGACACCTCGAGCTTCGCGGGCCAGCGCCGGCGCAGCGTGACTTCGCGCACCCACGGCAGCTTCACGAACGCGACGCGCAGGCGCGGCAGGTTGAGCGTGAAGAAGGTGCCCTGCAGCTCGTTCTTCACGATCGTCTCGACCTGCGCGCGCGTGACGTGGGCGGTGTCGCCGACCATCTCGAGCTCGCGCAGCGCGAAGGCCGGCAGGTGCACGACGTACCAGCCGGCGCCGAACAGCGCGAGCAGCACCGCGGTCGCCACCAGCGCGTTCGCGATGCGGTTGAGGAGGTCGGGCCTATCCCACATGCGCCGAGTCCAGGATCGCGAGGCACAGATCGTCGAACGAGAGGCCGCGTGCCTTGGCCGCCATCGGCACCAGGCTGTGATCGGTCATGCCCGGGATCGTGTTGATCTCGAGCAGGTAGGCCTTGCCGGCGCCGTCGACCATGACGTCGACGCGGCCCCAGCCCTTGCAGCCCACCAGGCGGAAGGCGCGCAGGACCTCGGCCTGGATGGCGCGCTCCTGCTCGGCCGGCAGCCCCGACGGACAGATGTAGCGCGTGTCGTTCGCGAAATACTTCGCTTCGTAGTCGTAGAAGACGCGGGGGGTCTCGAGCTTGATCAGCGGCAGCGGCTCGTCGTTGAGGATCGCAGCGGTGACCTCGAAGCCGTCGACGAAGCGCTCGGCGATGATCGTGTCGTCGTACTGCGCCGCGACCTCGTAGGCGGCCTCCAGCTTCTCGACCGTCTGCACCTTGCTCATGCCGATGCTCGAGCCTTCGCGCGCGGGCTTGACCATGAGCGGCAGCCCGATACGCTGCGCCACCGCGGCAAAATCGCTGTCGCGGGTGAGCATCTCGTACGGCGGCGTCGACACTCCGGCCGCCTGCCACAGCAGCTTGGTGCGCCATTTGTCCATGGCGAGCGCGCTCGCCATCACACCGCTGCCGGTATACGGCAGGCCCAGGTACTCGAGCGCGCCCTGCACCGTGCCGTCCTCGCCGAACCGGCCGTGCAGCGCGATGAACACGCGGTCGAAGCGCTGCGCGATGAGCTGTTCCAGCCCCTGGTCGCGGGGATCGAACGCGTGCGCGTCGACCCCTTTGCGCTTGAGCGCGTCGAGCACCATGCCGCCGCTCCTGAGCGAGACTTCGCGTTCGGCCGAACGGCCGCCGAGGAGCACCGCCACCTTTCCGTATTTCGCGCTCATGCCGCCTCACCGACTATCCGGACTTCGCGTTCCAGCTCGATCCCGAACTTGGTCTTCACGCTCGATTGCGCGAGCTCGATCAGCGCCTCGATGTCCGCCGCGCGCGCACCGCCCTTGTTGACGATGAAGTTGGCGTGCTTTTCGCTGATCACCGCCCCGCCGATGGCGCGGCCTTTGAGACCGCAGTCTTCGATGAGCTTCGCGGCGTAGCTGCCCGGCGGATTGCGGAACACCGATCCCGCGTTCGGCTCGCCCAGCGGCTGCGTCGCGATGCGGCGCGAGAGCAGCTCTTTGACTTTCCGCCTCGACTCGTCCCCGTCGCCGCGCGGCAGCGCGATCACCGCCGAGACGAACCACTCGTCGACCCCGGCGCGGCGCTTGATCGCGTCGGGCGCCGCCACGCTCGCGATCTGGCTGCACCGGCGCACGACCGTGCGATAGCCGATGCGGTACTGCGCCCGCGTGCGCTCGTGCAGCTCGCCCGAGCGGTCGATCGTCACCACGCGGCGCACCACGTTCCAGGTCTCCCCGCCGTAACAGCCGGCGTTCATCGCGAGCGCGCCGCCGATCGTCCCCGGTATGCCCGCGAGGAACTCGGCGCCGACCAGTCCGTGCAGTGCGGCGAAGCGCGCGACCTTCGGGCTCGCGACGCCGGCGTCGGCGCGGATCTCGCCTTCGGTTTCGTTCAAATCGGCCAGCTCGATCTCGCGAAACGCCCAGTGCGTGAAGACGACCGTGCCGCGCAGCCCGCCGTCGCGCACCAGGAGGTTGCTGCCGAGCCCGACGAAGTACACCGGCTCCGCGGCGGGGAGCGAGCGCAGGAACGCGGCGAGATCGTCGAGATCGGCGGGCCGGTACGCGCGGTCGACGCTGCCGCCGGCGCGCCAGCTCACGTGGCGGGCCATCGCCTCGTCACGTTTGAGCTCGCCTCGCAGCGGGCTGGTCTGGATCAACGCTTCACTCCGCATTCGCCAGCAATCCCGGAACACCGCCTATGGAACCCGCGCCCATGGTCAGCACCACGTCGCCGTCGCGCGCGATCGCGCGTATCGCGTCGGGCACTTCTCCCACCGTCTCCACGAAGATCGGCTCGACCTTGCCGAGCACGCGCACCGCGCGCGCGAGCGCCCGGCCGTCCGCCGCGACGATCGGCGCCTCGCCGGCCGGATAGACCTCGGCGAGCACGAGCGCGTCGACGGTCGACAGCACTTTGGCGAAATCGTCGAAGCAGTCGCGCGTGCGCGTATAGCGATGCGGCTGGAACGCGAGCACCAGCCGCCGGCCGGGGAACGCGCCGCGCGCGGCGGCGAGCGTCGCGGCCATCTCGACCGGGTGATGGCCGTAGTCGTCGACGACGGTGAACGTGCCGCCGCCTTCGGCCGCGACCTCGCCGTAACGCTGGAAGCGCCGGCCGACGCCTTTGAAGCCGGCGAGCGCCGCGGCGATCCGGTCCGGCGCCACACCGAGCTCGAGGCCGGCGGCGATCGCCGCGAGCGCGTTCAGCACGTTGTGCACGCCCGGCACATTGAGCGTCACGTCGAGCGTGAGCTCCGGCTGGCCGGCTTTCGCCGCGACGACCGCCTTGAACGCCATCTGTCCGCCGTTCGGCGTGACCTCGATCGCGCGCACCTGGGCTTCGGGCGACAGGCCGTAGGTGACGAGGGTTTTCGCCACGCGCGGCAGGATCTCGCGGACGCCCGGATCGTCGATGCACAGCACCGCGACGCCGTAGAACGGAAGACGCTGCAGAAAATCGACGAACGCCTGCCGCAGCTTGTCGATCGAATGGTCGTACGTCGCCATGTGGTCGGCGTCGATGTTGGTGACGACCGACAGGCACGGCTGGAGAAAGAGGAAGGACGCATCCGACTCGTCGGCTTCGACGACGATGAAATCGCCTTTGCCGACGCGCGCGTTCGAGCCGAAGGCTTCGACGCGGCCGCCGATCACGAAGGTCGGATCGAGCCCGCCTTCGGCGAGCACCGCGGCGGTGAGGCTCGTCGTCGTGGTCTTGCCGTGCGTGCCCGCGATCGCGACGCCCTGCTTCAGGCGCATCAGCTCCGCGAGCATCTGGGCGCGCGGAACGACCGGCACGAGCCTGGCGCGCGCGGCCTGCACTTCGGGATTGTCTTCGGCGACCGCGCTCGAGATCACCACGGCATCCGCCGTGCCGATGTTCTCGGCGGCGTGGCCTTTGAACACCGTCGCGCCGAGGCTTTGCAGGCGACGCGTGACCGCGTTCTCGGCGAGATCCGAGCCGCTCACCTTGTAGTCCTGGTTCAGCAGCACTTCGGCGATGCCGCTCATGCCGATGCCGCCGATCCCGACGAAGTGCACGTGTTTGACTTTGTGCTTCATACGAACCGCACTTGTTCGTTGTCGTAACTCATGCCGCGAGCCTCATGCACGCTTCGGCGACGTCGCGCGTCGCGTCGGGCTTGCCGGCGGCGCGCGCCGCGCTCGCCATCGCGACGAGCTTCTCGCGGTTGAACGAGCGCAGCAGCCCGGCGAGACGCTCGGGCGTGAGCTCGCCCTGCGGGACGAGCACCGCGCCGCCGCGCTCGGCGAGGAAGCGCGCGTTGTGCGTCTGGTGGTCGTCGACCGCATACGGAAAAGGGACGAGGATCGCCGGCACGCCCGCCGCGGCGAGCTCGGCGATCGTCGAGGCGCCCGCCCGGCAGATCATGAGATCGACCGCCGCGTACGTCGCCGCCATGTCGTCGATGAACGGGATGATCGTCGCCGGGACGCCGACTTTCGCGTAAGCCGCGCGGACCGCTTCGAGATGCGCCGCGCCGGCCTGGTGGATCACTTCCGGCATCTCGCCTTCCGACAGCAGGGACAACGCCGCCGGCACCGTGTCGTTCAACGCTTTCGCGCCCTGGCTGCCGCCGAGCACCAGCACGCGGAGCGGTCCGGTGCGGCCGGCGTAGCGCGCGGCCGGCGCCGCGATCGCCGCGATGTCGGCGCGCACCGGGTTGCCGGTCCACTCCGCCTTGCGCTTGCCGAACGCGCCCGGGAAGCCCGCGAGGACCTTGTCGGCAACGCCGGCGAGCACGCGGTTCGTCAGCCCCGCGATCGAGTTCTGCTCGTGGATGACGAGCGGCCGCTTGAAGAAGCTCGCCATCATCCCGCCCGGAAAAGCGACGTAACCGCCCATGCCGAGCACGACGTCGGGACGGTGCGCGAAGATCGCCCGCGCGCTCTGGAAGAAAGCGACGAGGAGGTTGAGCGGCAGCATGACCATCGGCACGAGGCCGCTGCGGCGCACGCCCGAGAAGCGGATCCACGCCATCTCATAGCCTTGTGGAGGGACGAGGCGCGCTTCCATGCCGGCCTTGGACCCGAGCCACACCACTTTCCAGCCCGCGGCCTGTGCGTGCTCCGCGACCGAGAGCGCGGGGAAGATGTGGCCGCCGGTGCCGCCCGCCATGATCATGAGGGTGCGGTTCATACCGTGAGCCCCCGCGCCAACTGGCGATTCTCCCAGTCGACCCGCAACAGGATGGCGAGCGCCACGCACGTCGCCGCGAGCGCGCTGCCGCCGAACGACAGCAGCGGCAGCGTCAGGCCCTTGGTGGGGAGTATCCCCATGTTCACACCCATGTTGATGATCACCTGCACGCCGATCCACAGGCCGATCGCCTGGGCGACGAGCGAGGAGAAATAGCGCTCGAGCATGCTGGCGCGGCGCCCGATGGCGAACGCGCGCATGACGATCCAGCCGAAGAGGAGCGCGATCACCGCGACACCGGCGAAGCCCAGCTCTTCGGCGATCACCGCGAGCAGGAAGTCGGTGTGGGCTTCGGGCAGGTAGAACAGCTTCTCGACGCTGCCGCCGAGGCCGACCCCGAGCCATTCGCCGCGTCCGAACGCGATGAGCGCGTGCGAGAGCTGGTAGCCCTTGCCGTACGGGTCGGCCCACGGATCCATGAAGCCGACGATGCGCTGCATGCGATAGGGCGAGCTCCAGATGAGCAGCAGGAAGCCGATCACCAGCAGCACGAACAACCCGGCGAAGAGCTTCCAGTTCATGCCGCCGAGGAAGAGCACGCCCATCGCGATGACGCAGATCACCGCGAAAGCGCCGAAATCGGGCTCGCGCAAGAGCAGCCCGCCGGTGAGCAGCATGACCACGAACATCGGGAGGAAGCCGCGCTTGAGCGAATGCATGAACGCGGCTTTGCGCACCGTGTAATCGGCCGCGTACAGGACGACGAAGACTTTCACGATCTCCGAAGGCTGGAGGTTCGCGATCCCCAGCGAGATCCAGCGCCGGCTGCCGTTCACCTCGCGGCCGATGCCCGGGATCAGCACCAGTATCAGCAGCACGAGCCCGGCGACGAAGAGCATCGGCGCGACCTGCTGCCACAGCCGCAGCGGCACCTGGAACGCCGCCACCGCGAGCACGAGGCTGATCGCGACGAAGAACGCGTGCCGCACGAGGTAGTACGTCGGGTTGTGGCCGGTCGAGCGGCCGCCTTCGGCGATCGCGATCGACGCCGAATACACCATCACCAGGCCGAGCGCGAGGAGCAGGATGGTGCACCACACGAGCGCGCGATCGTATTCCGGCTGCGCGGCGCGCTTCTTGGTCTCGCGGTAGTACATCGACTTCGCTTCGCTCACGGCTTCGCCCTTTCCCGCGCCGCGAGCGCCTGCACCAGCTCGACGAACACCTGGCCGCGGTGCACGTAGCTCCTGAACATGTCGTAGCTCGCGCACGCCGGGGAGAGCAGCACCGCGTCACCGGGCTGCGCCGCGCCGTAAGCCCGATCGACCGCCTGCTCGAACGTGTCGGCGCGAATCAGCGGCGCCTGGCCGCCTTTGAGCTCGGCCTCGATGCGGGGACCGTCGCGGCCGATCAGCACGACCGCTCGCGCTTTATCCGCGACCGCGGGCGCGAGCGGCGAGAAATCCTGGCCTTTGCCGTCGCCGCCGGCGATCAGCACGACGGGCGTGGTCATGCCCTTGAGCGCCGCGACGGTCGCGCCGACGTTGGTGCCCTTGGAATCGTCGTAGAACGTGACGCCGCGGATCTGCGCGACTTTCTCCAGGCGGTGAGGAAGACCTTGGTACGTACGCAGCCCCGGCGCCATGCGCGAAGGATCGATACCGACCGCGCTGCCGAGCGCGAGCGCGGCGAGGGCGTTCACCGCGTTGTGCAGACCGGCGACCGGAAGCTCGTCGATGCCCAGCAGGACACGCTCGCCGTGACGCAGCGCGTCACCGGCGATGCCCCATTCGCGGTCGCCGTGCGGCGCGTCCGCGCCGAAGGTGACGACCTCGCGGCCGGGGCGTGCCATCGCCAGGGTGCGCGCATCTTCGCGGTTCAGGACCTGGACGCCGCCGCCCTGAAAGATGCGCGCTTTCGCCGCGGCGTAATCGTCCATGCCGTCGTAGCGATCGAGATGGTCTTCGGTCACGTTGAGGACGGTCGCCGCGTCGGGATCCAGCGTCGCGGTGGTTTCGAGCTGGAAGCTCGAGAGCTCCAGCACGAAGACCCCCGGCAGCGCCGCGCCCGCTTCGATGTCCGCGATCGCATCCAGCACCGGCAGGCCGATGTTGCCGGCGACGACCGTCGCCAGCCCCGCCGCGCGACAGGCCGAACCGCCCATCGCGGTGACCGTGCTCTTGCCGTTGGAGCCGGTGATCGCGATGACTTTGGGCCTCGCCGCGCCGCGATCGGACGTCACGCGCGCGAGCGCGGACGCGAAGAGCTCGACGTCGCCGATCATCGCCACCCCGCGCGCTTTCGCTTCGGCGATCGGCTTCTCACGCGGGTCGATGCCGGGGCTGATCGCGATCGCGTCGATGCCTTCGAACAGCGCGCGATCGAAACCGCCGGCCGCGATGGACACGTCCGGCAGCTCCGCGCGCACCGCCTTCGCGTGCGGCGGCTCGGCGCGGCTGTCCGCCACGGCCACGCGCGCGCCGCGGCGCGCCAGCCAGCGCGTCATCGACAGTCCCGTATCACCGAGTCCGAGCACGAGCACCTTCGCGTTGTTCCAGTCGGTCACCGCAGCTTCAACGTCGACAGCCCGATCAGCACCAGCATCATCGAGATGATCCAGAACCGCACCACCACCTGGTTCTCTTTCCAGCCCTTGAGCTCGTAGTGGTGATGCAGGGGGGCCATGCGGAAGATGCGTTTGCCGGTGAGCTTGAACGAGGCGACCTGCAGCATCACCGACAGCGTCTCGACGACGAACACCCCGCCCATGATGAACAGCACGATCTCCTGCCGCACGATCACCGCCATCGTGCCGAGCGCCGCGCCGAGCGCGAGCGCGCCGACGTCGCCCATGAAGACTTCGGCGGGATAGGCGTTGAACCAGAGGAACGCGAGGCCCGCCCCTGCGAGCGCGCCGCTGATCACGACGAGCTCGCCCGCGCCGGGGATGTACGGAAAGCCGAGATATTTCGAGAACACCGCGTGACCCGCGACGTAGGCGAACACGCCGAGCGCGCTGCCGACCATCACCGTCGGCATGATCGCCAGCCCGTCGAGACCGTCGGTCAGGTTGACCGCGTTGCTGGTCCCGACGATCACGCAGTAAGTCATGCCGATGAAGCCGATCGTCCCGAGCGGATAGGCGAGCTGCTTGAAGAACGGCACGATGAACTCGGTCTGCGCCGGCAGGTTGGTCGAGTACGCGAGGAAGAACGCCGCGCCGAGGCCGAACACCGACTGCCAGAAGAACTTCGCTTTCGCCGAAAGCCCCTTGGGATTGCGATGCACGACCTTGCGATAGTCGTCGACCCAGCCGACCGCGCCGAACGCGACGGTCACGACCAGCACGACCCACACCAGGCGGTTGGTGAGGTCCGCCCAGAGCATCGAGGTGACGATGACCGACACGAGGATGAGCGCGCCGCCCATGGTCGGCGTCCCGGCCTTGGTGAGGTGGGTCTGCGGGCCGTCGTCGCGCACCGCCTGGCCGATCTTGTACGCGGTGAGCTTGCGGATCATCGCCGGGCCGACGACGAACGACAGCACCAGCGCCGTCAGGCACGCGAGCACCGCGCGCAGCGTGATGTAGTTGAAGACGTTGAACGCGCGGATGTCTTTCGCGAGCAACTGGGCGAGCTCTAAGAGCATGCGGGGCCTCCCGTGGCGTCGGCCGCGATCGAGTCGACGACGCGCTCCATCTTCATGAACCTCGAACCCTTCACCAGTACCGTCACGTCTTTCCCCAGCGCCGCGCGCACGTCGGCGACGAGCTCTTCTATTTTTGTGAAATGCCGCGCCCCGCCGCCGAACGCAGCCGCGGTCAGCGCCGCGTGCTCGCCGAGCGCGAGCAGTCGATCGACGCCGGCCCTGCGCGCGTAGGCGCCGAGCTCTTCGTGCAGCCGCGGCGCATCCGCGCCGAGCTCGCCCATGTCGCCGAGCACGAGGATGCGCGTGCCCGCCACCTGCCCGAGCACGTCGATCGCCGCGCGCGCCGACTCGGGATTGGCGTTGTACGTGTCGTCGATCACCACCGCGCCGTTCGCCGCGGCCTTGCGCTGGAGCCGCCCCTTGATGCCGCGGTAGCGCGCGAGACCTCGGGCGATCGTGGACACCGGAATGTCGAGGGCGACCGCCGCGGCCGCGGCCGCGAGCGCATTGCGCACGTTGTGCACGCCCGGCGCCTCGACGGTCGTCGTCGCTACGCCGGCGGGCGTCTTCAGCACGATCTCGCTGTCGAGGTCGCGCAGTGTGTAAGTCCCGGTGACCGCTGCGCCCTGCAGGCCGAACTCGATCGTTCGCCGCGAGCCGGCGAGCCCGCGCCACAGCGGCGCGTAGCGATCGTCGGCGTTGATCACCGCGACCGCGTCGGCCGGCGCGGCTTCGAAGATCTCGCCCTTGGCGCGCGCGATCGCCTCTTCGCTGCCGAGATATTCGATGTGCGCACGGCCGGCGTTGGTGACGAGCACGACGTCGGGCGCGGCGAGCTTCGCCAGATAGTCGATTTCGCCTGCGTGATTCATGCCGGTCTCGATCACCGCGTAGCGCTGCCCCGCCTTCATCTCGAGCAGCATGAGCGGCACGCCGATGTCGTTGTTGAGATTGCCGCGCGTCGCGAGCACGGCGTCCCCGGATCCGGCCGCTACACGCAGGATCGCCGCGATCATCTCCTTCACCGTCGTCTTGCCGCTGCTGCCGGTGAGCGCGATCACCGGAAAATCGAAGCGGCTGCGCCAGTGCGCGGCGAGGCGGCCGAGGGCGAGACGCGTATCGTCGACGACGAGCACCGGCAGCGCGTGCTGCACGTCGACCGCGCTCTGCGCGTCGACCATCGCCGCAACGGCGCCGGCTTCGCCCGCCTTCGCCACGAACGCGTGCCCGTCGAAGCACTCGCCGCGCAGCGCGACGAAGAGGTCGCCGTCCTGAAGCGTGCGGGTGTCGGTCGAGACGCGCGCGAAGGTCACGTCGGCGCCGTGCACGCGCCCACCGATCGCGGCGGCGGCCTGGGAGAGCGTCATCACCCGCGCGCCCTCGAAAGCGCGGCGCGAACGACCGCGGCGTCGCTGTACGGATGGCGCACCCCGGCAATCTCCTGGTACTGCTCGTGACCTTTGCCCGCGACGAGCACGACGTCGCCGGCCTGCGCGCGCTTCACCGCGGTCTCGATGGCGGTCGTGCGGTCTTCGATGGCTTCGACCGGTCCGTTCACGCCCGCGAGGATGTCGGCGATGATCGCCTCGGGCTTTTCGCTGCGCGGATTGTCGCTCGTGACGACGGTCTCGTCGGCGAGCGTGGTCGCGATGCGCCCCATCTGCGGCCGTTTGCCGCGGTCGCGGTCGCCGCCGCAGCCGAAGACGCAGACGAGGCTGCCGCCGGTGCGCGAAGAACGGAGCAGATCGCGCAGCGTGCTCAGCACGTTCTCGAGCGCGTCGGGCGTGTGCGCGTAATCGACCACCACCAGCGGCTTGCGCCCGCCGCCGTAGCGCTCGGTGCGGCCGGCCACGGGCGTGACGCTGCGCAAGGCCGCGACCGATGCGTCGAGCGGGTGGTCGCTCGCCAGCAGCACCGCCAGCGTGCCGAGGAGGTTCGCCGCGTTGAAGCGGCCGATGACCCTGCTCTCGACGCGGCTCCTGCCCCACGGCGACGCCACGTCGAACGCGACGCCGTCCGCGCGCAGCGCCAGATTGCTGCCGACCACGCGCGGGACACGCCGCCCGCGCAAGGCCGGCGGCGTTGCGCGGTTGAAGCCGTAGCCGATCGTGTTCACCTTGCGGCGGCGGGTGGTCTCGACGAGGGATACGCCGAACGCATCGTCGAGGTTGAGCACTGCAGTTTGAAGGCCCGGCGCGCGGAAGAGCCGCGCTTTCGCGTTGCGGTAATTGCGCATCGTTCCGTGATAGTCGAGGTGGTCGCGCGTGAGATTGGTCAGCAGCGCGACGTCGAACTCCACCCCCGCGACGCGATCCTGCACCAGGCCGTGCGAAGACACTTCCATCGCGACCGCACGCGCTCGCTGCGCGACGAAATCGCGTAGACGTCCCTGCAGCCACACCGCGTCCGGCGTGGTGTTCGCGATCGGCTCGAGCCTGCCCGGCCAGCCGCTGCCGAGCGTGCCCACGACGCCGCAGCGCCTGCCGAGCCTGGTCAGCGACTGCGCGACCCAGTGGCTGCACGACGTCTTGCCGTTGGTGCCGGTGATCCCGACCATCCACAGCCTGCCGCTGGGGCGGCCGTAGACGTCGGCGGCGATCTCGCCGGCGTGGCGCTTCAGATCGTCGACGGCGAGGTTCTTCACCTTCCACGCGGGGCGCCAGCGGAAATCGCGGCGCTCCCACAGCACCGACGCGGCGCCGCGCTCGATCGCCTGCGGGATGAACCGCCGCCCGTCGAGCGTCTCGCCCGGATACGCGACGAACGTGTCGCCGGGCTGGACCTGACGGCTGTCGGTGACGAGCCGCTTCATGTCCAGCGCTTCGACGCCCGAGCTCACACTTCCTCCTTCACTTCTTCGGAAGGCGGCGGGAGCACCACGTTGTTCACCGGCGCGTCGGGCGGGATCTGTAAAAGACGCAGCGTGCCGGTCATGATGCGGTTGAAGACCGGGCCCGCGACGCTGCCGCCGTAGTACACCCCGGCCGACGGCTCGTCGATCATCACCGCGACGATGAGCCGCGGGTTGGAGGCGGGCGCGAGCCCGACGAACGACGACACGTACTTGTTCGCGTACGAACGGCCGATCAGCTTGTGCGCGGTGCCGGTCTTGCCGCCGACGCGATAGCCGGCGATCTGCGCTTTCGGCGCGGTCCCGCCGGGCTGCACCGCGAGCTCGAGCATCGAGCGCACCGCGCGCGCGGTCTCGGGCTTGAGCACGCGCGTGCGCTCGGGCGGCGCTTCGCGCTTCACCAGCGTGATCGGAACGATCTCGCCGTCGTTGGCGAAGACGGTGTAGGCGCGCGCGAGCTGGAGCAGCGACACCGAGATGCCGTGGCCGTACGACATCGTCGCCTGCTCGATCGGCTTCCACGTCGAGTACGCGCGCAGCTTGCCCGATGCGGCGCCGGGAAACACGGTGTGCGGAGGCGTGCCGAACCCGACATTCTTGAACAGCGTCCACATGAATTCCGGCGACAGCGCCAGCGCCATCTTCGCCGCACCGACGTTCGACGATTTCTGAATGACCTGCGAGACCGTGAGCGCGCCCTGCGGGTGCGCGTCGTGGATCGTGCGGTTGCCGATCGTCAGATAGCCGGGCGCGGTCTGGATGATCGTCTCGGGCCTGACGTTCCCCGCTTCGAGCGCGGCCGCGGCGGTGAAAGGCTTCAGCGTCGAGCCCGGCTCGTAGAGATCGGTCACCGCGCGGTTGCGCGTGCGGCTCGGGTCGACCTTGCTGCGATTGTTGGGGTTGTACGTCGGCAGGTTCGCCATGGCGAGGATCTCGCCGGTCTGCGTGTCGAGCACCACGACCGCGCCGGCTTTCGCCTTGTTGTCGACGACCGCCTGCTTGAGCTCGCGAAACGCGAGGTATTGCACGCGCGCGTCGATCGACAGCACGAGCTTCTGGCCGTTCTGCGGCTCGCGGATGCTGTCCATGTCCTCGACGATGTGGCCGCGGCGGTCCTTGATCACGCGGCGGCTGCCCGGCTTGCCGGTGAGCGCGTCGTTGAACGCGAGCTCGAGGGCTTCCTGGCCTTTGTCGTCGATGTCGGTGAAGCCGATGAGGTGCGCCATCACCTCGCCCGCCGGGTAGTAGCGGCGGTACTCGCGCTGGAGGAAGACGCCGGGGATGCCGAGCTCGACGATCTTCGATGCTTCCTCGGGCGGGAGCTGGCGCTTGAGATAGACGAAGTCCTTCCGCGTGTCGACGAGCTTCTTGGTGAGCTCGCGCGGCTCCATGTCGAGCAGCTTCGCGAGGCGCGCGAGCTGCGAGGCCGACGCGTCCATGTCCGACGGGCTCGCCGCGACCGACTCGACCGGCGTGGAGATCGCGAGCGCCTCGTTGTTGCGGTCGACGATCATGCCTCGCGTCGCGACCAGCGAGAGCTGCCGCGAATACCGCGACTCGCCTTTCGCCTGCAGGAAGTCGTTGTGCAGCCCCTGCAGGTAGATCGCGCGCGCGGCGAGCGCGAGGAACCACCCGACGATGACGATCAGGAGCAGGCGCGAGCGCCACGGCGCGAACTTGAGCGCGAGGTGCGGCGACGACACTCTCACTTCGCGGCCTCCGCCTGCGCCACGTTGCCCGCCATCGTCCCGATCACCTGCACGCGCGAAGGCGGCGGCATGCGCATGTTGAGGTTGCGCGCCGCGATCTTCTCGATGCGCGAGTGGGTCGACCACGTGCTCTGCTCGAGCTGGAGCTGCCCCCATTCGATGTCGAGCTGCTTGGCGAGCTCCTGCTCTTTCTGCAGCTCGACGTAGAGCTTGCGCGCCTGATGCTGCGAGGTGACGAGCATCAGCGCGCAGCCGACGAGGATGCCGAGCAGGATGAGGTTGAGCTTGGTCATGCCTATGCGGCGCGAGTGCGCTCCGCGACGCGCATGATCGCGCTGCGCGCACGCGGGTTCGCGGCGACCTCGGCCTCGGCGGGCCGCCGCGCTCTACCGACGAGCTTGAGGCGAGGCTCCGGCAGGTCGCGCGCACGCACCGCGAGCCGCGGCGGCAGCTTGTCCGCCGTCGACTGGTCGCGAAACATGCGCTTGACGATGCGGTCCTCGAGCGAATGGAAGCTGATCACCACCAGCCGCCCGCCCGCCTCGAGCAGGTCGACGCATTGCGGCAGCGCTAGCGATAGCTCCTCAAGCTCCCGATTGACGTGAATCCGTAGAGCTTGAAACGTGCGCGTCGCCGGGTCCTGCCGTGGCTCGCGCGTGGGTACGGCCTCTGCCACGAGCGCGGCAAGCTGCCGTGTGGTGCCGAGCGGCCCTCGCGCTCGAGCCGCAACAATCGCTGCTGCAATCTGTTTAGCAAACCGTTCTTCGCCATAGTCTCTGATGACCTCCCGGATTTCGGATTCGCTCGCGGTTGCGAGCCACTCCCCCGCCGTTGTTCCTGTTGTGGTGTCCATGCGCATGTCGAGCGGCGCGTCGTGGCGAAACGAGAATCCGCGACGCGCTTCGTCGAGCTGCGGCGAAGAGATCCCCACGTCGAGCAGGATGCCGTTCACGCGCGAGAGGCCGAGCGCCGCGAGCAGCTCCGCGACGCGGCCGAAAGCGCCGTGCAGGATCGTGAAGCGCGGATCGGCGATCGCCGCCGCGGCGCTCACCGCTTCGGGATCGCGGTCGAGCGCGACCAGTCGGCCGTCCGCGCCGAGCCTGGCGAGAATCGCGCGGCTGTGTCCGCCGCGGCCGAACGTACAGTCGACGTAAGTGCCGTCGGGACGCACTGCGAGCGCGTCGACAGCCTCCTCGAGCAGCACGGGGGCATGAAACCCGGCTTCGCTCACAGGGAGAACCCGTCGAGCTGCGGCGGCAGGCTGTCGGCCGTGAGCGGTTTCGCCTTGGCGATCGTCGCCTCCCACGTTTCCTTCGCCCACAGCTCGAATTTCTTGCCCTGCCCCACCAGGACCACCGCTTTGTCGAGCCCGGCGTGCTCGCGCAGCGCGGGGGAGATCAGCACCCGTCCGGCGCCGTCCATGTCGACGTCGACGGCGAAACCGATGAGCAGGCGCTGCAGCTCGCGAACTCGGGGGTCGAGGTTGGACGCGCCTTCGAGCTTCTGCTGGATGAGCTCCCAGTCGGGGAGCGGGTAGACGAGAAGGCAGCGGTCGGCGTCGGCGGTGATGACGAGGTGCCCCGCGCAGCGCTCGAGCAGGGCGTCGCGGTGCCGCGCCGGCACGGCCAGCCTGCCCTTAACGTCCAGATTTAATTGCGAAATGCCGCGGAACACGAGCTCCCTCACTCGTGGGGCCCGGCGGCGCCTCCCTCAAATCTGGAAAACGCGCTTTCTCCCACTTTCTACCACTTCGTCCCACTATATTGAAAGTACAAGGGAGGGTCAAGCGTTTTCGTACACTTTTCTGGTTTGGCGACAAACACTTACCGGCGAATCCTGCGTCAGTTTTTCAGAAGTGAACGGGCGCACAATCTTTGGGTTGGTACCGCAATAGGCTGTACTGCGTACTTAAAGTAGAACCTCAAGTACGGGACAGGTGGGAGATTTGCGTAGCGCAGGCGCCCACGCCTGCGGACACTTCCGAGTACGGCCCCGGCAGGCGAGGCGCCTGCGCTACGGCCGGAGTGGGAGAAGGCGGAGTCCGTAAGTAACGGATTCGCCAGGGAAAGAACGAAGCCGGCCGATAAGCCGGGTTCTGTCGTGGACAGCCATTCCTCTGGGCCCCGGATTGCTCCGGAGGCTCGAGCCACCTACCCGCGAGCTCGGCGGGACGCGTCATCGCTCGCCTATTTGGTGTTGCTCCCGGTGGAGGTTGCCGCGTTTCACCCCCGCGCCGTCCGCTTGCGCGGAACGACACGGGACTCGTCTCTGTGGCCCTATTCCTCGTCTTCGGCGGCCGGCTCTCTCCGCGCGCGCGGGCGCGTCACCGCACCCGCTTACGCTTCGAGACTTTGCCGCCTTGCGGCGGCAAAGTCCGGCCTACCTCGACGGACGGGTGTTACCCGCCACCGTACCCTGTGGAGCCCGGACTTTCCTCCACGTGCGGAGCGATGTTTGCAACACACCGGTTAAGACCCGCACGCAGCGGCTGCCTGGCCGGCTTCGTCGCTTTATTTTACAGCGTGGCCTGCGAATGGTTCCCGACTCGTCTTGTCGGGATTAGAGTGGTGCTTACGGGGCCGGCACTTTCCCCGGCCCGAAGGAGGGATTCATGCTGATGAGGCGGAGGCTCTACTTCGTACTACCGGACGTCGATTGCGCGCGGCAAATGCTGAACGACCTGTTGCTGGCGCGCATCGAGTGCAGGCACATCCACTTCCTGTCCCGGCGCGGCTCGCTGCCCGACGATCTGCCGCAGGCGAACGTGCTCCAGAAGACCGACATCGTGCACGGCGCCCAGATGGGCATCGGCATCGGCGGCATCGTCGGCGCCGTCGCGGGCGGTTTGCTGGTTTTCTTCCCGCCCGAAGGCGCGACGCTCGCGCTGATGACCGTGCTGGCGGTGGCGCTCGGCGGCGCGGCGTTCGGCGCGTGGGTGTCGAGCATGGTCGCGAGCTCTGTCCCGAACTCCCGGCTCAAGGCGTTCGAGCGCGACATGGAGGCGGGCAAGGTCCTGATGATGGTCGACGTGCCGATGCGCAAGCAGCAGGAGATCTACGACATGATCGTGCGCCGGCATCCGGAAGCAGCCGCGGGCGGTTTCGAGCCGACGATTCCCGCTTTCCCGTAGCGCCGCTAGCGGGCGCTGCGCTTCCGCGCCGAAGAACGCCCCGGAGGGAAACCTACGGTTTCCCTCCGGGGCCTCCTTTCCCTTGGCTCGCTAGCGCTCGCACCCCCGCTCGGGAGTGTGAGTGCGCGGTTTCTGCAGCGCCTGCACCGCGCGCGCAAGCGCATACAGCCGGCGCTCGCGTATGCCCGCCGCATCGAGGTGACGCAGGGTGTTGAAGAGATAATCGGCGTTCGGTCCGCGCGCGCCGCTGCAGTCGGCGATCGTGCGGGCCATCTCGTCGACTTCCAGTCTCCCCATATACCCGTCCTGACCGCGGTCCGCGACGAAGGTGAGCGCGCTCGCTCTTGCGCCGCCCAGATCGATGGAGACGACGCGCGGGCTGTACACGCGGCCCGGCATCTCCCGCTCCCACAGCGCGTGCAGCACCGGTTCCACGTTGGCATCGGGCACGAGGAACGCGATGCCCCGGCACGACCCGCCGCGATCGAGACCCAGCACGAGCCCCGGCCGCTCGGGCGTTCCGCGATAGCGCGTCGACGTGACGCAGAACGCGCGGTGATAACCCCGGAGCAGCGCCGGCTGAGAGCGCACGTAATCGAATCCGGGATCCCACATGAGCGAGCCGTAGCCGAAGACCCACAGGTCGCCCGACGGGAGCTTCGGGCAGCACTCGTGCTCGACTTCTCGAAAGCCCTCCTCGCCGCGGGTATCCATGGAAGGGCTAACGCCGCGGACTCACGAATCGCTTACACGATCCGCCAGCCGACGCGCTCTCCCGCCCTGAACGGCACGAGCGCATCATCGCCGAACGGCACCTCGTCGGGCACCGGCGTGTCCGCTTTTTCGAGCGTGATGCGCGTCTCGTTCACGGGCAGCCCGTAGAACTCCGCGCCGTAACGGCTCGCGAAGCTCTCGAGCTTGTCGAGCGCGCCCGCGGCTTCGAACGCCTCGGCGTAGAGCTCGATGCCGGCGTGCGCGGTATAGATGCCGGCGCAGCCGCAGGTCGTCTCCTTGGTGTGCCGCGCGTGGGGCGCGCTGTCGGTGCCGAGGAAGAACTTGCGATCGCCGCTCACCGCGACTTCCAGCAAGGCCTCGCGGTGGATCTCGCGCTTGATCACCGGCAGGCAATAGTGATGCGGCCGCACGCCGCCGACGAACAAGGCATTGCGATTGAGCAGCAGGTGGTGCGCGGTGATCGTCGCGCCGATGTTCGCCGGCGCCGCGCGCACGAACGCCGCCGCCTCGCGCGTGGTGATGTGCTCGACGACGATACGCAACTTCGGGAAGCGCGCCGCGAGCGGCTCGAGGATGCGCTCCAGAAAAACGCGCTCGCGGTCGAAGATGTCGACCGCGGGATCGGTGACTTCGCCGTGCACCAGCAGCGGCATGCGGTGCTCGGCCATCGCCTCGAACACGCCGTGGCAGCGCCCGAGATCGGTGACGCCCGAGTCCGAGTTCGTCGTCGCCCCCGCCGGGTAATACTTCACCGCGTGGACCGCGCCGCTCGCGCGCGCCCTGCCGATCTCCTCCGGCCGGGTGTTGTCGGTGAGATACAGCGTCATCAGCGGCGTGAAGCGCGAGCCCTGGGGCAGCGCCGCCACGATGCGGTCGCGATACGCGAGCGCCATTTCGGTCGTGGTCACGGGCGGGCGCAGGTTGGGCATGACGATCGCGCGCCCGAAGCGCGCCGCGGTGTGCGGCAGCACCGCGCTCATGTGCGCGCCGTCGCGCAGGTGCAGGTGCCAGTCGTCGGGAAGGATGAGGGTGAGCTTCATCGTGAAACGTGAAATGTGAACCGAACGCCGGGCCGCCAGCGGCCACGGCACTGCCGCATATTAGAACGTTTCACGTTTCACATTTCACGTTTCACGCTTCACGTTTCACGCCTTTCATCTCCAGCGCCAGCGCATACAGATCGTTCTTCCGCGCGCCGGTGATCTTCGCGGCCAGGGCCGCGGCCTGCTTCACCGGCAGCTCTTCGAGCAGGATCTGCAGCGCCCGCCTGGCTTCGGCCGCTTCGGCGTCGGCGTCCGGCCGCGCGCCTTCGACGATCAGCACGAACTCGCCTTTCACCCGGTCCGGATTGCCGGCGAGCCACGCGCCCGCTTCTTCGAGAGCGCACTCGTGGATCGATTCGAAGAGCTTGGTCAGCTCGCGTGCGATGACGATGCGGCGCGGCCCACCGAGGTGCTTCGCCAGGTCCTCGACCGCTTCGACGACGCGATGCGGCGCTTCGTAGAACACCAGCGCGTAGGGGAGAAGCGCGATCTCTTCGAGCGCGGCGCGCCGCTCCGCCGGTTTCGCCGGGAGAAAGCCGCAGAAGAGAAAGCGCGGCCCGTCGCAGCCGCTCACCGACAGTGCGGCCGCAGCCGCGTTGGGGCCGGGGATCGGCACGACGTCGAAGCCCGCTTCGCGCACGGCGCGCACGATGCGCGCGCCGGGATCGGAGAATGCAGGCGTGCCCGCATCGCTCGCGAGCGCGACCGAGCGGCCGGCCTCGAGCTCCGCGACGATGCGCGGCGCGCTGCGCTGCTCGTTGTGCTCGTGCAGCGCCACCAGCCTCCGCGCGTCGATGTTGTAGTGATTGAGGAGCCGCGACGTGACGCGCGTGTCCTCGGCGGCGATCACATCGGCCTGGCGCAAGACGTCGAGCGCGCGCAGCGTCACGTCCGCGAGGTTACCGATGGGCGTAGCGACTACATATAATGTGGCCTTTGTGCCCCGCGTGTTCTCATGCTCCGCAGCCATCGCGCATCGATTCTCTGGTGGTTTGCCTTTCTAATATACGGGGCGCCCGTCTTCGCGGCTACGGATGCTCCGCTGCCGCCGCTCCAGCCTGCGCCCCAGCCGATCAAGCCGCCGCACATCGCGCTCCTCCTCCCGACCGGCTCGGACGCGTTCGGCAAGGCGGCCGATGCGGTGCGCGAAGGTTTTGCCGAAGCCTCGAAGAAGCACGTCGGCCCTCCGCTGACGATCCGCCTCTACCCGGTCACCGAAGATCCCAGGCAGCTCGCCGCCGCCTATCGCGAAGCCGCGGGTGCGGGCGCGCGTATCGTGGTGGGGCCGCTCACGCGTAACGGCGTGACGGCGATCGCGACCGCGATCAATCCGCTGCCCGTGCCCACGCTCGCGCTCAACGTCGCGGACGGCCTTGCCGCCAATCCGCCCAATCTCTATACGCTGTCGCTGCAGATCGAGTCCGAAGCGCGGCAGATCGCGCAGGTCGCGCTCAAGGACGGGCGCCGCAAGGCGCTGACCATCACCGATCCGTCGCCGCTCGGCCGCCGCATGCGCGACGCTTTCGTCGACGAGTTCGAGCGCGGCGGCGGTTTCCGCATCGCTGACTATCCGTACGCGACCGACGCGGGCACCCTCGAACGCCTGCGCCAGGCCGCGGCGACGGGCGCCGTCGACATGGTGTTCCTCGCGCTCGACGCGGGCCGCGCCCGGGCGGTACGCCCGCAGGTCTCCACGCTGCCGGCGTACGGCACGTCGCAGATCGACCCGGGTACGAACGCGGCGAACTTCATCGACCTCGACGACCTGCGCTTCGTCGACATGCCGTGGCTGCTCCAGCCCGACCATCCGGCGGTGATGGTCTACTCGCGGCCCGGTCCTCGCGGACCCGACGAGATCGAGCGCCTGCGCGCCCTCGGCATCGACGCCTTTCGCATCGCCGAGACGTTGTACGAAGGCAAGCGCCTCGCCGAGCTCGACGGCGTCACCGGGCGGCTCTCGCTCGCTCCCGACGGCCAGATACGCCGGGTGCTGCCGGTGGCGGTCATCAACGGCGGTCAGGTCAGCGTGCTTCCCGATCCGCCGAAATGAAACCGCACCGCGGCGCCGAAGCCGAAGCGATGGCCGCCGCGTTCCTCGAGCGCAAAGGCCTGCGCGTGCTCGAGCGCAATTTCCAGTGCCGCCTCGGGGAGATCGACCTGATCGCACGCGACGGCGATACGACCGTCTTCGTCGAAGTGCGCCGGCGCGTCTCTTCCCGCGCTTTCGGCGGCGCGGCGGCGAGCATCACGTCCGCCAAGCGCACCAAGCTCCTGCGCGCCGCGCGCTTCTATCTCTCGCGCCAGCGCACGACGCCGGCGTGCCGCTTCGACGCGCTGCTCATCGAAGGCGACCCGCCCCGCATCGACTGGATACGCGACGCCTTCGGCGCATGACGGCGGTGTCTCCGGCCGCAGACACTTGCGGCCGCCGCGGATCGTCCTTGTACAATATGCCGCCATGGACTTGATCAGCCGCATCAGCGAGAACTTCTCGGAGAGCGCGCACCTGAAGCTGCAGAGCATGGACGCGCTCGCGGGGCCGATCGCCGATGCCGCGGAGCTCATGGTGCAGGCGCTCAAGCGCGACGGGAAGATCCTCGCGTGCGGCAACGGCGGCTCGGCCGCCGACAGCCAGCATTTCGCCGCCGAGCTCCTCAATCGCTTCGAGATGGAACGTCCGCCGCTGGCCGCGGTCGCACTCACGACGGACACTTCGACGCTCACGTCCATCGGCAATGACTTCGACTTCGACCAGATCTTCGCGAAACAGGTGCGCGCGCTCGGCCACGCCGAGGACGTGCTGCTCGCGATCTCGACCAGCGGCAACTCGCGCAACGTCATCGCCGCGATCGAGGTCGCCCACGAAGCCGACATGCGCGTGGTCGCTTTGACCGGCCGCAACGGCGGGAGAATGGCCGAAGTGCTCGAACCGAACGACATCCACATCTGCGTGCCCGCGAACAGCACCGCGCGCATACAGGAAGTGCATCTGCTCGCGCTGCACTGCATCTGCGACGCGATCGACTGTCTCTTACTCGGAGTCCAATGACTATGCGACTTTTGCTCGCCGCCTGCGCCATCGCCCTCGTCCCGGTTCTCAACGGTTGTGTCGCCGCCGCGGTCGGCGGCGCGGCCGCCGGCGGTTATCTCGTCGGCGAGGATCGCCGGTCCAGTGCCGTCATGACCGACGACGAAGGCATCGAGCTGCGCGCGCAGAACCGCGTGGCCGAGAAATTCCCCAACGCGCACATCAACACGACCTCTTACAACAAGCTGGTGCTGCTCTCGGGCGAAGTGCCGAACGACGCCGCCAAGGCCGAAGCCGACCGTATCGTGCGCGGCATCAACGGCGTGCGCGGCACCTACAACGAGCTCACCGTCGGCCCGCCCACCGCGCTGTCGGCGCGCGCCAACGATTCGTACATCACCTCCAAGGTCAAGACGCGTTTCCTCGACGGCCGGCGCTTCAACCCGGTCCACGTGAAAGTGGTGACCGAGTCGGGAACGGTCTATCTCATGGGGCTGGTCAAGCGCCAGGAGGCGGACGACGCGACCGAGCTCGCGCGCACCACGAGCGGCGTGCAGCGGGTGGTGAGGCTGTTCGAAATACAGCCGTGAAGGATGAAGGGTGAAGGGTGAAGGGCGGCGTTACGGCACGCCTTCGTTCGAAGCCAAGATCTGCGCGCCGGACGCGCTGATCGCGCGCGTCGCCGCTCTTCCCCGCCCCCTCGTCTTCACCAACGGTGTCTTCGACATCCTGCATCGGGGACACGTCACGTACCTCGCGCAGGCGCGCGCGCTCGGCGCGAGCCTCGTGCTCGCGCTCAACGCCGACGCGTCGGTGCGACGGCTGGGGAAAGGGGACGACCGCCCGGTCAACACCCTCCCCGACCGCGCCGCGGTCGCGGCGGCGCTGGACTCGGTCTCGCTCGTCACATGGTTCGACGAGGACACGCCGCTCGAACGCATCCTCGAAGTCAGGCCCGACGTCCTGGTCAAAGGCGGCGACTGGAAAGTCGAGGACATCGTCGGCGCCGCCGAAGTGAGGTCGTGGGGCGGCAGCGTGCACTCGATCCCGTTCGAGCACGAGCGGTCGACGACGGCGCTCCTGCAGAAAATCCGGAAGTAAGCCGTAGGGTGCGCGCAAGCGCACCGCAAAGATCAAAAGCCTCAACACGGAGGACACGGAGGAAGGCACGGAGGGCACGGAGGAAAGCTAGAACGACGTCGCTCGCATTGCGTCCGATCGCTTCTCTCCGTGTCCTCCGTGTTCCTCCGTGTCCTCCGTGTTAAATGCTTTTGTCCTTTAACCGGGGCAGGGACCCGCTTTGAGGTCGGTGCCGGGAAAAGAGCGCTGCAGCTCTGCGATCTGCGCGACGGTGCCCGCGTCGGGCTCGCGCACGTAATAGGCGTAACGCCGCGCGCCCGCTTCGCCGAGGCTGCGCTGCAGCGGCGAGTTGCGCAGGCTGAGCTGCTGGAGCGCGGCTTCGGCTCTGCCGGCGTCGATCGCGTTGAAAGGCCCCCACTCGAGACACGCCGACTTCGGCACGCTGCCGCCCGGCCCGCGGGTCGCCGCGTTCATGAGCCTGATGCGCGCCGGATTGATCTGCAGGTCGTCGATGCGCGAGGCGGCGGCGCCCTTGTCGAGCACGAAGCGCGCGTACGCGAAGAACAGCACGTTGACGATCACCAGCACGATCGCCGCCGCTTTCGCGCCCATCCTCCGCCTTTCAGACATCGCCCGCTCCGATCCGCCGCAAACCTTCGAGCACGAGATTATCCACGACCTGCACGCGATGGCTCAGGAGCGGCGCGACGAGATTCGCGTCTCCGCCCGAGAGCATGACGAGCGGCTCGCCCTCGCCGACGTCGACCATGTAGCGCACCATGCGGTCCACCGCGCCCGCCAGCGCGTTGAGCGCGCCGCTCGCGATCGCATCGCCGGTATTGTCGGGGAAGAAGCTGAACGCGCCGTGCTGGAGCTTGAGCCGATCGGTGCTCGTGGCGAGCGAGCCGCGCATCACTGCATACCCCGGCACGATGAAACCGCCGAGGAATACGCCTTCGCCGGAAAGCGCGTCGACCGTCATCGTCGTGCCGGCGTTCACGACGACGCACGGTCCGTCGAAGAGCGTGCGCGCGCCGATGAGCGCCGCCCAGCGATCGGGCCCGAGCTGCTCGGGCGCGGCGTAGCCGCTCTTCACGCCGCACTGCTCGGCACGCGGCACGATCGTCTCGGCAGCGATGCCGAGGCGGCCGACCGCCTGCCGAATCGCACGCGCCGCGGTCTCGCCCGCCACGTTGGTCACCAGGATGCGATCGACCGCGGTGAGATGCGCGAGCGCCGATTCGAGCGCGTCCGCGTCCCCCGTGGCGACCGCGCCGCGCTCGATCCAGTCGTCTTCGTCGGCGAGACCCCACTTGATGCGGCTGTTGCCCGCATCGACCGCGAGCACTTTCATGGACGTTTGACCGCGCGCAGGGAGATCTCGCCGCTGTGCAGCCGCCGCAACGCGTTGCCGCTTTCGAACAGCAGCGCGCCGTCCTCGGCGATGCCGCGCGCGACGCCGCTGTCGGTCGCGCCGCCGGGCAGCGTCACCGTCACGCGCTTTCCCTGATGCGCGTGGTATCGCTCCCACTCGGGACGCAGCGGCGCGAAACCGTCGACGCCGAAGCGCTCCAGCACGTCACGCAGCTCGCGCAGTACCGCGCCGAGCACCGCGTTGCGATCCAGCGTGCCGCCGCAGGCGCTTTCGAGATCGGCCGCAGGCTGATCGATGCGCGCGCGCATCGCCGCGGAGAGACGGACGTTGACGCCGATGCCGACGACCACCGCGCTCGGCCCCAGCGTATCGCCGGACAGCTCGACGAGGATGCCCGCGAGCTTGGCCCCGCGCCACAGCACGTCGTTCGGCCACTTGAGCTCGACGTCGCCCGCGCCGATCGCCCGCAGCGCGCGCACCACGGCGACACCGACCGCGAGGCTCAGACCCGAGAGCGCGCTCGCGCCCTGCGCGTAGCGCCAGAGGACCGAGAACGCGAGCGCGCGCCCGATGCCGGCCTGCCATGCGCGTCCCATGCGGCCGCGGCCGCTCTGCTGCCACTCGGTGGCGAGCACGCTTCCGGACGCCGCCCCCGATGCGGCGCGCTGCATGAGCTCGGTATTGGTGGAGCCGACCGCGTCGACGACTTCGACGTGCAGTCCGTTCGCGCGTAGCGCCCGCGCGTCGAGCAGCGAGACCGGCTCGGCAAGCTTGTAGCCGCGCCCGCGCACCTTGTAGATGGCGAGGTCGGCGTCTTCGAGCGCGCGCACCGCGTTCCAGACGGTACCGCGCGATATGTCGAGCGTGCGGGCGAGCGCTTCGCCCGAATGGAACTCGCCGTCGGCGATGAGTCGCAGCAGCGCGAAAGAGTGAGGCGTCATGTGCGGTATAGAATAGCCCAACGATAGTCTCACGCGACCGATGAGAGGAGCTCGATGGTGAGGCGTGCGCTGTTTGCGTTGTCGATGGCCGCCCTGCTCGCGCCCGCCGCGCCCGCGGCGGAGCCGTCGAAATATCCGGCGCGCCCCATCCGCGTCGTCGTGCCCTACACGCCGGGCGGCATCACCGACGTGATGACGCGGCTGGTGATGACCGAGGTCGGCAAGGACGTTAATCAGACGATGATCATCGACAACCGGCCCGGCGCGAACAGCATCGTCGGCGTCGAGATCGTCGCCAAGGCGAACCCCGACGGTTACACGCTCACTTCGGTGATCCCCGCGCACACCGCGAACCAGACGCTCTATCCCAAGCTTCCGTACCACTCGCTGAAGAGCTTCGCGCCGGTCTCGCTGCTCGGCACCGCGCCGCTCATCGTGTGCGTGGCGAACAGCCTGCCGGTGAAGAACGTGAGGGACCTGATCGACCTCGCCAAAGCGAAACCGGGCCAGCTTTCCTTCGCGTCGAGCGGCGTCGGCGCCGCCGCGCATCTCACCACCGAGCTCTTCATGCTCACCACCGGCACCAAGATGGTCCATGTGCCGTATAAAGGCACTGCGCCGGCGCTGCTCGACCTCTCCGGCGGCCAGGTGCAGTTCATGATGGACACCCCGCTCTCGCTCCTGCCGCACGCGCGCGCGGGCAAGATCAGGGCGATCGCGATGGCGGCGGACAAGCGCGCCGCGGTCGCGACCGACGTGCCGACGCTGATCGAGCAGGGCGTGAAGGTGGTCGGCGGCACGTGGGTCGGCATCCTCGCGCCGGCGGGCACCCCGCGCGAGGTGGTCAACACCCTGAACAAGTCGATCGCCGCGGTCGTCCGGCGTCCGGACATCCACGACAAGATCGTGCAGGTCGGCATCGATCCGGTCGGCAACTCGCCCGAGGAATTCACGCAGTTCCTGCGCGACGAGATCGCCAAGTGGGGCAAGGTGATCAAGGCTGCAAACGTCAAGGTGGAAGGCTGAGCGCAGAGCCCTCCATCCCCGCGCAGGCGGGGATCCATTTTTTCAATAAAAAATGAAAAAACACATCCTCGCCATCGGCGGCATGGCGTTGCCGCCCGACCTCGACAACCTGCTTCTGATCGAGTACTTCCTCGGCCTCACCGCCAAACGAAAACCGAAAGTCGCCTTCATCGGCACCGCCCACGGCGACGCCGACATGGGACGGTTGCGCTTCTACGCCGGCTTTTCTCAATTTTCGTGCAAGCCGACTCACCTGCCGCTCTTCGCGCGCACACCGCGCGACCTCGAATCGTTCGTGCTCGAGCAGGATGCGATCTACGTCGGCGGCGGGAACACGAAAAGCATGCTCGCGGTGTGGCGCGACTGGGGACTCGATGAGCATCTGCGCAAAGCGTGGGAACGCGGCGTCGTGCTCGGCGGCGCGAGCGCGGGCTCGATCTGCTGGTTCGACTACGGTGTGACCGATTCGATCGCGGGTGCGCTGACCGCGCTGCCGTGCCTCGGCTTCCTCCAGGGCAGCAACTGCCCGCACTACGACAGCGAGAAAGCCCGCCGCCCGACGTTTCGCAGGCTCGTCGCGCGCGGCGCGATGCCCGACGGTCATGCGGCCGACGACGGCGCGGCGTTGCACTACGTCGACGGCAAGCTCTCGCGCATCGTCGCGAGCCTGCCGCGCGCCAAAGGCTATCGCATCACGCGCTCGGGCAAACGCGCGGTGGAGCGCCGGATGCCGACGCGCTACCTCGGACGCTAGACCGGCTCCATGCCCGTGGCGCGAATGACCGCTTTGGCGTCTTCGGTGCCGAGATAGTCGATCACCTCCCGTGCAGCTTGCGGCTCGCGCGCCTTCGCGAGCACCGTCGCGGCGAAGGTCGTGATCTCCTGTATCTCCGCCGGCAGCGGCCCGACGACGTCGATGCCCGCCACCGGCAGCAGCTCGGACATCTGCTGGAAGCCGATCTCGGCAAAGCCGCGCGCCACCACTTCGCCGGAGGGCTCTCCCTGAACGCGCGTCAGCTTGTGCTCGAGCTCGCCTGAGATCCCCATGCGTCGGAACAGACCGTCGAGATAGACGCCGCTCGGCCCGCGCGAGTACACGATCGACTTCGCGCCGAGCACCGCGCGCTTCAGCGACTCCGCCGACGAAAGATCCGGCCGCGGCGCTCCCGCCTTCACCGCCACGGCGACGCCGCAGGTCGCGAGGTCGATGCGCTCCCGCGCCAGCCCTTTCGCGATCAGCTCGTCGACGACCGCCGCCGCGATGATGACGAGGTCGGCGGCTTCCCCGCGTTCGACGGTCGCGACGACCTTCGCCGTCGGCACCCACAGCGTCGAGATGCGGTGTCCGGTCGCGCGCTCGTAGCGCGGCGCGAGCGTGAGATAGGCCTCCTTGAAAGCGAGGGACTGCATGACGGTGAGCTCGGCCACGCGCGGCGCTCCGAAGAGGGCAATGAGTGCCGGCAGTGTAACGGACGCCTCGGTGCGGGTCACCGCGGTTTCCGACCGGGTGCGGGCCGCCGAGAGCCCCCGGTCGCGCGTATCGATACGACGGTCGGGACGAACCGGGAGCGCTAGTGACGCTCGGCGAGCGGCGGAAGCGCGAACGGCGGCTCGTCGCGGTGCTGAGCGAGCGCCGCCAACTTGCGATAGGCGTCGTCGAGCCTGCCCACGACCGTGCGCAGCATCGCCATCGCAGCGGCTGCGTTGTGCTCGACGCATTCGAGCAGCACGCTGCGCGGCACGAAGAGGATCTCGCACGCATCCTGCGCGTCGACGTTCGAAGCGCGCGGGTTGCCGTCGATCACGCCGGTCTCGCCGAAGAAATCGTTCGGCTCCATCACCGCCGCGACGAGCTCCTGCCCTGCGCGGTCGAGGAAGGTGAGCTTCGCTCGGCCCGACAGGATGACGTAGAGACCGTCGGGGCCTTCACCGGCGTTGACGATACGCGCCCCGGCCGCATAGCTGCGGCGCTCGATCTGGAGGAGGAGCGCGCCGAACTGCGCGTCGGACAGCGGGGAAAACAGCGCGAGGCTGCGCAGGACGTGAGGATTGCAGGAGAGGCGCACCATGGCTCGTTGTTATGTTCGAGTGCCCGGCCAATGTAGAGGAGCGCCCACCGCGCTCGCGGTGACAAAGGCCCCGTTCTCCTGCAAATAATCTCAATCCGCCGTCATGCCGGTCGCGGTGACGACTTTCCCCCACTTGTCGACCTCCTTCTTCACGAAGGCGGCGAACTCGTCGGTTCCGAGCGGCGAAGGCTCCGACGCCTGCGCATGGAACTTCGCGACGGTGTCGGGCGAGCGCACGATCCGCAGCGATTCCTGCGCGAGCCGGTCGACGATCGCGCGCGGCGTGCCCGCGGGCGCGAAGAGACCGAGCCAGTTCAGCATCTCGTAGCCGGGCAGCCCCGCTTCCGCGATCGTCGGCAGGTCCGGCAGCACCTGCGAGCGTTTGCCCGAAGTCACCGCCAGCGCCCTGAGCCGGCCGCTCTTGGTATGCGGCGATACCGAAGCGGCGGTGCCGAAAGTGACGGGGACCTCGCCCGACACGACCGCGACGAGCGCCGGTCCGCCGCCCTTGTAAGGCACGTGCACGAGCTTGACGTGGCCGAGGTGCTCGAACAGCACGGCGGCCAGATGCGTGGACGTGCCCGAACCGGCGGAGGCGTAGTTGATCGAATTCGGCTTGCTGCGCGCGAGCGCGAGGAGGTCCTTGACCGACTTCGCCGGCAGCGACGGGTGCACCGCCAGCAGGCTCGGCGCATCCGACAATCTCGCGACCGGCTGGAAATCGCGCACCACGTTGTAGGGAAGCTTCTTGTACAGCGTCTGGTTCACCGCATGCGTGCCGACGCTGCCGACGACGAGCGTGTAGCCGTCCGGCGCCGCGCGCGCGGCGACTTCGGTGCCGACGATGCCGCCCGCACCGGCGCGGTTCTCGACGATGAACTGCTGCCCGAGCGCGACGCTCAACGGTGCCGAGACGAGCCGCGCGGTGAAATCGACGTAGCCGCCGGGTGAAAAAGCGGCGATGACGCGCACCGGTTTCGCGGGATAACTCTCCGCGGCCGGCGCGGGCTGAGCCGCCGCCAGCGCGAGCGCGCCGCAGGCGACGATGAAGGTTGACTGATGCTGCATGACCTCTCCTCGTTAGATATCGATCGTGACTGTTACGATAGTGCGAAGCTTAACAGCGGGATCTCGTCATGACGGCTCTTCGCACCATCGCGCTCTTCGCTGCCGCAATCGCGTCAGCCGGTTTCGCATGCACGAACGTGCACGCACAGGCATGGCCGTCGCGCACCGTGCGCGTCATCGTTCCGTTCCAGCCGGGCGGCGGCACCGACACGCAGAGCCGGCTGCTCGGGAAAAAGCTCACCGAGAATCTCGGCCAGAGCTTCGTCGTCGACAACCGCAGCGGCGCGGGCGGGCTCATCGGCGCGGAGCTCGCCGCCAAAGCGCCCCCCGACGGCTACACGCTGCTGTTCACGACCGCGTCGCTGAGCGTACAAGTGACGCTCGTGAAGAAGCTGGCGTTCGATCCGCTGAAAGATCTCGCGCCGGTGAGCCTCTTCTCGTCCGCCCCGCTGGTGCTCGTGGTGCACCCGAGCGTGCCGGCGAAGACGGTGCCCGAGCTGGTCGCGCTGGCGAAGAAATCCAAATCGAAGCTGAACGCCGCCTCCAACGGCAGCGGCACGACGAGCCATCTCGCGATCGAGATGCTCAAGCAGGCGGCCGGTATCGACGTGGTGCACGTGCCGTACAAGGGCGGCGGTCCGGCGGTGACCGCGATGATGGCGGGCGAAGTCGACCTGCGCTTTTCCGGACAGCTCGCGGTGCTTCCGCACGTGCGCTCGGGTCGCGTGCGTGCGATCGCGATCGCCTCGACCCGCCGCTCGACGCTCATGCCGGACGTGCCGACGCTCGCGTCGTACTACCCCGGTTTCGACGCCGACAACTGGTACGCGATGTTCGCGCCCGCCGCGATCCCGAAAGACATCGTGACCAGGCTGCACGGCGAGATCGTCAAGGTGCTCAAGGCGCCCGACATGCGCGAGACCATCGCCAGGGACGGCGCGGAACCGATCGGCAGCACGCCCGACGAGCTCGCCGCGTATTTCCGCAAGGAAGCCGACAAGTACGCGAAGGTGATCAGGGCGGCGAAAATCACGTCCGAATAGCCGGTCGTTTAGAATAGGGTTTTGCCAGACTTTCGCATCATGCCCGCCGGATCAGACAAGCCCGCCCGCAACAAACCGACCCCCTCGGAGAAGAACGAAGGCAGCGTCTCGAACTTCATCCGCCAGGTCATCGAGGCCGATATCGCTTCGGCCAAGCACGCCGGGCGGCGTTGGGCAGGACATCCCGGAGGCGCGGCGGTGCAGCGCGACGCACCGCCCGATCCGGCGAAGATACGCACACGCTTTCCGCCGGAGCCCAACGGCTATCTCCACATCGGACACGCCAAGTCGATCGTGCTGAACTTCGGGCTTGCGATCGACTACGCGGGCGCGTGCCACCTGCGCTTCGACGACACCAATCCGGAGAAGGAAGAGCAGGAATACGTCGACTCGATCGTCGAAGCGGTGAAGTGGCTGGGCTGCGACTGGGGCGAGCACCTGTATTTCGCTTCGGATTATTTCGACTTCATGTACGAAGCCGCCGAAGCGCTGATCGGCGCGGGCCACGCCTATGTCGACGAGCAGCGCCCGGAGGAGATCCGCGCGGCGCGCGGCACGCTGACCGAGCCGGGGACCAACAGCCCGTGGCGCGATCGTCCGCGCGAGGAATCGCTCGCGCGCTTTCGCGAGATGCGCGACGACCAGCACGCCGACGGCAGCATGGCGGTGCGCGCGAAGATCGACATGGCGTCGCCCAACATCAACCTGCGCGATCCGGTCATCTATCGCATCCGGCACGCGACTCACCATCGGACCGGCGACAAATGGTGCATCTATCCGATGTACACCTTCGCGCACCCGATCGAGGATGCGCTGGAAAACATCACGCACTCGCTGTGCACGCTGGAATTCGAGGATCAGCGGCCCTTCTACGACTGGCTGCTCGAGCGTCTCGCCGAGTGCGGCCTGCTACTGCGCCCGCTGCCGCAGCAGATCGAGTTCGCGAGGCTCAATCTCACTTACGTGATGCTGTCCAAGCGCAAGCTCATCCAGCTCGTCGAGGAGCGGCATTGCGAAGCGTGGGACGATCCGCGCATGCCCACACTCGCGGGCGCGCGCCGCCGCGGCTACACGGCGGAAGGCTTCCGGCTCTTCGCCGAGCGCATCGGCGTCTCCAAGGCCGATTCGTGGATCGAGTACTCGGTGCTCGAAGAGGCGATGCGCGACACCCTCAACGCGAGCGCCGAGCGCCGCATCGCGGTGCTCGACCCGGTGAAGCTGGTCATCGACAACTATCCGGACGGGCAGAGCGAAGAGTGTCACGCCCCCAACCACCCGCAGAAACCCGAGCTGGGACAGCGTGTTCTCCCGTTCTCGCGCGAGCTGTGGATCGAGCGCGAAGACTTCCAGGAGACGCCGCCCAAGGGCTACTTCCGGCTCTTCCCCGGTAACAGCGTGCGGCTGCGTTACGGCTACGTCGTGAAATGCACCGGCTGCGACAAGGACGCGGACGGCCGCGTCACGACGGTGCACTGCGAATACATTCCCGACACCAAATCGGGCACGCCGGGCGCCGAGAAAGTCAAAGTGAAAGGCGCCATCCACTGGCTCTCCGCGGCACACTCGGTCGCCGCCGAGGTGCGGATGTACGACCGGCTGTTCCGCGTGCCGCACCCGGGGCGCGACCGCGATTTCCTCGAAGACCTCAATCCGGATTCGAAGCGGGTGATCACCGCCCAGGTCGAGCCGGCGCTGAAGGACGCCAGGCCCGAGGAACGCTTCCAGTTCGAGCGCCACGGCTATTTCTGCGCCGACCGCCGCGATTCGAAACCGGGAGCGCCGGTGTTCAACCGGTCGGTGACGCTCAAGGATTCCTGGGCGCCGCGGTAAACGTCGTCATTCCCGAACCGCGGTAGCGGGACTATCGGGAATCCATTTTCGAGACCGAAAAAAATGGGTTCCCGCCTTCGCGGGAACGACGGAGGCTCATGGGCACCAAAACTGCAGCCGGGAACGTGTGAACGCCCCGCTGATCGCGCGCCCGCCGCGCCGCCACCCGATCCGCGCGAGCGAATTTCGCCTGCCGCTCACCATCCTCCGCCAGCCCGACGAGACCACGTGCGGACCGACGTGCCTGCACGCGGTCTATACCTACTGGGGCGAGAAGGTGCCGCTGTCGGACATCATCGCGCGCAATTACCGGATGGAGCACGGCGGCACGTACGCGGTGTATCTCGCGTGTGACGCGCTGCGCCACGGCTACGCCGCGACGATCTACACCTACAACCTCCTCGTCTTCGATCCGACGTGGTTCAGGCGCGACGTCGACATCTCGGAAAAGCTCACGCGCCAGCTCGAGTTCAAGATGGAGCGTCGGCGCTTCGAGCAGGTGACGCCGGCCTATCTGGAATTCCTCGAGCTCGGCGGACGACTGCGCTTCATGGACCTCTCGCCGACGCTCATCCATCGCATCCTGCGGCGGCGCCTGCCGATCGTGACCGGGCTGTCCTCGACCTACCTCTATCATGCGTCGCGCGAATACGGCCCCGACGACATCAAGGACGACGTTCGCGGCACCCCGTCGGGTCACTTCGTGGTGATCGCGGGCTACGACGCCGAACGGCGGCGCGTGCTCATCGTCGATCCGTACCAGCCGCACCCGTACGGCAAGACGCACGAATACTGGATCGGCATCGATCGCGCGGTCGGCGCGGTGCTGCTCGGCATCGTCACGCACGACGCCAACCTGCTCATCATCCACCCGCCGCCCGGAAGCGCGTGAAACCCCTTTTCGTCGTCAACCGCCATCAGGACTGGCCTTTCGAGATTCCGGGGTCCAGCGTCGCAACGGCGAGGGCTTACCTCACCGACCCCGCGCACGGCAGCACCGACGCGCAGGTCGTCAACCTGTGCCGGGCCGACCGTTACCAGGGACGCGGCTACTACGTGTCGCTGCTCGCCGAAGCGCGGGGCCACCGTCCGCTCCCGGACGTGAAGACGATCGAAGACCTGCAGGCGCCCGCGCACACCGAGATGCTGGCGGACGACCTCGACGCGCTCGTGCAGCGCTCGCTGCTGCACGATGCGTCGAATCTCTTCGAGCTCGATGCCTACTTCGGCTGCGATCCGGCGGAGCTCAATCCGGCGCTGGCGCAACACCTCTTCGCGGCGTGCAAAGCGCCTCTGCTGCGCGCGGTGTTCGAGCGCACGGGCTCGCGCTGGCGTCTGGCGGAAGTGCGCGCGATCGGCGTCGCGGACATCCCGCCCCAGCATCGCGCTTTCCTGCTCGCCGCCGCAACCGGGTACGCCACCGGCAGGCGGCGCGCGCGCAGCACGCCTGTGGACTCCGACGTCGCAGCAGTCGCGATCCTGCGCGACGAGCGCCAGATCGACCGGCCGTCGAACGACCGGGCGCTGCACAAATTCATCGACGCGGCGTCCAGCGTGGGACTGCGCGGCGAGATCATCGGACCCGGGGATCTGGCGCGGCTGGCCGACTTCGCCGGCCTCTTCATCCGCGCGACGACCAACGTCGGGCACTGGACCTACGAGTTCGCGCGGCGCGCCGCGGCGCTCGGCATGCCGGTGATGGACGACCCCGATTCGATCCTCAAGTGCACCAACAAGGTCTACCTGCACGAGCTGATGGCGCGCCACGCCATTCCCACGCCGAAGACGATGAGGGTCCACCGCGAGAACCTGGACCGCGTCGTGCCGACGCTGGGACTGCCGTGCATCCTCAAGCAGCCCGACAGCGGCTTCGGGCTCGGCGTGGTGAAGATCCACGACGTGCAGGAGCTCGCGGCGCGCGCGACACCGCTGCTCGAGCGATCGGAGCTGCTCATCGCCCAGGAATGGCTGCCGACGCCGTTCGACTGGCGCGTCGCGGTGCTCGACCGGCGCCCGCTCTTCGTGTGCAAGTACTTCATGGCGCCCGGCCACTGGCAGGTGATCAAGCGCGATTCGGCGCACCGCGTCGAAGGTCAGACCGTCGCGCTGTCGGTCGGCGAAGCGCCCGAGTGCGTCGTCGATACCGCGGTGCGCGCGGCGAACCTGATCGGCGACAGCCTCTACGGCGTGGACCTCAAGCAGATCGGCGACCGGTGCTATCTCATCGAAGTGAACGACAATCCGAACATCGACGCCGGCAACGAAGACCAGATCCTCAAGGATGCGCTGTACCGCGAAGTGATGGGGGTGTACGCGAGACGCATCGGCGCGCGCAGGCGCGTTGCCGCCTGACGTGGAGTCACCGGCGCGTCATCTGTTCGACGGCTGCGGCGTCGAGATCGAGTACATGCTCGTCGACCGCGCGACCCTCGACGTGCTGCCGATCGCCGACCGCGTGCTGATGGACGCCGCGGGCGCGAGCGATCCGGTGAACGCCGCCGCGCGCGGCGAGCTCGGCTGGTCGAACGAGCTCGTGATGCACCTCCTGGAGGTGAAGAACCTCGCACCGACCGACGATCTCGCGAAGCTTTCCGCACGCTTCCAGGAAGAGATCGTGGCGATGAACACGGCGCTCGCGAAGCACAGCGCGCGGCTCCTGCCCGGCGGCATGCATCCGTGGATGAACCCCGCGCAGGAAACGCGCATCTGGCCGCACGACAACGCGGCGATCTACCGCGCCTACGACCGGCTGTTCGACTGCCGCGGCCACGGCTGGGCGAATCTCCAGGCCTCGCACGTGAACCTTCCGTTCGCCGGCGACGAAGAGTTCGCGCGATTGCACGCGGCGGTGCGCGTGATCCTGCCGATACTGCCGGCGCTGGCGGCGGCTTCGCCGTATGCCGACGGCCGCGCCGACGGCATCCTCGACTTTCGCATGGAGGCCTATCGCAGGAACGCCGATGCGCTGCCCGCGCTCAACGGCGAGATCGTTCCCGAGATCGTCTCGTCGCGCGCCGAATACGAAGCGCGCATCCTCCAGCCCATGTATCGCGCGGTCAAGCCGCACGACCCGGAAGGCGTGCTCCAGTACGAGTGGCTCAATGCGCGCGGCGCGATCGCGCGCTTCGATCGCAGCGCGATCGAGATCCGGGTGCTCGACGCGCAGGAATGCCCGGGGGTGGACGTCGCCTTCGCGGCGCTCGTCATGGACCTCGCGCAGTGGCTCACCGAGAGCGCGTACTACAGGCCCGATCCGGCGAAGCAGCTTCCGACCCGGGCGCTCGCGAACATTTTCCTCGCGGCGATCCACGAGGCCGATCGCGCACGCATCGGCAACGAGGCGTACCTCGCGCTCTTCGGCGTGCAGCGCCGCGACTGCACCGCGGGCGTGGTGTGGGAGCACATCGCCGAGCACCTCGAGCGCGCCGGCAGCGCGCATCGCAGGGTCTGGCAGCCGGTGGTCGAGTACGTGCTCGCGCGCGGCCCGCTCGCACGCCGCCTGCTGCGCGCGATCGGCCCGCGACCGAGCCGGAGCGCCCTGCACGAGCTGTACACTGCGCTGGCCGAGGCACTGCAGGCAGGCAAGCCCTTCGATCCATGAACCGGGTGCGCGTCCTCGTCACCTGCGAGCACGGCGGCAACAAGATCCCCGCGCCATACCGCCCGCTGTTCGCGAAGATGCGCTCCGCGCTCGCCAGTCACCGCGGCTACGACCCCGGCGCGCTCGCGCTCGCGCGCGATCTCGCGAAAGCATTCGATGCCGAGCTCGTGTATTCGACGACGAGCCGCCTCCTGGTCGAGCTCAACCGCTCGCCGAACCACAAGCAGCTTTTCTCCGAAGCGACGCTCGGCCTGCCGCCGCCGGAGCAGGAGCGGGTGCTGGCCCGCTATTACCGGCCGTACCGCGACTGGGTCGAGTCGCAGGTCGGCGCCGGCGTCGCGGCCGGCGCGCACGTGGTCCACATTTCGAGCCACAGCTTCACGCCGCAGCTCGGGAGCGACGTGCGGCGGGCCGACGTCGGGCTGCTCTACGACCCGACGCGCAGGAGCGAGCGTGATTTATGTCTCACGTGGCGGCGGCAGATCCTGAGCGCGGACCGCACCCTCGTCGTGCGCCGCAACTATCCTTACCGCGGGAGCGCCGACGGCCTCACGACGCACCTGCGGAAACGCTATCCGGACGGCCGCTACACCGGCGTCGAGATCGAGGTCAACCAGAAGCACACGACGGGCGAAGCGGCGCGCTGGCGGGCATTACGCAACCTTCTGGTCGATTCTTTGAGGAGTACGCTGGGACTAATGTACTAAACCTCACGGCGGGCGAGCGCCGAGTCAGCTTAGAATCCCGTGACGCCATTCCTGCGATTCGGGGCAACGGACTAAAGATCGCGGCGCGACGGCCGCTAAAAGGCATTCACACCGGGCTCCGGGAGCGATATTTCCGGCCCGCCGCGTGCTTCAGGGACAACCAACGGACCCGGACGATCGACGCAGTGCCGACGCTCGATACCCAGACCCTCCTCCTCGTACTGATCGTCAGCAACCTGCTGATGGCCGGCGCGATGTGGATCACGTTCGCCGGGCGCTTCCAGGCGGGGCTGGGCCCGTGGACGGGCTCGCTCATCGTCCAGGGTTTCTCGTGGCTGCTGGTCCTCTCGCGCAACGACGTCCCGGACTTCATCTCGATCGCGGTCGCGACCGCCTTCCTGGTCTACTGCTGGTCGCTCCAGGTGAGCGCGCTGCTCGAATTCCACGGCAAGACGACGCCGCGCTGGCTGCTCTACGGGCCGGCGGTCATCGCCTTCCTGGTGGTGGTCATTTACGTGCGGGATCCGCGCGCGCGGCTGGCGGTGTGCGGTCTGGGCTTCGGGCTCGCACAATTCGCCACCGGAGCGGGGCTCCTGTACTACCGCGTCTCCGCCGAGAAGCGCACCCGGCTCCTGCTCGCCGGCAGCTTCTTCGTGATGGCGGCGGGACTTTTCTGGCTCGCGTTCACGGCCTGGTTCGAGCCGGAAGCGATCCTGCCGACCTTCGGTCCGCGACCCGCGCCGGGCGTATCGCTCCTCGCGTTCTACGCGGTGACGATCGCCTCGTCTTTCGCTTTCCTGCTCATGCACAAGGAGCGCGGCGACCGCGAGAAGCACGAGCTTGCGACCACCGACGGGCTGACCGGCGTCTACAACCGCCGCACCTTCAAGGAGCTTGCCGAGCCGCTGCTCTCGCGCGCCCGCCGCAGCCGCGGCGCGGTGTCGCTGCTCCTCCTCGACCTCGACCATTTCAAGCGCATCAACGACACCCACGGCCACCTGTCGGGCGACGACGTGCTGGCGGGGTTCGCCAGGCTCGCGCGCAGTTGCCTGCGCAAGGAAGACCTGCTGGCGCGCTACGGCGGGGAAGAGTTCGTGGTGCTGCTGCCCGGCACCTCCGAGCCCGCGGCGATCGCGCTCGCCGAGCGTATCCGCGAGGAAGTTTCCGACGCGGCGCTCTGTCCCGCCAACGACAAGGTGCGCGTGACCGTGAGCGTCGGCATCGCGGGCGAGAGCGGCGAGCACCTCGCGACGCTCGAGATGCTGCTCGGCCGAGCCGACGAAGCGCTCTACGCCGCGAAGGCCCGCGGCCGCAATTGCGTCGTCACCAGCACCCCGCCCCTGCCCCTCCAGGCCGCGGCGAACGCTTAAGTCCGCTGTTCGGCTTCGGCGTAGCTTGGACCTAGGGCGCGCGCAAGCGCACCGCGCCGTTGAAGGCGCGTCAGCGCCCTTTCGCCGCCCCGAGAGCTCGCTTCATCACTACACGGTGCGCCGTGCCGTGCACGGCGGTTGCGCTGGCGAATGTTGCGACTCGAAGCTCGCTGGTGCCGACTCTAGCCTTCGCGATCGCGAGCCAAGATATCGTAGCGAAAGGCATCCGTGTTGCGCACTTCGAAGCCGAGCCTTACGTATAGCCGACGTGCGGCCTCTCTGGCGTTACGCGGCCTCGCGGCTAGCGCAGCCTACGGATTCACTCACATCATCAGCGCTGCGCGGCCCGTGACCAGCCCCTGCTCGAGCCGCTGGTGCACGGCCTCCGCTTCGGCGAGCGGCACTTTCTCTGGAACGATGGGCCACAGCTCGCGGCGTGCGACGAGCTCCAGCGATTCGGCGACCTCCGCCCTGGTCGCATAACGGCTGCCGAGGAGCTCGAGCTCTTTTCTCAGCATCTGCGAAGGATTGGCGGTGAAGCTGCCCGAATTGCCTCCGAGCGTCACGAGGCGACCGCCTTTGCCGAGCGCCGCAAAGCCCGCTTCCAGCGTCGCCGCGGCGCTGACGAAATCGATCGCGACGTCGATCCCCTTGCCGCGTGTCGCGTCCATCAACTGCTCGGCGACGTCGCCTTGCGACGCGTCGACGAACGCATCGGCGCCCGCGTCGAGGCACGCCTGGCGCTTGGACGGCGCGACTTCCACCGCGATCACGCGGCGCGCGTGCGCCCAGCGCGCGACCTGCAGCATGTGCACGCCTAAGCCCCCGCCCGCGCCGAACACCGCGACGGTATCGGTGGGCGCGAGGCGCGCCTTGCGGATGACTTTCACCGGGGTGGCGATCGCGTCGCACACCACGCCCGCTTCCGCGGGATGGGCGCGCCAGTCGAGGCCTTCGGGAATCGGAATGAAGGTGTTCGCGGGCAGCTTGATGTACTCGGCGTAGCCGCCGTCGATCTCGCGCCCGACGTAACCGCGGAAGTCGTCGCAGAGCGTCTCGCGGTTCACGCGGCACCAGCGACACTCGCCGCACGTGAGATAGAAATACGCGGTGACGCCGTCGCCCGCTTTCAGGTTCGTGACGCCGCGGCCCACCGCGACGATCTCGCCGGCGATCTCGTGGCCGAGGATGCGCGGGTAATCGACCTCGATGCGTCCGGCGCGCGCGTGATGGATGGTGAGCCCCGCGCCGCACGCGAGCACGCGCGCGACGGCTTCGCCGGGCCCGGGAACCGGATCGGCGACCTCTTCGAGCGCGAGCGGCGTCTTCGCCGCTTTCAGCCGCATCGCTTTCATCGGTTCATATTAACCGGTTTACGCTACCCCGCCGCCCTAGGTACCATCGGCGGTTCATGCAGAACAAGCTACGCATCGCCGCGGTCTTCGTCGCCGCGCTCGTCCTCGCCGTCGGAAGCTATCTCGCCTACGAGAAGTATTCGCGCCGCACTCACGTGATCACGATGGTCGAGGACGCCGCCGTGCGCGTGCGCGCGGTGGTCGAGGCCCAGCCCGGCACGCCGACGCAGATCGACTTCGAAGCGCACGCGACCGCGCTCGAAGGCTACGCGGCGACGCTGAGACGGATGAACACCGCCTCGTTCACGCCCCTCGCCGACGCCGCCGACGACTATCTCGTGACCGCGCGTGAGATCGGCCGGCGCGCGGTCGAGATCCAGAAGAGCAGCGCCGCGCTCGACGCGAGCTACAGGGCGCTCGCCGCGCACATGAAGGCCGACCGCGGCGCCGCCGGCTGGCCGGCCGAAGCGGTGCGCCTCAAGCAAGCCGCGGACAAGGATCTCCGCGACTATCGGCTGGCGGTCGACGCGTATCGCATGCTGCTCGAATCGTTTCCGGCTTCGCAATGGAAGGTGGTGCCGCTGGTCGACAAGCTGCCGCTGATCGAAGACAGTCTGGTCAAGGGCGCGGCGGCGAAAGCGCTCGACGCGTACCGGGCCGCGGAACAGACTGTGAAGCAGGTGGCGGATCTCAACGCTTACGCGGGACGCCGTTGACAACCAACACGAGGGAGGGAGCATGAGCGACAAAGTCGCAGTGGTAACCGGCGCAGGCACCGGAATCGGCAAAGCGACCGCGCTCGCGTTCGTGCGCGACGGCTGGCGCGTCGTGTTCGTCGGACGGCGCAAGGAGATGCTCGACGAAGCGGTCAAGGCCGCGGGCGCGGGCGCGGAGCGCGCGATCGGCGTGCCCACCGACGTCGCCGATCCCGCGTCGGTGCAGGCGCTGTTCGACACGGTCAAATCGAAGTTCGGCCGCATCGACGCGCTGTTCAACAACGCCGGCCAGAACGCGCCCGGCGTGCCGTTCGACGAGCTTCCGTACGAGCGCTGGAAAGCGGTCGTCGACACCAACCTCACCGGCAGCTTCCTCTGCGCGCAGGCGGCCTTTCGCATGATGAAGGACCAGGATCCCAGGGGCGGCCGCATCATCAACAACGGCTCGATCTCGGCGCACGCGCCGCGGCCGGACTCGGCGCCGTACACCGCCTCCAAGCACGCGATCACCGGTCTCACGCGCACCATCTCGCTCGACGGCCGCAAGCACGACATCGCGTGCTGCCAGGTCGACGTCGGCAACGCGATGACCGAGCTCGCGGCGCGCATGTCCAAGGGCGTGAAGCAGCCGAACGGCGAGATCAAGGTCGAGCCGATGATCGACGTCGAGGACGTCGCACGCTCGGTGCTCTTCATGGCGAACCAGCCGCTCGACGTGAACATCTATCACCTGATGGTGATGGCGACCAAGATGCCCTACGCGGGGCGCGGCTGATGCTGAAGCTATGGGGCCGCCCCACCTCCGGCCGCACGCAGAAAGTACTGTGGACGCTCGCGGAGATCGACCTTCCTTTCGACCTCGTCCTGGCGAGCGGCGTCATGGGTCCGGGCGGCCACGTCTCGAAAGGCAACAAGCCTTTCGGGCTCGTGGATACGCAGGAATACCGTGCGATGAATCCGAACGGCCGCGTGCCCACGATCGACGACAACGGCTTCGTGCTGTGGGAATCGAACTCGATCGTGCGCTACCTCGCGATGCAGTACGCGCCCGACCTCCTCTACGGGAACGACGTCCGCACCTTCGCGTCGGCAAGCCGCTGGCTCGACTGGGAGAACAACGAGCTGCTGCCGCCGCAGCACGAGATGGCGATGCACCTCATCCGCTTGCCGGAAGACAAGCGCGATGCGCAGGCGCTCGAAAAGGCGCGGACGGACTTCGTGAAGCGCCTGTCCATCATGGAAGAGCAGCTCTCGCGCACGCGCTACATGTGCGGCGAGCGCTTCACCTACGGCGACATCGCGGTGGGCCTGCGCGTGCACCGCTGGCGCCTCTTCGCCCTGGAATGCCCGTCGTTCCCGAATATCGATCGATGGTATAAAGAGATCGTCGCGCGACCGGCTTTCAACGTCTGGACCGCGGCGCCCGAGAACCATCTCGAAGGCTGATCGACCGCCAAGGCGGCCGAGCACCCGATCGAAGGCTGAACGAGCGGCCGCAGAAGCCGCAGTCCCACCCTCGCGCGCGCCTACGAGCGTGCGCGTCCCGCCGGCCCGTCCAAAAACCAGGCTCCGCAGGAGGATGAAGATGTTGAGAGGATTGTTTTGTGTCGCGCTCTCGTGCTGCGCAGTGCAGCTCGCGTGCGCGCAGGCCTACCCCAGCAAACCGGTGCGGCTGATCTCGCCGTATCCGCCCGGCGGCGGCACCGATGCGACCGCGCGCATCATCGCGCAGTCGCTCGGCGAGCAGATGGGCCAGCAGGTCGTCGTCGACAGCCGGGGCGGCGCGAGCGGGCGCATCGGCACCGAGCTCGCGGCGAAATCTCCGCCCGACGGTTACACGATCGTGCTCGGCAACGTGGCGCCGCTCGCGATCCTTCCCGGCTCGGGCCTGAAGCTCGCCTACGACCCGCTCAAGGACTTCCAGCCGCTCTCGCTCGTCGCGACTTCGGACTACATCCTGACCGTGCACCCTTCGCTCCCCGCGAAGAACGTGAAAGAGCTGATCGCGCTGGCGCGCGCCAAACCGGGCGCGCTGACCTACGCGTCGAGCGGCAACCTGGGCGGGCCGCATCTCGCGGGCGAGCTCATCAACCTGCTCGCGAAAGTGAACATCCTGCACGTGCCTTACAAAGGCAACGGCCCCGCGGCGGTGGCGATCCTCACCGGCGAATCGCAGATGATGTTCGGCAGCGGCCCGTCGGTCGTGCCGCACATCGACGCCGGCAAGCTGCGCGCGCTCGCGACGACCGGCCCGAAGCGCTCGATGCAGAACCTGCCGACGATGGCCGAGCTGCTGCCGGGCTACGAAGTGACGCAGTGGTACGGCCTGCTGGTTCCCGCGGGCACGCCGAAGGAGATCGTGACCCGGCTGCACAAGGAGATCGTCGCGGCGGTCGCGAACCCGAAGAACGCGGCGGCGCTCGTCAAGCTCGGCACCCAGCCGCACAGCAACACGCCGGAGGAGTTCGCGGCATTCATCCGCAGCGAGACCGCGAAGTACGCGAAGGTGATCAAGGCGGCGAAGATCAATCCGGAATGATCGACGAGTTCGAATTCTTCCTCGACAAGCAATGGTCGGACGGCCTTCCGGTCGTCACGCCGACCGAGGCGCGCTTGACGCGCATGCTGTCGGGGACGAAGCGTGCGCCCGGCGAGCTCGTCGGCCACATCCCGCCGGCGGGCGAGCCCACGACGGTGCGCACGATCGCGATCCACGCGCTGATGGCGGGGTGCAAGCCCGAGTACCTGCCGGTGGTGATCGGTGCGGTCGAGATCATGTTGAAGACCGAGTTCAATCTCAACGGCGTGCAGGGCACGATGCACGGCGTCGCGCCGCTGATGATCGTCAACGGTCCGTACGCGCGGAAGATCGGGCTGCACGGCGGCAACGGGTGCTTCGGACCGGGTTTTCGCGCCAACGCGACCATCGGCCGTGCCATACGCCTCATGCTGACCAACCTCGGCGGCGGCATACCGGGTGTGGCATCGGCCACGGTGTTCGCCACACCGCTGCGCTACACCGCGTGCCTGACCGAGAACCTGGACAAGACGCCGTGGGAGACGCTCGCGGTCTCGCGCGGCTATTCGGCGGAAGACGACGTGATCACCTGCGCGATGGTCGAGAGCCCGCGCCTGTGCTACGACGACGCGAACCAGGAGCCCGAGCGCCTGCTGACCGGCATCGCCGATTCGATGACCGCGCTCGGCTCGTGGAACATGCACGTGCGCTCCGACATGGTCGTGGCGATGAGCCCGGAGCACGCGACGATCTGCGCGAGGGCGGGCATGAGCCGCGCCGACGTGCACCGGCGCCTGCGCGAGCTCGCCGGGCTCGCGGTGCGCGACATGAAGCGCGGCGGCAACTGGCGCGTCGAGCGCGCGCAGAAGCTGGGTGTCGATCCGGCCGACGAAGCGCGCTTCGTGCCGGTGATCAAGGACGAGCGCGACCTGCATCTCATCGTCGCCGGAGGATGGGGACCGCTCACCGCAGTGTGTCACGGGTGGGGCGGCGGCAGCCGCTCGGTGCATGGAACGTATCGAACCGAATGACCGTAGGGTGCGTGCGAACGCACCGCTAAAGGCGCGATGCGCTCGCGCGCATCCTACGAGATGATGGCCAACGATGATTGACGAATTCGAATTCTTTCTCGACAAACAATGGTCCGACGGCCTGCCCGTCGTGACGCCCACCGAAGCGCGGCTGGAGCGCTTCCTCGCCGCGACCCGACGCGATCCGGACGAGGTGATCGGCAACGTCCCGCCGGCGATGGAGCCGGCGACGGTGCGCACCGTCGCGATCCACGCGCTGATGGCCGGCTGCAAGCCCGAATATCTTCCGGTCGTGCTCGGCGCGCTCGAGCTCATGCTGCTCGAAAAATTCAACATGAACGGGGTGCAGGGCACGATGCACGGCGTGGCGCCGTTGATGATCGTCAACGGCCCGTACGCGCAGAAGATCGGCATCCACGGCGGCAACGGCTGCTTCGGGCCCTCGTTCCGCGCGAACGCCACCATAGGCCGCGCCATCCGCCTCATGATGCTCAACCTCGGCGGCGGCATACCCGGCATCGGCTCGGCGACGATCTTCGCGACGCCGATGCGCTACACCGCGTGCATCGGCGAGAACGTCGAGAAGAGCCCGTGGGAGACGCTCGCGGTCTCGAAAGGTTACGGTTCGGACGAGAACGTGATCACGTGCGCGATGGTGGAGAGCCCGCGGCTGTGCTTCGACGATGTCTCGCAGGAACCGAAGCGGCTGTTGAACGGCATCGCCGATTCGATGGTCGCGATGGGCTCGTGGAACATGCACGCGCAATCGGACATGGTCGTGGTGATGGGACCCCAGCACGCGACGATCTGCGCCAAGGGCGGCCTGTCGCGCGCGGACGTGCACGCGGAGCTCTGCCGGCTCGCCGGGCGCAAGGTGAAAGACCTGAAGGACGGCGGCAACTGGCGGCGCGAGCGCGCGCTGCAGTTCCCCATCCGCGTCGATCCCGACGACGACGAGCAGTTCATCCCGGCGATCAAGGATCCCAAGGACCTCCAGCTCCTCGTCGCGGGCGGCTGGGGACCGTGCACGGCGATCTGTCACGGGTGGAGCGGGGGCAGCCGGGCGGTGCATGGAAAGTACGACGCGTAACCGTAGGGTGCGCGCGAGCGCACCGATCGATTAGCGGTGCGTTAGCACGCACCCTGCGAAAAAGGAGCAGCAATGAGCGAAGCATTACCCTGGATCGACCCCACCGCCGGCGGCGGAAAGGCGAAGATCGCGGCCGCGCCGCGGCCGATGGACCTCGCCGGCAAGGTCGTCGGCCTGCTCGACAACACCAAGGAGCAGGGCGAGGTGATCCTGAAGACGATCGGCGACGCGCTGCGCGAGCAGCACGGCGTGGCGCGCGTGGTGCTGATGCGCAAGGAGCATTACTCCAAGCCCGCGGTCGCCTCGATCATCGACGAGATGGCGCAGGAGGTCGAGGTCGCGATCGCGGCCGTCGGCGGATGAGGGTCCTGCACGTTGTGCAGTGTGCACGACACCATAGAGCTCGAGAAACGCGGCATCCCGGCGACCGTCATCATCACGCAGGCGTTCACCAACGCGTGCGTGTTCCAGTTCAAGGGCAAGGGGATGGAAGGCCATCCTTACGTCGAGCTGCCGCACCCGATCAGCAATCTCAAGGCTGACGAGATGCGGGAGCTGACGCTCAAATACGTCGATCAGGTGGTCAAGCAGCTCACTGCTTAGGGATAACGGATGAAAGTCTGCGTACTAGGCGCCGGCGCCGTCGGCGGCCACCTCGCGGCGCGGCTTGCCCATGCCGGTCACTGCGAGGTGTCGGTGATCGCGCGCGGCGCGCAGCTCGAAGCGATCCGCAGGAACGGCATCACGCTGAAGTCGGGCAGGGAAGAGATCGTCGGCGAGCCTGCGGCCGCGACCGACGATCCGTCTTCGCTCCCGAAGCAGGATCTCGTGATCGTCACGGTGAAAGCGCATGCCGTGCCGGCGCTGGCCGAGACCATCGAGAAGCTGCTGGCGCCGGACGGCGTCGCGCTTTTTCCCCTGAACGGCCTTACGTGGTGGTGGAACATCGGCAAGCGCAACTCGAAGGGCGCCCTGCCGCTGCTCGACCCCGAAGGCGGGCTGTGGAACCGGCTGCGCGAGCGCTCGCTGGGCTGCGTCGTCTATTCGCCCAACGAAGTGGTGAGCCCCGGCGTGATCCTGCACATCGGCGGCAACCGTTTCGTGATCGGCGAGCCGAACGACCGGCAGACGGCGCGTGCGCAGGCGGTGGTCGATCTGTTCGACCAGTCGGGCCTGCCTGCCGAGACCACGGCGGATATCCGTGCAGACATCTGGCGCAAGCTCATGAACAACGCGCCGGGCAACTCGATCGCGGCGCTCACGCGGCGCGGCCACTACGACACCTGGAGCAATCCTGGCCTGAAGGAGGTCGGCATCGCGATCATGCGCGAGTCGCTCGAGGTCGCGGCCGCGATGGGATGGGACCTGCGCAAGGACATCGACCCGGAGAAGGCCGCGGCGCGCGTGACGCCGGGGCCGATGTCGACGCCGTCGATGCTTCAGGACGTCCTGCTGAACCGGTCCGTGGAAGTCGAGTCGCACTTGGGACAGATGCAGGCCTTCGCACGCGAGGCGGGGGTCAAGACCCCGACGATCGACGTCGTGCTGCCGCTGCTGCGGGGGCTCGACCTCTCTATACGCTCCACGAAGTAACGTAGGGTGCGCGCGAGCGCACCGCGCCTTTTTAGCGACGCGCTAGCGCGCATCCTACGGGCAAACGCCGACGTCACGGCGCACGCAGTCTCGCGATCGCCGCCGCGATCGCCGCGTTGTCCCACTCCCCTTCGCCGTTGGCGATGCAGTCTTCGAGCATGCGCACGTACACCGACGCGAAAGGCAACCCCTGGTGCTTCGCGTGCGCCTGCTCGAGCATCAGCGTGAAGTCCTTCAGGCTCTGATCGATGCGGCTCTGCGGCTGGGTGAACTCGCGCCTGGCCATGAGCTCGCCCTTGACGTCCATCACCTGCGAGTACGCCGCGGAGCCGCGCGCGACGTTCAGGAACGCGACCGGGTCGAGGCCGAGCGCCTGCGCGAACACCAGGCCTTCCGCGAGCGCCGCCCGATTGAGACCGAGGATGAGGTTCACCGCGAGCTTGGCGCGCGAGCCGTTGCCGGCCGCGCCCAGGTAATGACGCTTCGGGCAGATCGCGTCGAGCACCGCCGAGGCGCGCTCGACGTGCTCGCGCTCGCCGCCGATCAGGAACACACCGTCGCCGTTCGCGACCTGGCGGCTCGTTCCCGAGATCGGCGCTTCGACGACGCGCGCGCCTTCGGGTGACACGCGCCGCGCCAGCGCCGCGAGTCGTTCCGGATCGCACGTGCTCGTGACGACGAAGACGCGCGCGCCGGTGCCGCCCTGCGCGATCGCGTCCACGCCGCCGCCCGGCCCCGCGATCACCGTCTCCACCTGATCGGTGTTGAACACGCAGAGCACGCTGATCTCGCACCCTGCGATCACCAGGCCGGCGGTCGATTGCGCTTGCGCGCCCGCGGCTTCGATCGCGCGGCGCTTGTCCGCGTCGACGTCGTATGCCAGCACTTCGAATCCCGCCGCGACCAGCCGCTTCGTCACCGCGGTACCCATGAGGCCCGCGCCTATCACGCCCACTCTTGCCACGCCGCCAGACTCCTGTATGATTATACAGCCTCGCCGCTGTAATGCCTCCCGATGGACCTCGCCCGCAAGCTCACCGTCCTCGCCGACGCCGCCAAGTACGACGCCAGTTGCGCGTCCAGCGGCACCTCGAAGCGCGATTCTGCCGACGGCAAAGGCATCGGCTCGACCGAGGGCATGGGCATCTGCCACAGCTACGCGCCCGACGGCCGCTGCATCTCGCTCCTCAAGGTGCTGCTCACCAACTTCTGCACCTACGACTGCCTGTATTGCGTCAACCGCATCTCGAGCAACGTCCCTCGCGCACGCTTCACCGTGCCGGAGCTCGTCAAGCTCACGCTCGACTTCTACCGCCGCAACTATATCGAAGGTTTGTTTCTTTCCTCCGGAATCATCAGAAGCCCCGATTACACGATGGAGGAGGTGATACGCGTCGCGCGCTCCTTGCGCGAGGAACATCACTTCCGCGGCTACATCCATCTGAAGACCATACCCGACGCGAGCCCGGAGCTCATCGCCGAGGCCGGGCGCTACGCCGACCGCCTGAGCATCAACATCGAGCTGCCGACCGAAGCGGGCCTCACGCGGCTCGCGCCCGAAAAAGACGCCGGTGCGATCCGCCGCTCGATGGCGCGCGTGCGCGTGCGGCTCGACGAGCGCGAGGATGCGAAAAAGGCGAAGCAAAAACCGCCCGTTTTCACGCCGGCCGGACAGAGCACTCAGATGATCGTCGGCGCCGACGCGAGCGACGACCGCGCGATCATCGAGACCAGCGCGAACCTGTACGGCGCCTACAAGCTGAAGCGAGTGTATTACTCGGCGTTCAGCCCGATTCCCGATTCCAACGCCGCGCTGCCTCTGAAGGCGCCGCCGCTCGTGCGCGAGCACCGGCTGTATCAGGCGGACTGGCTGATGCGCTTCTACGGCTTCGGCTCGAGCGAGATCGTCGTCGCCGAAGACGGCATGCTCGACCTCGACATCGATCCCAAGCTCGCCTGGGCGCTCGCGCATCGCGAGCGCTTTCCGGTCGACGTCAACCGCGCGGACAGAGAGATGCTGCTGCGCGTGCCCGGATTCGGCACGCGCACGGTGGCGCGCATCCTCAAAGCCCGGCGCGTGCGCGCGATCCGCAGCGACGACCTCGCGCGGCTGAAGGTGCCGCTGTCGAAAGCGCTGCCGTTCGTGGTGACGGCGGACCATCGCGCGTACAGCGCGCTCGACAGCGAGAAGCTCGCCGGCAGCGCGCGGCGCACCGAGCAGCTCGCATTGTTCTGATGCGGCTCGTCCGGCTGGCGAGCGAGATCGACTTCGACGGCTGGCGAGACGCGGCGCGGTCGCTGGTCGCGGACGCGGCGCGCCCGGAGGACGTCGACTGGGTGGTCGGCGGCGCAGCGACGCTGCTGGGGTCAGACCCCGTCTTGGGGTCAGACCCCGTTGTTTCGGGGTCTGACCCCGGTTTCAAAGTCCCCCGGTCCTACCTGTCGCTCGCCCGGCGCGCGATCCTGCACAGCGATCCCGCACGTTTCGCCCTGCTCTACCGTCTGCTCTGGCGGTTGCGCGCCGAGCCGAAGCTGATGGACGTCGCGAGCGACGCCGACGTGGCGCGAGCACGCGCCATGGAAGACGCGGTCTCGCGCGAGATCCACAAGACGCATGCGTTCGTGCGCTTTCGCGAAGTGCCGACCGACGACGGCCCGGTCTACGTCGCGTGGTTCGAGCCCGTGCATCACACGCTCGAAGCGGCCGCACCGTTCTTCGTGCGCCGCTTCGCCGCGATGAGGTTCTCGATCCTCACGCCGCGCGTGAGCGCGCACTGGGACGGCGATGCGTTGCGCTTCGGCCCCGGCGCCGAGCGCGCGGACGCGCCCGACGGCGACGCGCTGGAAAGCCTGTGGCGCACCTACTACGCGAGCATCTTCAATCCCGCGCGCCTGAAGACCGACACGATGCGCGCGCACATGCCTGCCAGGTACTGGCGCAATCTGCCGGAGGCCGGGCTCATCACGTCGCTAATTGCCTCGGCGCCGCGCGCGACACAGCGCATGATCGAGGAGCCCGCGTCGACTCCGCGCTTGCGCGCGCCGGCGCATGCCGCTGACGTCGCCGAGCACGACCTCGACTCGCTCGCCACGATCGCGCGCGCCGCGAGGCGCTGCACTGCGTGTGCGCTGTGCAAGAAAGCGACACAGACGGTGTTCGGCGAAGGATCCGAAAACGCTTCGGTGATGTTCGTCGGCGAGCAGCCGGGCGACCAGGAGGATCTCGCCGGCCGGCCGTTCGTCGGTCCCGCGGGCCGGCTCTTCGATCGCGGGCTCGCGCAGGCAGGTATCGAACGCGCGGCCGTCTACGTGACGAACGCGGTGAAGCACTTCAAGTTCGAGCCGCGCGGCCGGCGGCGCATCCACAAGACGCCCGCGCAACAGGAGATCGAAGCGTGCCGGCCATGGCTGGAACGCGAGATCGCGCTGGTCCAGCCGCGCCTGATCGTCGCCATGGGTGCGACGGCGGCGCACTCGGTGCTCGGACGTCCGACGGCGGTACAGAAGAATCGCGGGTCTTTGATGCGCGTGTCGGACGACACGCAGGTGCTGGTGACGGTGCATCCGTCGTATCTCCTCCGAGTGCCCGAAGCGCGGCAGGCGGAGGAGTACGCGCGGTTCGTCGAGGATCTCCGGAAGGTGTCATTGCGAGGAACGGAGTGACGAAGCAATCCCAGAGCGTCCGAGACGTGCGCCACGAGATCGCCGCGTCGCTATCGCTCCTCGCGATGACCGTTTCTGGTTACATCAAAGCCTTGTACTTGATGCGATGCGGCTTGTCGGCCTCTTCGCCCAGGCGCTTGCGCCGGTCTTCCATGTACTCGGCGTAATTGCCCTCGAACCACACCACCTGGCTCTCGCCTTCGAACGCGAGGATGTGGGTCGCGATGCGGTCGAGGAACCACCGATCGTGCGAGATGACGACCGCGCAGCCGGGGAAATCGAGCAGCGCTTCCTCCAGCGCGCGCAGCGTCTCGACGTCGAGGTCGTTGGTCGGCTCGTCGAGGAGCAGCACGTTGCCGCCCGCCTTGAGCACCTTCGCGAGGTGCAGCCGGTTGCGCTCGCCGCCCGAAAGCTGGCCGACCATCTTCTGCTGGTCGGTGCCCTTGAAGTTGAAGCGTCCCACGTAGCCGCGGCTCGAGGTGCTGTAGTTGCCGACGGTGAGCATGTCGAGACCGTCGGAGATCTCTTCCCACACCGTCTTGCTGTCGTCGAGCGCGTCGCGGCTCTGGTCGACGTACGCGATCTTCACCGACTCGCCGATGCGCAAGGTCCCGCTGTCCGGCTTCTCGACGCCCGTCAGCATGCGAAAGAGCGTCGTCTTGCCCGCCCCGTTCGGCCCGATGATGCCGACGATGCCGCCGCGAGGAAGCCGAAACGAGACGTTGTCGAAGAGCACGCGATCGCCGAACGACTTCTTCAGGTTCTCGGCTTCGATGACGAGGTCGCCCAGATGCGGGCCGGGCGGAATGTAGATCTCGTTGGTCTCGTTGCGCTTCTGGAACTCCTGCGATTGCAGCTCTTCGAAGCGGGCGAGACGCGCCTTGCTCTTCGCTTGGCGCGCTTTGGGGTTCGAGCGCACCCACTCCAGTTCCTGCTGCATCGTCTTGATGCGCGCGGTCTCCTGCTTCGCTTCGATCTCCAGCCGCTGCTCTTTCTGCTCCAGCCAAGACGAATAGTTGCCTTCGTACGGAATGCCGTAGCCGCGGTCGAGCTCGAGGATCCAGCCGGCGGCGTTGTCGAGGAAGTAGCGATCGTGCGTGACTGCGACCACCGTGCCGGGATAGCGCTCGAGGAACTGCTCCAGCCACTGCACCGAAAGCGCGTCGAGGTGGTTGGTGGGCTCGTCGAGGAGGAGCATGTCGGGCTCGGAGAGCAGCAGCCGGCACAGCGCGACGCGGCGGCGCTCGCCGCCCGAGAGCGTCTCGACGTCGGCGTCCCACGCCGGCAGCCGCAGCGCGTCGGCGGCGACTTCGAGCTTGCGCTCGATCTCCCAGCCGTTGGCGGCGTCGATCTTGGCCTGGAGCTCGCCCTGCTCTTCGAGCAGCTTCGCCATCTCGTCGTCGTCCATCGGCTCGGCGAACTTGTCGCTGATCTCGTTGAAGCGCGTGAGGAGATCCATCGTCTCGCCCACGCCTTCCTCGACGTTGCCGCGCACGTCCTTTTCCGGATCGAGGTGCGGCTCCTGCGGCAGGAAACCCACACGCATGTTGGGCATGGGTATCGCTTCGCCCTCGAAATCCTTGTCGACGCCCGCCATGATGCGCAGCAGGCTCGACTTGCCCGAGCCGTTCAGCCCGAGCACGCCGATCTTGGCGCCGGGGAAAAACGAGAGAGAGATGTCCTTCAGAATGACGCGCTTCGGCGGAACGACCTTGCCGACCCTGCGCATCGTATAGACGTACTGAGCCATGGAATGAATACCTGGAGGGATTTGGAACGGAAGACCCCCATGATAACGGATTGCGGCCCCTCCCGTTGAGCGCGGCAACGTTCACGTTCGCGCCCGAGCTCGACCTGTTCCTGCCGCGCGAGCAGCGCGGCGCGACGATCGTCCACGAATACGCGCGCGCCGCGACGATGAAGCAGGCGATCGAGGCGCTCGGCGTGCCGCACACCGAGATCGGCCGCATCACCGTCAACGGCTCGGCGGCCACGCTCGACCGCACGGTGCGTGAGCACGACGAGGTCGAGGTTTTCACGCACGCGCCCGGCGCGGCGCCTTTCGAGACGCCGCTCGCCTTCGTCGCCGACGCGCACCTCGGCGGCCTGGGACGCATGCTGCGCATGCTCGGCTTCGACACGATCTACGACAACGCCCTGAACGACCCGCAGATCGCCGATATCGCTTCGATCGAGCGGCGCGTGGTGCTCACGCGCGACCGCGAGCTTTTGAAGCGCCGCGACGTCATGCGCGGCGCGTTCGTGCGCGCGCTCAAACCCGAGAAGCAGCTCGCCGAGATGGCGCAGCGTTACCCGCTCGCCGAGCACATGAAGCCGTTCGCGCTGTGCCTGCACTGCAACCTGCCTTTGCAGCCGGCGGATCCTTCGGCAGTTGCCGCGAAAGTGCCCGAGCGCATCCAGGCGCAATACCGGCAGTTCATGCACTGCCCCGGCTGCGACCGGATCTACTGGGAAGGCTCGCACTGGGATCGGATGCGCAGCGTGCTCGCGCAGGCGCTGGGCATCGATGCCGTTGCGTAGGGCGCGTTAGCCGCGGTGCGGCGACTCCGCCCTCGGCAGTAAATTACGCAGTAACATAAACCGCCCTGGGGAGGACCCCGATGAACCCGACCACGCGCACGCTCGCGTGCACTCTTGCGCTCATGTCGACGACCGCCTACGCACGCATCACGACCATCGAGATCGAATCCGTCGAGCCTTTCGCGCCGGGAACCGCGTTCGGCGACGGTGGCGCTTACGAAAAAGTGAAGGGCACGTTCAGGGGAGAGCTCGATCCCCGCGACCCGCGCAACGCGGTGATCGTCAACCTCGACCGCGCGCCGCGCAATGCTGCGGGCCGCGTCGAATACGAAGCCGATTTCTTCATCATGCGGCCGGCGGACCCTGCGAAGCGCAACGGCAAGCTCATCTACGACGTCAACAACCGCGGCCGGATGAACTTCCATGCGCGCTTCACCGAAGCCAAGAGCCGCACCAACGATCCCAAGGTCGCCGCGGACGTCGGCGACGGCCTGTTCTTCCGGCAGGGGTACACCTTCGCATGGAGCGGCTGGGATCCCGATGCGCCGGGGCTGCGCATGAAACCGGTCGTCGCGACCAACAACGGCGCCGCGATCATGCGTCGCATCCGCGAAGAGTTCGTGAGCGGCACGCGCGCGCGCGACGAAGGCGACGGCGGCTCGCGCGCCGACGGCAACAGCTTCAGGCTCACGTACGAAGCGGCGAGCCTCGACACCAACGCCGCCAGGCTCACGGTGCGCCGGACCGATGACGGTCAGCGCCGCGAGGTCGCGGCCACCGCGTGGCGCTACGCCGATGCGCGCACGATCCAGCTCACCGGCGGCAAGCCCGAGCCGGGCTCGATCTACGAGCTGCAATATCCGGCGAAGAACCCGCGCGTGCTCGGCATCGGCATGGCCGCGACGCGAGACTTCGTCGCGTTCCTGCGTAACGATGCGCGCGATGCCAAAGGCACGCCGAACCCGGCGGGAACGAAGATGACGCGCGCGCTCGCGTACGGCTCGTCGCAGAGTGGGCGTTTCCTGCGCGATTTCGTGCGCGACGGCTTCAACCAGGACGAAGCGCAGCGCAAGGTGTTCGACGGGGTGATGGCGCACACCGCGGGCGTGGGCGGCGTCTTCCTCAACGAAGAGTTCGGCCAGCCCAACCGCACCAGCACGCAGCACGAAGACCACACGTTTCCCGAAGCGGCGTTCCCCTTTTCCACCGCGCGCCTGACCGATCCGGTGACGCGCAGGACCGGCGGCCTCTTTCGCAACGACGGTTTCGATCCGCTGTGGATGGAGACCAACACTTCCACCGAGTACTGGCAGAAAGGCGCATCGCTGCTGACGACCGATCCGCTCGGCACCGGCGATATCGAGCTGCCTTCCAACGCCCGTTCCTACCTCGTGACCGGCACCCAGCACAACGCCGGCGCGTACATGACCTCGACCAAAGGGAGCTGCACGAACCCGCGCAACCCGCACAACCCGATACCGTTGCAGCGCGCGCTCTTCGTCGCGCTCGACGAATGGGTCGACGGCAAGGCGCCGCCGCCGTCGAACGTGCCTCGCCTCGCCGACGCGACGCTCACGCTGCCGGCGCAGCTCGGCTTTCCGGCGATTCCGGAAGTCACCGTCGCGCGCCTCATGAACGAGATCGGCGTCATCACCGACTGGACGCGCCCCTCGATCGACATGGCGAAGCCGTACCGGCCGCTCGTGCCGCAGGTCGACGCCGACGGCAACGAGCTCGCCGGGGTGAAGCTCCCCGACATCGCGGTGCCGCTCGGCACGCACACCGGCTGGAACCTCTATCGCACGCCGTTCCCCGAGGGCGAGCTGTGCGACCGCGACGGCACGTACGCGCCTTTCGCGCGCACCCGCGCCGAGCGCGCCGCGCGCAACGACCCGCGGGCTTCGATCGAGGAACGCTACGGCAGCCACGCCGACTACGTGAAGCGCTACGAAGCCGCGGTGCAGAAGCTGGTCGAGCAGCGCTACCTGCTGCCCGAAGATGCGAAGCGCTACGTCGCAAAGGCGCGCAGCAACGAAGTGGCTGCGTTGTTTACCCCACCGGTCGTGGGACAGAGACCGTAGGGTGCGTGATAACGCACCGCAAAGGACCCCGGTGCGCTCGCGCGCACCCTACGAAAGGGTGCGGTGCGTTACGCTGGCGCTAACGCACCCTACGCATTCTTTCGCTTTTCCTTGGCGTCCTTTGCGTCCTTTGCGGTTCATGATCGTTACCCTATAGAGGCAGCACGATGAAGCTGGGTTACTTCACCATGCCGATCCACCCCCAGACGCGCAACTACACGCAGACGCTGAAGGAGGATCGCGAAGCGATCCTGCTGGCCGACCGGCTCGGCTATATCGAAGCGTTCATCGGCGAGCACATCACCGACGTGTGCGAGACGATTCCTTCGCCGCTGTCGTTCATCGCGAGCGTCGCGCACGACACGAAGCAGATCAAGCTCGGCCCCGGCACGCTCAACCTGCCGAACAGCCATCCCGCGCAGCTCGCGGCGCACGTCGCGATGATCGACCACATGCTCGAAGGGCGCTTCATCCTCGGCATCGGTCCCGGCGGCCTGCGCTCCGACTGGGAGATATTCGAGAACCTCGACGCCGACCGCAACTCGATGTTCGTCGAGTGCGCCGATCAGATCCTCGCGCTGTGGGCGGGCGAGCCGCCGTACGACATCGACGGCAAGTTCTGGAAGCTCTCCACGCGCCGCACGCTGCTCGCCGAGGCGGGTCAGGGCTGCATGCTGAAGCCCTATCAGCAGCCGCATCCGCCGATCGTCATCACGGTCGTGGTGCCGAACTCCAAAGGCCTCGCAGCGGCGGCGGCACGCGGATGGAAGCCGATCTCGGCGAACTTCATCCACCCGCACTGGCTCGCGACGCACTGGCCGACCTACAAGGAAGGCTGCGAGCGCGGCGGCCACGCGATCCGCGGCGAGGACTGGCGCGTCGCGCGCAGCATCTTCGTGGCCGACGACGAAGCGACGGCGAAGCGCTACGCGCTCGATCCGAACGGCGCTTACGGCTTCTACTTCTGGAACCTCATGGCCAAGCGCCGCGCGCGCGGCATGCTCGACACGTTCAAGCACGACCTCGCGATGCCCGATTCGGAATGCACGCTCGAGTACGTGCTCAATCGCCTGCCGATCTACGGCACGCCGGAAACGGTCGCGGAGAAAATCGTCGGCCTCAGGAACAACGTCGGGCCTTTCGGCACGCTGCTCTACGTCGGCCACGACTGGCACGACCCCGTGCTCGCGAAGCGCTCGATGGAGCTGATGGCGACCGAGGTCATGCCGCGGGTGAATCGCGCGCTCGGCGAAATGTGATCGTCATTCTCGCGAAGGCGAGAATCCATTTCGGCTTCGACATCAAAATGGATTCCCGATAGCTCCCGCTGGCGCGGGTCGGGAATGACGGGGAAGTTGCCCGCGGCCGGCGGTGGGTCTAGAGTCGTTTTGCCGCCCCACAGGAGGAGACAACGATGGCCGCCAACTACACGCTACGCGTCAACGGCCGGTCACACGCCGTGCGCGTCGACGATCCCAGGACCCCGCTCCTGTACGTTCTGCGCAACGATCTCGACCTGCACGGTCCGCGCTTCGGCTGCGGCCTCGGCCAGTGCGGCGCGTGCACCGTCGAGATGAACGGGCGCGCCGTGCGCTCGTGCTCCATCCCGGTGTCCGAAGCCGCCGGCAAGACCATCCTCACCCTCGAAGGCATCGGCACGCCGCAGAAGCCGCATCCGCTGCAGCGCGCGTTCGTCGAGGAGCAGGCGGTGCAGTGCGGCTATTGCATCAACGGCATGATCATGCAGGCGAAGACCCTCCTCGACCGCAACAGGAAACCCACCGAGGACGAGATCCGCCAGGCGCTCGCCGGCAATCTCTGCCGCTGCGGCACGCACGTGCGCATCGTTCGCGCGATCAAGCGCGCGTCCGAGGCCGCGTAAGGAGGACGGTCATGAACGATACGATCCTCACCCGACGCGAATTCCTCAAAGCTTCCGGCGCGCTCGTCGTCACCTTCAGCGTGGCGCCGACGATCGCGGGCGCCGCCGCGACGGCGACCAAGACCGTCGCCGCCAACGAAGTCGACGGCTTCGTCGCGATCGACGGCAACGGCCGCGTCACGGTGTATTCGGGCAAGGTCGATCTCGGCACCGGCGTCTCGACCGCGCTGTCGCAGATCGCCGCTGAAGAGCTGTGCGTACCGCTGGAGCGCGTGACGCTGGTGCAGGGCGACACCGCCCTGACACCCGACCAGGGCCAGACCTGGGGCAGCCTCACCATACAGCTCGGCGGCATGCAGATCCGCCGCGCGTGCGCAACCGCGCGCGAAGCGCTGCTCGACCGCGGCGCGCAAAAGCTCAATCTCGCGCGCGACGGCGTCTATGCCAAGGACGGCGCGGTGATGCGCCTCGGCGGCGGCGCGAGCGTGCCCTATGCCCAGCTCATCGGCGGCAGCCACTTCGAGACCAAGGTGAACGACAAGGTCGCGCTCAAACCGCCCGCGACCTACGCCATCGTCGGCAAGCCGATACGCCGCTTCGACATTCCCGACAAGGTGTACGGCAGGTTCACCTACATGCAGGACGTCAAAGTCCCGGGCATGGTGCACGCGCGCGTGGTGCGGCCTGCGGCGCTCAAGGCCGACCTCGTTGCGTACGACGACAGCGCGGCGAAGAAGCTTCCCGGCTACCTTGCGACGGTGCGCAAAGGCAACTTCCTCGCCGCAGTCGCGAAGGACGAATGGGGGGCGATCCGCTGCGCCGATGCGATCCAGGCGAAATGGTCGGACTGGCAGGGCTTGCCCGATCCTTCGAAGCTGTGGGAGCACGTGCGCTCGACCAACGTCGTCAAGGAGGAGGTCTTCCAGAACGTCGGCAACGCCGCCGACGCGATGAAAACCGGCAAGACGCTGCACGCGACCTACGACTTCGCGATCCATACCCACGGCTCGATCGGCCCGTCGTGCGCCATCGCGGAATACAAGGACGGCCGCCTCACGGTGTGGAGCGCGTCGCAGGCGACGCACATGCTGAAGAAGCAGCTCGCCAACATGTTCTCGATGAAGCCCGACCACGTGCGCTGCGTGTACGTCGAAGGTGCGGGCTGTTACGGCCGCAACGGCCATGAGGACGCCGCCGCGGACGCGGCGCTGCTCGCGACCGAGCTCGGCCGCCCGGTGCGCGTGCAATGGAGCCGGCAGGACGAGCACGGCTGGGATCCCAAAGGACCGCCGACGCTGCTCGAGCACTCGGCGGCAATCGACTCGAACGGCAACGTCGTCGCGTGGGACTCGCACGTGTACATCCCGGACCGGCCGAAAGGCTTCGAGGTAACACTCGTCGCCGCAGAGCTTGCCGGCATGCCGAAGGATCTCGCATTCCCCGGCAACATCCACCAGGCGCTCGCGATCCCGTACGCTTTCCCCAACGTGAAAGCGACCGCGCACTGGCTCGAGCACACGCCGTTCAAGCCGTCGTGGATACGCACGCCGGGCCGCATGCAGAACACCTATGCGAACGAGAGCTTCATCGACGAGGTCGCGGCGGCGGCCGGGGCGGATCCGATCCAGTACCGGCTGAAGCACCTCAAGGACGCGCGGGGCGCCGAGTGCATCGAGCGCGCCGCCAGGCTCGCGCAGTGGACGCCGCGCTCATTTGGCAAGAGCAGCGGCCGCGACAGCGGCGACGTCGCCCGCGGACGCGGCTTCTCGTACATCAAGTACGAGCTCGTGCGCACTTACGTCGCGGTCGTCGCCGACGTCGAGGTGAACCGCAAGACCGGCGCGGTGAAAGTGACGAACTTCTACTGCGCGCACGACTGCGGCCAGATCATCAACCCGGACGGGCTGAAGAACCAGATCGAAGGCAACATCGTGCAGACGGTGAGCCGCACCTTGATCGAGGAGGTCAAGTTCGACCGCTCGCGCGTCACCAGCGTCGACTGGGAGAGCTATCCGATCCTGCGCTTCCCCGACGTGCCGCAGATCGCGATCGACCTCATCGACCGGCCGAGCGAGGCGCCGTGGGGCGCGGGCGAGCCCGCGGCGGCGGTGGTGCCGTCGGCGATCGCGAATGCGATCTACGATGCGACGGGGGTTCGGCTGCGGTCGGTGCCGTTCACCGCGGACAAGGTCTTGGGCGCGCTATCGCGCGCCTGAACGGCGCGGTGCGCTTACGCGCACCCTACGGATCGACCGCGATCGACACGTAGGGTGCGTGATAACGCACCGCGTATTTTACCGCTTGAAATCCTTGACGCTCTTCGCGAGCTGCCCTTCCTGCGTGCGCAGCGGCAGCGTCACCGACCTGGTGGCGCCGAACGTCGGCACGATCGCCGAATGCTTGCCCGCGCCGCCGATCACCGCGACGATGATGTTCTCCGCGCGCTCGACCATCGGGATGAGCGTATCGAGCGGCGCCTCGCCGTAGCGCGCCTTGAACGGGCCGGAACGAAAGCGGCGCTCGATGTTCTCCTTCGAGAAGCGATTCATCGCCAGGTTGGCGTGCTGCTGGAGAAAGCGTTTGGCTTCGGCCTTGGAATAGCCGCCGTCCGCGACGGTCTTGGCGTGCTCGGGGCCGAAGATCACCAGCGGTTGGGCGTCGTAATAGACGTCGTTGTTGCCCGTCGTCGCCATCGTTCCCGCGACCGTGGTCAGGATCCCTTCGGCCGAAAGGCTTTCGTGGTCGTTGACGTTGTGGGGCGGCTCGCCGCCGACCACCGTGATCGTCGTCGTATCGGCCGCGAAGCCGCGCTCGACGGCGAGCGTCTCCCAGGGGTTTCCTTCCTCGTTCTCGCACACGAAAAAGCTGTACTTCGACGGCGCGCCCATCGTGGACATGTCGCCGGCGCCGGGGATCGCGCCGCCGATGTTGAGCAGGGCGAGCCTGATCGCGCGCCCCATCGTGGCGTTCGCATGGTTGCCGGGGCCGAAAGCGTTGTGTCCGCCGTTCATGCCGAGCTCTCGCGCGACCGGGCCGTTGACGATGACGAGCGGCGCGACCGGATGCGTCGTCGCCTGGATGCCGTACAGGTTGAAAGGCTCTTCGCACAGCGCTTCCACGGCGAGCACGAGGAGCGGAAAGTATTCGGGGCGGCAGCCCGCCATGACCGCGTTCGCCGCCAGACGCAGCGGCGTCGCTTCGCCGTAGCGCGGCGCGATCTTCGCGATCGATTCGTTCCACGGGCGGTCGCAGTACGCGAGCATCTTCTCGACCCGCGCCGCGGTCGGCGGCACGATCGGCAGGCCGTCGCTCCAGCCGCGCTCCATATACAGCGCGTTGATCGCCTCGAAATCGTCGTCGGCCTCGACGGCGGCTCCGGGTGCTTTCAAAAGATCGGCGAGATCGCTCACGGCCATGCTCCTCTTCGTGTCTTGCGGGTATTCTAGCCGCGTCATGCGCATCCGCTGGATCGTCTCCGGAACGAACGTCGAGCGTTCGTCGCCCGATCTCCTGTCCGACCTCGCGAGCTATCGCTATCGCGCCGCCATACCGTTACAGGCGCTGCGCGAGCGCGGCCATACCTGCGACTGGTACGCCCTGTCACCCGGCGAGGCCATCGACGATGCGCACCCCGCGCTGCGCGACGCCGACGCGCTGGTGGTCGCCAAGAACCATACCGAGCCCCATGAGGTCATCGCGCTGCTCGAGCGCGCGCACGAGCGAGCCGTCGCGACCGTGGTCGACGTCTGCGACGATTATTTCTCTCGGCCGCACGACCTCACGCCGTATTACCGCGCGCTGGTCGAGCGCGCCGGCACCGTCACCGCTTCGAGCCTGCGGCTCGCCGCGGCGATCGAGGACGCGACCGATCGCGAGGCCCATCTCGTCCGCGATCCGTACGAAGGTCCTGCCGGAACGCCGCGCTGGTCGCCGGCCGCGTCCGGCGTGCGCGCGCTGTGGTTCGGCACGCCGCTCAACCTGCCCGCGCTGCTCGAGGCCGCGATGACGCTGCCTCAGCGCAGGGACTTCCGGCTGGAGATCGTCGCGCTGACGCGGCGCTGCGAAGGGCTCGAAGCAGCGTTCGCGAAGATGAGCGGGCCCGACCTCAGGCTGACGTTCCAGGAATGGACGCTCGGCGGCAACTGGGCAGCGCTCGACGCGTGCGACCTCGTGCTGATCCCGGTGAAGAGCGACGAGTTCTCGGCGGCCAAAGGCCCGAACCGCGTCGTCGAAGCGCTGCGCGCCGGACGCTATGCGGTCACCGGCGCGCTCGCGGCCTACGATGAATTCAAGCCTTTCGCGGCGGTCGGCGGCGACCTCGCCGCCGGCATCGCGTGGGGGCTAGACAATCGCGCCGCGGTGCTGGAGCGGATTGCGGCGGGACAGGCGTATGTCGCGGCTCACCATTCGCCGCAATCGGTCGCGGCGGAATGGGAGGCCGTGCTGCGCGAGGTCAGCCGGCGTGGTCCTTGATCAGCTTGACGAACTGCGGCGTCGCGACCTCGGCGCGCGCCTTCACGCTGTCGATGTCCAGACCGCCCAGCGGGTGCTGGATCACCAGCAGGGGCAGGTCGGGCACGCCGAAGATCTTCGCCTGGGTCTCACCCAGCTTCTTGAACGCGGTCGAGCACACCACCGCCGTCACCAGCCCGCGCTTCCTGAGCTCTGCCATGTCGTGGACACTCCACGACGTGCAGGACCCTCAATCGGCCATCGCGCTGACGACGACGTCCGCCTCGCGCGCGAGCTGATCCAGGATCTCGTCGGGCGCCGGCAGGCTCACGCTCGCCTTGCGCAGGGACACGACCGAGGTGACCGACACCTCGCTTTGCAGCGAATCGACGATGAACTTCAGGAGGTGGTCGGCGTTGCCCTTGCTGTTGTCGAGCACGCCGAGGCGTATACCTTTCCTGTCGATCGCGCGCTCCTGCACCTTCGCCTCGGCGGCGGGCGCGGGCGCTTCGGGAACGACCAGTAGAACCTTGTCTGCCATCGGTATCTCCATGAGCCGCCGCTCCGTCAACAGGCGGCCTTCGCGCCGACGTTAACACAGGGCGACGACTGCCGCGCGCGGTGGCGGTCGGGTAAAATGTGGGCACCAACAGGCGGCTCTTTTTCGAGGGCCGCCGCCGCAGTTCCCTCACCGCTTTTCCACTGTCAGGTCCGATGCCCGAATCAGGCTACAAGCCCGCTGTTTCCTCTTCTCCGCTCAAAGCGTCGCCGCGCGCCCAGCGCGAGGCGATCGTCATCCGCGGCGCGCGCCAGAACAACCTCAAGAACCTCACGCTCGAGATCCCCGCGAACGAGCTCGTCGTCGTCACCGGCGTATCGGGCAGCGGCAAGTCGTCGCTGGTGTTCGACACCCTGTACGCCGAGGGCCAGCGGCGCTACGTCGAGACCTTCTCGCCGTACGCGCGGCAGTTCCTCGACCGCATGGACAAGCCGCAGGTCGACGCCATCGAAGGCATCCCGCCGGCGATCGCGATCGATCAGACCAACCCGGTACGCACCTCGCGCTCGACGGTCGGCACGATGACCGAGCTCAACGACCACCTGAAGCTGCTGTACGCCCGCGGTGCGCAGCTCTATTGCCTCGGCTGCGGCGCGCCGGTGCGGCGCGACAACCCGGAGAGCATCGCGGACGACATGACGCGTCGCGCGTCCGGATCGGGTGACCCGCGCCTCGTCGTCACCTTCCCCGTGGCGATCCCGAAGAACTTCACCGAAGCCGAAGTCAAAGCGCTGCTCGAGCAGCAGGGCTATACCCGCATCCACCAGCAGCGCGGGGACACCATCGAGGTCGTGCAGGACCGCTTCCGCATGGGGAACGCCGAGCGCTCGCGCGTGGTGGAAGCGCTGGAGGCGGCGCTGCGGGTGGGCCAGGGCCGCGTCAACGTGCACGTGGTCGGCGACGAGTCGGCCGAGCTGGATTGCTGGAAGTTCTCCAGCGACCTGCACTGCGCCGAGTGCGACATCCACTACCAGGAGCCGACGCCGTCGCTGTTCTCGTTCAACTCGCCGCTCGGCGCGTGCGAGACCTGCCGCGGCTTCGGCCGCGTCATCGGGCTCGACTTCGGTCTCGTCATCCCCGACGAATCGAAGACCCTGCGCGAAGGCGCGGTGAAGCCGTGGCAGACCGCCTCGGGCAAGGAGTGCCAGGACGACCTCGTCCAGTACGCGAAGAAGCGGGGCATCCCGCTGGACACGCCATGGCGCGAGCTCACCGACGCGCAGCGCCACTGGGTGCTGCACGGCGAGCCCGAGTGGAAGAGCTGGCGCAAATCGTGGCCGGGCACGTGGTACGGCGTCGGCCGCTACTTCACGTGGCTGGAGACGAAAGCCTACAAGATGCACGTGCGCGTGCTGCTGTCGAAGTACCGCGCCTACACCGCGTGCACGACCTGCGGCGGCGCACGGCTGAAGCTCGAGGCGCTCGCGTGGCGTCTGGGCTCCAAAGCGAACGCCGACGCGGTGCTCGCGCCGGCGCAGCGCTTCCTGCCGCTCGGTGCAAAGCTCTCGCGCGAGACGCTGGAAAAGCTGCCGGGCCTCACGGTACACGATCTCATGCTGCTGCCGATCGAGCGTACCAAGCGCTTCTTCGACACGGTCGAGCTGCCGCAGCCGCTCGACGACGCGACCGGGCTATTGCTCGGCGAGATCCGCACGCGCGCGAACTATCTCTGCACCGTCGGGCTGTCGTATCTCACGCTCGACCGCCAGTCGCGCACGCTGTCGGGCGGCGAAGTGCAGCGTATCAACCTCACGACCGCGCTCGGCACCTCGCTCGTGAACACGCTATTCGTCCTCGACGAGCCTTCGATCGGCCTGCATCCGCGAGACATGGGCCGCGTGGTCGACGTCATGCACAAGCTGCGCGACGCGGGGAACACGCTCGTGGTCGTCGAGCACGACCCGCAGGTGATGCTCGCCGCCGATCGCATCCTCGATATGGGGCCGGGGCCGGGCGAGCGCGGCGGCGAGATCGTGTACTTCGGGGCGGCTTCGCAGGTACGGAATGCGGCGGGGTCGCTGACCGGGGATTACCTGGCCGGGCGCAAACACGTCGATGAAAGATCGTCATTCCCGACCCGCGATAGCGGAAGCGATCGGGAACCCATTGTCGGGGCCTCGAACGTCGAAATGGATTCCCGCCTCCGCGGGAATGACGATGCTTCGGGCCGCCTCCAGATCCTGGGGGCGAGCGAGCACAACCTCAAGAACATCGACGTTGCGATCCCGCTGGGGCGGCTGGTGTGCATCACCGGCGTGTCGGGCTCCGGCAAGTCGACGCTGATCCAGGACGTGCTGTACGCCGCGCTGCTCAAGCAGAAAGGCAAGCCGACCGAATCACCGGGCACGCACGAGGCGCTCAAAGGCGCCGACCTGATCGGTGAAGTGGTCATGGTCGACCAGTCGCCGATCGGCCGCACCACGCGCTCGAATCCCGCGAGCTACGTCGGCGCCTTCGATGCGATCCGCAAGCTGTACGTGCAGCAGCCGCTCGCCAGGGAGCGCAAGTACACCGCCGGCACGTTCAGCTTCAACTCGGGCAACGGGCGATGCCCGACGTGCAGCGGCAACGGCTTCGAGCACGTCGAGATGCAGTTCCTCTCGGACGTGTATCTGCGCTGCCCCGACTGCAACGGCCGCCGCTATCGCGACGAGATCCTCGAAGTGAAGGTCGACGGCCGCTCCATCGCGGACGTGCTGGAGATGACGGTCTCCGAAGCGCTCGCGCTCTTCAAGTCGAACAAGGAGATCCAGCGCGTCCTGCAGCCGCTCGCCGATGTCGGCCTCGAGTACCTCAAGCTCGGCCAGCCCGTCCCCACGTTGTCGGGCGGCGAAGCACAGCGTCTGAAGCTGGCCGGCCACCTGGCCGAAGCGGCGAGCAGCAGCAAACGGACAACCAACTCAACACTCAACACTCGACATTCGACACTGTTCTTATTCGATGAGCCGACGACGGGCCTTCACTTCGAAGACATCGCCAAGCTCCTCAAGGCGCTGCGCAAGCTGATCTCCGCGGGCCATTCGCTGATCGTCATCGAGCACAACCTCGACGTCATCCGCTCGGCGGACTGGGTGATCGACCTCGGTCCCGAAGGCGGCGACGGCGGCGGCGAGATCGTCGCCGAAGGCACGCCCGCGCAGGTCATGGCGCACGACGCATCGCACACCGGCAAGGCCCTGCGCGAATACGAGCTCGCGCTCTCCGCCCCCGCGGCGCTTGCCGCCGAGGACGCCTCGCCCCTCACCCCTCACGCCTCACGCGGCTCGAACAACATCTGCGTCCACAACGCCCGCGAGCACAACCTCAAGAACGTCCACGTCGAGATTCCGCGTGGCGAGTTCACGGTGATCACCGGCGTGTCCGGCTCAGGCAAGTCGACGCTCGCCTTCGACATCCTGTTCAACGAGGGCCAACGCCGCTATCTCGAATCGCTCAACGCCTATGCGCGGCAGTTCGTGCAGGCCGCGTCGCGCCCGGACGTCGATGCGATCTTCGGCATCCCGCCGACGGTGGCGATCGAGCAGCGCACCAGCCGCGGCGGCAGCAAGAGCACGGTCGCGACGCTGACCGAGATCTATCACTTCCTGCGCCTGCTCTACGTGAAGCTCGGGACGCAGTACTGCCCCGACTGCAACGTGCCGATCGAGCCGCAGACGATCGAGAGCATCGTCGCCGCGGTCATGCGCGACTACCGCAACGAGCGCATCGGCCTGCTCGCGCCCCTCATCGTGAACCGCAAGGGCATCTACACCGATCTGGCGAAGTGGGCGGCGGGCAAGGGCCACACCCACCTGCGCGTGGACGGCGCGTTCGTGCCCACGCAGCCTTTCCCCAGGCTCGCGCGCTTCATCGAGCACAGCATCGAGCTGCCGGTGGCCGAGGTCACGGTGAAGCCCGAGAACGAAGCCACGCTGCGCGCATGCCTCAAGGCCGCGCTCGAGCACGGCAAGGGTGTGGTGCACATCATGGACGGCCTCGACAGCCTCGAGAAAGCGCTGGTGATGAAGGACCCGTCGCTCCAGAAGACGAGCGAAGCGGTGTACTCGGTGAACCGCGCGTGCCCGTCGTGCCAGAAGAGCTTCCCCGAGCTCGACCCACGGCTCTTCTCGTTCAACTCCAAGCACGGCTGGTGCGAGGCGTGCTACGGCACCGGCCTCAAGATCGACGAGGTGAACTTCGACGAAGAGCGCCAGAAGACCGGCGCGGAAGACCACGTCCTCGACTCGTGGCTCGAATGGCTGGAGATCGACGAGACCTGCGCCGAATGCGAAGGGCGCCGCCTCAACAAGGAAGCGCTCGCGGTCCGCTATCGCGACCAGTCGATCGCCGCACTCACCGAGCTGCCGGTGGAGAAGCTGCGCCGCTTCTTCGACGACGTCTCGATGGCGGGACGTGAAGCCGAGATCGCGCGCGACATCATCCCCGAGTTGAGGAGCCGCCTCGGCTTCCTCGAGCACGTCGGCCTCGGCTATCTCGCCCTCGACCGCGCCGCGCCCACGCTCTCCGGTGGGGAAGCGCAGCGCATCCGCCTTGCGGCCCAGCTCGGCTCCAACCTGCGCGGCGTCTGCTACATCCTCGACGAGCCGACGATCGGCCTGCACCCCCGCGACAACCGCATCCTGCTCGACACGCTCGACGCGCTCCAGAAGAAAGGCAACACGCTCATCGTGGTCGAGCACGACGAGGAGACGATCCGCCGCGCGCATCACGTCATCGACCTCGGGCCCGGCGCGGGCAAGGTCGGCGGCGAGCTGATCGCCCAGGGCCATGCCGACGACCTCGTCGGGCAGCCGCAGTCGATCACCGGGCGCTTCCTCGCGCAGCCGCTCAAGCACCCGTTGCACGAGCCCCGCGCCATCGCGCGCAACGCGCCCGCGATCTGCGTGCGCGGCGCGACCCTGCACAACCTGCGCAACATCGACGTGCGAGTGCCGCTCGGGCGCCTCGTCGCGGTCACCGGCGTCTCGGGATCGGGCAAGTCGACCTTCGCGCGCGACGTGCTGCACGACAACCTGTGCCGGCTCGTCGCCGAAACGCGCAACCGGAAGGCCGCGCCGGCGCTCATGGGTTGTCGCGCGATCGAAGGCTGGGAAGGCGTCGGCCGTGTGCTCGAAGTCGACCAGACGCCGATCGGCAAGACCCCGCGCTCGTGCCCGGCGACCTACGTCGGCTTCTGGGACAACGTGCGCCGCCTCTTCGCCGAGGTGCCCGAAGCGCGTATGCGCGGCTACACCGCGAGCCGCTTCTCGTTCAACACCGCCGGCGGCCGCTGCGACGCATGTGAAGGCCAGGGCGTGAAGCGCATCGAGATGAGCTTCCTCCCCGATGTCCGCGTGCCGTGCGAGGTCTGCCACGGCCAGCGCTTCAATCCCGAGACCCTGTCGGTGCGCTTCAAGGGCAGGTCGATCGGCGAAGTGCTGCTGATGAGCGTCGACGAGGCGGTCGACTTCTTCGCCGCGCATCGCGCCATCCATCACTGCCTGCGCCTCTTGCAGGACGTCGGGCTCGGTTACCTCACGCTCGGCCAGCAGAGTCCGACGCTGTCCGGCGGCGAGGCGCAGCGCATCAAGCTGGTGACCGAGCTTTCCAAGGTGCGCACCGATGTGAGCGACGCGGGCGATCGGCCGGGACGTGCCGGCGCGGTGAAGCACACGCTGTACGTGCTCGACGAGCCGACCGTCGGCCTGCACATGGCCGACGTCGAGAAGCTCATCCACGTGCTGCACCGGCTGGTCGACGCCGGCAACAGCGTCGTCGTGATCGAGCACAACCTCGACGTCATCGCCGAAGCCGACTGCATCGTCGATCTCGGGCCCGAGGGCGGCGACGGCGGTGGGCGCGTCGTCGTGCAGGGCTCGCCGTGGCAGATCGTGCGCACGCCGGACAAGTCGCACACCGCGCGCATCCTGGCTGAATTTCTTGCCGAGCGTAGCCGTTGACGGGCACATGACGTCGTTCCCGCGAAAGCGGGAACCCATTTGATTTTCGAGGGCCCAAAAAATGGATTACCGATCGCGCGCCGCGGGCGCGCGTCGGGAATGACGTTCCGGCGGCATGCGCATTGCTGCGGGTCAAGGTTCCGGATACGACCTTGACCCGCAGGAGACCGCCATGCCGACCGGTTCGAAATCCTCCTCCGCCAAGCAGCCCGCGAAGCGCAAGACCAGCGACCTCGAAGGCAGCCCCCAGGCGAGCGCCACGCCTCAGATGCAAAGCGAGCCCAAGCCGCCGTTTCCCGAGCAGAAACAGGAAGGCGTGGGGCTCGAAGCGGATCTCGATCCGCGACCGCGCTATCAGGCCGCGCGCTACAAGGCCGCCGGCAAGCTCGAAGGCAAGTGCGCGCTCATCACCGGCGGCGATTCGGGTATCGGACGCGCGGTCGCGGTGCTCTACGCGCGTGAAGGCGCGGACGTCGCGATCTCGTACCTGCCCGAGGAGCAGACCGATGCGGACGAGACGTGCCGCGCGGTGGAAGCCGAAGGCCGCCGCTGCGTGCTCATCCCCGGCGATCTCTCGGACATCAAGTTCTGCAAGCACCTGGTCGAGCAGGCCGTGAACGAGCTCGGCAAGCTCGACATCCTCGTGTCGAACGCGGCGCACCAGAACCGCAAGAAATCGCTCGACGAGCTCACCGACGAAGAGCTGGCGACCACCTTCGAGGTGAACATCCTCGCCTACATCCGCCTGTGCCGCACCGCGCTGAAGCACATGAAAGCGGGCGCGGCGATCATCGCGACGAGCTCCGAGACCGGCATCATGGGCTCGGCGCAGTTACCCGATTACTCGGCGACCAAAGGCGCGATCAACGCTTTCACCAAGACGCTCGCGCAGAATCTCATCGAGAAAGGCATCCGCGTGAACGCGGTCGCGCCGGGACCGGTATGGACGCCGCTCAATCCCTCGGACGACGGCATGACCCCGGAAAAGGTCGCGAAGTTCGGCGAGCAGGCGCCGATCGGCCGGCCCGCCCAGCCGGAGGAGCTCGCGCCGTCGTACGTGTTTCTCGCGTCGGACGCGGATTCGTCCTACATCACCGGGATCGTCCTGCAGGTGATGGGCGGTGAAACGACCGGCGGCTGAAGCCGCAAGTGTTGAGTTGTGAGTGTTTAGTGTAGGGTGTCGCCATGGAGTGGCTTTTCACTCAACACTCAACACTCAACACTTAACACTCTGTATGTCCGCCGTCTCTCTGCTCAAGCCCCACGTGAAGGATCTGGGGGGCTTCCAAGTACGCCGTCTGCTCCCCGGCCATCCGCACCAGATGGTCGGCCCTTTCATCTTCTTCGATCACATGGGGCCGGCGCAGCTCGCGCCCGGGACCGGAGTCGACGTGCGGCCGCACCCGCACATCGGGCTCGCGACGGTGACGTATCTCTTCGAAGGCGCGTTCATGCACCGCGACAGCCTCGGCACCGTGCAGCGCATCGAGCCCGGCGCGGTGAACTGGATGACGGCCGGTAAGGGCATCGCCCATTCGGAGCGCAGCCCCGACGACCTGCGCCCCGCGGGACCGAAGCTGCACGGCATCCAGACCTGGGTGGCGCTGCCGCTGGAGCACGAAGGCTGCGAACCGACGTTCAGCCACCACCCGAAGAGCACGGTGCCGCGCATCACGCTGCCGGGTGTGGACATGCATCTCATCGCCGGCACCGCGTACGGGCGCACCGCGCCGACGCCGACCTACTCGCCGCTGTTCTATCTCGCGGTCGAGATGGAAGCCGGTTCGGCCTTCGACCTGCCGCACGAGCACGAGGAGCGCGGCGTGTACGTCGTCTGCGGCGACGTCGAGGTCGCGGGATCCCCGCTGCCCGAGCATCACCTCGCGGTGCTGCCTGCGGGCGACCACGTGCGCGTGAGCGCGCGCTCGGTCGCGCGCGTGATGCTGCTCGGCGGGTCGGCGCTCGAAAGCGATCGCCACATCCGGTGGAACTTCGTCGCGAGCTCGAAAGAGCTGATCGCCGAAGCCTCCGAGCGCTGGAAGAGCGGCACGTTCCCGATGGTGCCGGGCGATCCCGAGTTCATCCCGCTCCCCGAGGACCGCGAGCCGCGCACCACCTTCGTGCCATGACTCTGGACCTCGCGCGCATACGCCAGGATTACTCGGGAGAGCCGCTGGACGAATCGCACGCCGCGGACGATCCGATCGCGCAGTTCAACACGTGGTTCGCCGAAGCGGTCGAAGCGCAGCTGCCGATGGTGAACGCGATGACCCTCGCGACCGCGGACGCCGGCGGCCGTCCGTCGGCGCGCATCGTGCTCCTCAAAGGCGCCGACGAGCGCGGCTTCGTGTTCTACACCAACTACGAAAGCCGCAAGGGCGGCGAGCTCGCAGCCAACCCGCGCGCGGCGCTGCTCTTCTACTGGATCGAGCTCGAGCGCGAGGTGCGCGCCGAGGGCGCGATCGAGAAGACGACGGCGGAAGAGTCCGACGCCTATTTCGCGACGCGTCCGCTCGGCAGCCGCATCGCGGCGATCGCGTCACCTCAAAGCGCGGTGGTCGCCGCGCGCGCCATCCTCGAAGAGCGCTACGCGCAGGCCGGGAAGCAATACGGCCCCAACCCGCCGCGTCCCGCCGAATGGGGCGGCTATCGGGTGATACCGGAGACCGTCGAGTTCTGGCAGGGCCGTCCGAACCGGCTGCACGACCGGCTGGTCTATCGCAAGAATGCGGGAAGCTGGGAGATCGTCAGGCTCGCGCCGTAACGCAGGCGCCCTCGCCGGCAGGCAAAGGCCCGAACAGGTTTTGCAGGCGGGGGCGCCTGCGCTACAAGAACAGCGTTCCCACCCACCAGGCGATCGCCGCCACCGCCGCCGAGCACGGGATCGTCAGCACCCATGCCCACACGATGCCGCCGGCGACGCCCCAGCGCACCGCCGAGACGTTGCGCGACGCGCCCACGCCGATGATCGAGCCGGTGATGGTGTGGGTCGTCGACACCGGGATGCCGAGGCCGGTGGCGAGGAAGAGCGTCATCGCCCCGCCCGTCTCCGCGCAAAAGCCGCCGACCGGCTTGAGCTTGGTGATGCGCTGGCCCATGGTCTTCACGATGCGCCAGCCGCCGAACATCGTGCCGAGGGCGATGGTGACGTAGCACGCCATCACCACCCACGCCGGGACGTGATCGGCGGTGGTCGAGTGGTCCGCCGCGATCAGCAGCAGCCAGATGATGCCCGCGGTCTTCTGCGCATCGTTGCCGCCGTGGCCCAGGCTGTACAGCGCCGCGGAGAACAGCTGCGCCCGCCTGAACCACTTGTCGATGCGGCGCGGGGTCGCGCGAAAGAACACCCACGACACGATGATCATCAGGAGCCCCCCGAGCACCATGCCCAGGACCGGCGCGATGAAGATGAACGCGACGACCTTGACGAGGCCGCTCGTCATCAGCGCGTCGACGCCCACCTTGGCAACGCCGGCGCCGACCAGCCCGCCGATCAGGGCATGCGAGGAGCTCGAGGGTATGCCGTACAGCCAGGTGACGATGTTCCAGACGATGGCGCCGATCAGCGCGCCGAAGATCACGTAGTGGTCGACGATCTCGGGATGGATGATGCCCTTGCCGATCGTCGCGGCGACCTTGGTCTCGAACAGGAAGAACGCGAGAAAGTTGAACGCCGCGGCCCACGCCACCGCCTGCAGCGGGCGCAGCACGCCCGTGGACACGACGGTCGCGATCGAGTTCGCGGCGTCGTGGAAGCCGTTCATGAAATCGAACGCGAGCGCGACGAGGATCAGGAGGACGAGAACTTCGAACGACATGTGATGCTTTCCGGCCCGGAGGGCCTCTTGCGTCAGGAGTTCTCGAGCACGATGCCCTGGATGAGATTGGCGACGTCCTCGCAGCGGTCGGTGACCGTCTCCAGCATCTCGTACACCGAGCGCATCTTCATCACCTGCTTCACGTCGGGCTCGTCGCGGAAGAGCTTGGCCATCGCCGAGCGCATCACGTGATCGGCCTCCGATTCGAGGCGGTCGATGTCGGTGCAGACGATCATGATCGCCTTGGCATTGTCCATGTTGGAGAGCATGCCGACCGCGGACTTCACCTTCTCGACACAGGCGACACAGAGCTCGGCGAGGCGGACCGCCTCCGGCGTGATCGACTGCACGTCGTAGGCATAGATGGACTGCGACGTGTCCTCGATGACGTCCAGGATGTCGTCCATCTTGGACACGAGCTGGTGGATGTCGTCGCGGTCGAGCGGCGTGATGAACGTCGTGTGCAGCAGCTCGATCGCGGTGTGCGCGATCTTGTCGCCGCGCTTCTCGATCGACTCGATGTTGTACGCGCGCCGCTCGACGTCGTCCTCGCTCGTGATCAGCGCCTGGAGCTCGCGCGCGCCCATGATGAGCTCGTCGGCGTGCTCGTTGAACAGCTCGAAGAACCGCCCTTCGCGCGGCATGAGTCGGCCGAACATGATTGCCTCCCGGATAGTGCGGCGGGCGCGCCGCGGTCGATTCGAAACGGCGCCATTCTATCGGTTTCCCCGCGTGCGAAACGAAGAGCGTGGCGCGGTCGCGTATACTCCCGGTCTTTGCCGTCGTGGCCGTAAACATACGGCCTTCTCCGTGCAGACGTCCCCACAAAGACGCTGGCTGGAAGCGGCGCTCGCATGGTATTTCGTCGCGGTGTGGGGATCCGGTTTCGTCGCGACGAAGATCGGGATCGCGCACGCGCCGCCGTTCACCTTCCTCTCGCTGCGATTCGCGTTCGGTTTAGCATGCCTCGTGCCCATCGCCGTGGTGACGAGGCCGCGCTGGCCCCGTACGGCGACCGACCTGAAGCACGTCGTCGTCGCAGGTCTCCTGATGCACGCGGTCCATCTCGGCGGCAGCCACTACACGCAATACCTCGGCATGTCGGCCGGCATCACCGCGGTGCTGTTGTCGATCCAGCCGCTGCTCACCGCGATGATCGCCGCGCGCTGGATGAACGAGCGCCTGACGACGCGCCAGTGGGCCGGTATCGCGGTCGGGCTGCTCGGCGTGGCCCTCGTGGTATGGCACAAGATCGACGTGCGCGAGGCGACGGCCGGCAGCCTCGTCGCGGTCGCGATCGCGCTATGCGGCGTGACCGCGGGAACCCTCTATCAGCGCGCGTTCTGTCCGCTCGTCGACCTGCGGGCGGCCGCGGTCATCCAGTTCGCGTGCACGCTGGCGGTGCTCGCGCCGCTCGCGTGGTTCGTGGAGGGGGCGCCGGTGATCTGGTCGTGGTCGCTCGCGGGCGCCATCGTGTTTCTCGTGATCGGCGCGTCGATCCTGGGCGTGAACGCGCTGCACCTGCTCATGCGGCGCGGGCACGCCGCGCGGGTCGCGAGCCTGATCTATCTCACGCCGGTGTTCGCGGTCGTGCCGGAGCTACTCATCTTCGGTGTCGTCCCGTCGATGTTGTCCATCGTGGGCATCGCGGTGACCACGCTCGGCGTCTCGCTCGTGGTATGGCGCGCACGCCCGGGAGCCGAACCCGCGTGACGCTGTACCGCATCGCGTTTCTCACCATACTGCTGCACCTCGCGTTCGCGGGCATGCGCGTCACGCAGTCGTTGTTCGCGCTGCACCTCGGTGCCAGCGCCGCGACGGTCGGCGTGCTCATGTCGCTGCTCGCGATCGTGCCGGTGCTGTTCGCGGTGCGGTGGGGGCGCTACATCGATCGCGTGGGCGTGCGGGGTCCGATGTACACCGGCGCGGCGGCGATCCTCTTCGCGCTGACGCTGGCGTGCGCCGTGCCCCGGCTCGAGACACTGTTCGTGGTGAGCGCGTTCGCCGGCAGCGGCTTCATGTACTTCCATATCGCCGTGAATCAGGCGGCCGGTCTCATCGGCGTGCCCGCCGAGCGCGCGCGCAACTTCTCGGTGCTCGCGCTCGCGTTCTCGGTGTCGAGCTTTCTCGGACCGATGTCCGCGGGCTTCGCGATCGACTTCGTCGGCTACACCTGGACGTTCGCCCTCTTCGCGGGCGCGGTGGTGCTGATGATCGCGCTCTTGTCGGTGTGGAAGATCGAAGTGAGACGCCATGAGCCGCACGCGCACGCGGGCGGCAGGAAACACGTCGTCGACCTGCTGCGCGTTCCCACCCTGCGCCGCGTGCTCGTGGTGAGCGGCCTCCTCTCGATGGGCTGGGACCTCTTCTCGTTCGTGATGCCGATACACGGCAGGGAGCTCGGGCTCAGCGCTTCGACGATCGGTCTCATCCTCGGCGCGTTCGGCGCTGCGGTGTTCGTCGTGCGCCTCGTGATGCCGCCGATCGTGCACCGCCTGTCCGAATGGAAGATGCTGATCGGCGCGATGCTCGTCACCGGGATCGGGCTCGCGGCATTGCCGCTGGTACGCGACGTCACGCTGCTCGTGGCGCTCTCGTTCGTGATCGGGATGGGGCTGGGCGGCGCGCAGCCCATGGTGATGGCGCTGCTGTATAACACCTCGCCGCCGGGACGCGCGGGCGAAGCGGTCGGCGTGCGCACCTTCCTCCTCAATATCAGCCAGGCGGGAATGCCGCTCATGTTCGGCGCCGCGGGCGCGGCGCTCGGCATGGCGCCGGTGTTCTGGACGATGGCGGGCGCGCTGATCGCGGGCGGGTGGTACGCGGGCAGGCGCCGCTAGGAACGAAACGTCCGGCTTCTCAGGTCGCCGGCCGCGGAAAACGAAACGGCCGGCCCTCTTCGAGGCGCCGGCCGTCAGGTCGGAGAATGTGGCCGCGGGTGGGGTTATTTCAGGTGCTTGTTGACGAGCTTGGTCATCTCGAACATCGAGACCTGCTTCTTGCCACCGAACACTTCCTTCAGCTTGTCGTCAGCGTTGATGTTGCGCTTGTTCTTGCTGTCCTGCAGGCCGTTCTTCTTGATGTATGCCCAGATCTTCTTGGTCACTTCGGTACGGGGCATCGCGTTGCCGCCGATGACCGCCGAGAGTGCCGCGCTCGGCTGCATCGCTTTCATGAACGCCGCATTCGGTTTGCGTTTCGCAGCGGCTTTTTTCTTAGCCGGTGCTTTCTTGGTAGCCTTTTTCTTTGCAGCCATTCGGTGTCTCCCGTTTATCGTATGGTGGTCGGTTGGATTTGCTGCCCTTGCCGCCTATAGCGCAGCGCGGTGACGAGAGGATGCCGAGGGAAAACGCCGTTGTCAATCACTCAGCCGTGAGAGTAGAAACACAAGTTCGAGCGCATGTGACAAACGCTACACCTCGATGGTCGCGAGCGCTCGGCTTCGAATGAAAACACATCGAAAAACGGAGGCCCGCGGATGGCGCCTGTCTCGGAGAAAGAGCGACTACAAATCAACCAGCTAGTCGCGCGCTTCGAAAAAGCTACCGGCGTGGAGGCGGTGGCCGCAGTGACGCTGAGGGCCGACGCGTATCCCGAAATCCCCTGGAAAGCGTTCGCGCTCGGCGCATCCATCGCGGCGCTCGCCGCTGCGTTGCACCCGACCGTCATACGCATCTGGAGTGACGTCGGCACCCCCGCGCTCGACGCGATGTTGATCCTCGGGAGCGGTGCGGTGCTCGCCGCGCTCGCTGCGCTCGTCCCCGCGTTCGGGCGACTCTTCCTCGACCGGGTGCGCGCGCGCGGGGAGTCGCTGCAATACGCGGAGTCGATGTTCCTCGAGCGGGAGCTCTTTCGCACGCGCACCCGCCGCGCGGTGCTCGTGGTCATGTGCCGTTTCGAAGGTATGGCGGTGGTGCTCGCCGATTCGGGGCTCGCGCAGTACGCGCCGCCCGCGGCGCTCGGCGCGATCGGGAGCGAGGCCGGCGCGCTCATGCGGCGCGGCGACATGGCGGGCGCTTTCGACCTCGCGTTCGCCCGCGTCGAGGCGCTGCTGTCGACGCACGGCATGGTTCCGGAGCCTCGCGAGAACGCGCTGGACGACGAGATGCTGGTCGGGAGGAGCGCATGAGAGCGCTCGCCGGGATCCTATGCTTACTGCTTGCTTACACCGCGCTCGCGGCCGACGTGCCGTTCCTGAGCGGCCGCGTCGTCGACAACGCCGAGATGCTGTCCCCCGCCGCGGTCGATCGCGTCAGCGGCCTTCTCAAGGCGCACGAGACGCGGACGACCGATCAGGTCGTCGTGCTGACCGTTCCCGGCCTCGAAGGGCGCAGCATCGAAGAGTACGCGGTGGAGGTGTTCCAGGCGTGGAAGCTGGGACAGAAGTCCAAGGACAATGGCGTGCTGCTCGTCATCGTTCCGCGCGAGCGCAAGATGCGCATCGAGGTCGGCTACGGGCTCGAAGGCCGCCTCACCGATGTCGCCGCGAGCCGCATCATCCGCAACGTCATCGCACCGCAGTTCAAGGCAGGCGCGTTCGACAAAGGCGTCGAGGAAGGCGTCACGGCGATCCTCATGCAGCTGCGGGGCGAGGGCGAGGCGGTCGCGGAGTCGAACGCCGACGCGGCGCCGGCGCAGTCAGGCTCCGGCTTCCAGGGGCCCGATCTGTCGCTCGGCGAGAAGATACTCTTCGGCGCTTTCATCTTCGGAATCATCGGTCTCTTCACCGTCATCGGCGTGCTCACGCCGGGCATGGGCTGGTTCCTGTACCTGTTCCTCATCCCCTTCTGGGCGATGTTTCCGATGGTCATCCTCGGCGTGAACGGCGCGCTGACCCTGCTCGGCGTGTACCTCGTGGGCTTTCCGGTCGCCAAGCTTCTGGTCTCGCGCAGCGCGTGGTACGAGCGCGCACGCAAGGACCTGCGCAGCAAAGGCCGGGCGAACGTCGGGGGCTTCGTGATCGGCGGCAGCAGCGGAAGCTCGTCGTGGAGCTCCGGCTCATCGTGGAGCTCGAGCTCTTCGTCGGGCGGCTTCTCCGGCGGCGGAGGCAGCTCCGGCGGCGGCGGCAGCTCGGGAAGCTGGTAAAGGCTCCGTCTCATGGCGCGCCAGCTTCCGCTCTTTTCGAACGAGAAGGCCGCAAGCGACGCGCCCGAGACAGTGCCGGTGGGACCGGCGGCCGTCGGCAGCGAAGCGCTCGAGCTCGCGAGCGCGCTCCCGACTAAGCTCCATCTCGGCACCTCGTCGTGGTTCTTCCCGGGCTGGCGCGGGCTCGTCTGGGACCGGGCCGCCGACGAGACGACGTTGTCGCGGCACGGCCTTGCCGCGTACGCCCGGCACCCGCTCTTCTCGACGGTCTGCGTCGACCGCGCGTTCTACGCGCCCCTGGAGCACGTCCAGTACACGGCCTATGCCGAGCAGGTGCCGGCGGCTTTCCGCTTCGTCGTGAAAGCGCCTGCCGCGGTCACGCAGAGCTGGCTGCGCGACCGCGACGGCAAGCCGCAGGGGAACCCCACGTTCCTCGATGCGTCGGCTGCGATCGCGCAGCTCGTGACGCCCGCCACGGAAGGCCTCGGCGACAAAGCGGGACCGCTGCTCTTTCAGTTCCCTCCTCTCGGACGTGCGCAGATGCGCGATCCCGCGCGTTTCGTCGATCGGCTGCACGCGTTCCTCACCGCGCTGCCGCAGGGACCCTTCTATGCGGTGGAAGTGCGCGACGCCGCGCTCCTCACGCGGCGCTTCTTCGCGGCATTGCGGGAAGCCGGCGCGCATTACTGCGTCGCGGTTCATCCCCGGCTGCCCGCGGTGGCGGTACAGGCGGCCGCGATGGCGGGCGCCGGGCCGGCGCCGCTCGTGGTTCGCTGGAATCTGAATCCGCGCGAGGAATACGAGGCCGCCAGGGCGCGCTATGCGCCTTTCGATCGGCTGGTCGACCCGGACGTCACGACGCGCGAATCGATCGCGAGGCTGGTCGCGGCGGCGCTGCGTGCGGGTGAGCCGGCTTACGTCATCGCCAACAACAAGGCCGAAGGCAGCGCGCCGCTCACGCTGACGCGGCTCGCGGCAGCGATCGCCGCGGCGCTCAAGCCTGCTGCTTGAGCAAGGCGGGTAGGCGTTCCGCTCGACGTATTCTCACGCAGGCGAGTTGAACAGCGGCTTGAACCAGTCCGGGTGGCGGTGCTGTTTCTCGTACACCTTGGGGACCCGCGGCCGGCCGAGCCACGGCCGGAACAGCAGGCGCTCGGGCGAGCCCGGATAGGCGTAGCGCGCGATCACCGGGCGCATGCGCCGCAGGAACTCGCTGTAGCGCAGCACCGGGAACGGCACCTGCGGACCGCACTGCGCGTTGAGCGCGCGGAACACGAGCGGCAGGTGCGTATCGCGCGCGGTGCGCACACAGGCCCTTGCGGTGCGCCATGCCTTCGCGATACCGAAGCGCTGGGCACGCGCGACGCGCTCGTACGCGGCGCGGAAATAGGCGAAGCAGTCGGCCTCGTCCTGTGCGATCTCCGCCGCCAGCGCGCGCAAGCAGGGGTCGTCCGCCCAGCGCGCGAGACAGCGATAGATGACGCCGCTCTGTGCCGCCGCCACGCAGCGGGCAAGGAGCTCGTGCGCGAGCGTCGCGCGCTGGGGGCCGAGCCCGCCGTCGGCGGCCGCCTGGGCGCAATACTGGTCGTGCGCGCAGTACCAGTCGAGCTCCGGCCACGTGCGTTGCACATAGTCCTGCAGCACCCTGGCGCGCTCGGCTTTCTTCGGCAGCCATTCGTCCGCGATCCAGCGCGTGAGCGCGTCGTCATCGCGAGCGAGATAGACGAGGCGGCGCGCATACAGCGGCGCGATCGCTTCGAGCAGCGACGCCGCGGCGACGCTGTAGAAGAGCGGTCCGTTGGCGCGCACGAGGACGATCTGTATCGGGCGGTGGGTGGAGCTCGGTGTGCGAAGCGGCGTATTCGTTTCCATGGTCGACCTCCTTGGCAGCGGGCGAAGCAGGAAGAGACTCAGCGGCTTGCAGGCACTCGGGATGGAGCGATCATGAGCGCGCAGGACGCACGATGCGAGCGTTTTCCGCAAGGTTGCCGACTGCATTCCCGGCGGTATCATTAAGCGCTACTGACGCGGAATGGTGCGAAGCCGCATCCTGCGGTTATGCGCCCGAAGAACCGCGACGACTCGCGAGGGGGATCGATGGCGCACACGGCGGCCCTGGTCGAAGTGTTGAAGCGCGAGCTCAGGACCCGCGGCGTCACCTACGCCGATCTCGCGCGGCAGCTCAAGCTGTCGGAGGCGAGCGTGAAGCGCATGTTCTCGCGCCGCGACTTCACCCTGAAGCGTCTCGACGAGATCTGCAAAGGCGCCCAGATCGAGTTCGCCGAGCTCGCCCGCGCGGTGGTGCGCGACGAGACCCTGATCTCCCACCTCACCTACGAGCAGGAGCGGGAGATCGTGTCCGACCGCAAGCTCTTCCTGGTCGCGGTGTGCGCGCTCAACTACGTCACCTTCGACCAGATCGTCGAGACCTACGACATCACCACCGCCGAATGCGTGCAGCTCCTGACGCGGCTCGACAAGCTCAAGTTCATCGAGCTCCTCCCCGGCAACCGCATCAAGCTCCTGGTGTCACGGACGTTCTCGTGGCTGCCGGACGGGCCGATCCAGAGGTTCTTCAACGATCAGGCCCACAACGAGTTCTTCCGGTCGCGCTTCAACCGGCCGGACGAGTTCATGCTGGTCGTGAACGGGATGCTGTCGACGACGTCCAGCGCCGAGATGGTCAACCGCCTGAAGCGCATCACGCGCGAGTTCTCCGACCTGCACAACGACGATTCGCGCCTGCCGCTGGGCGAGCGCTCGCCGATGACGCTGCTGGTGGCGGTGCGCCACTGGCAGCTCCAGGCGTTCGCGGAGTTGAGACGCGGGCCGCCGCCGAACCGCGCGCTGAAGGTGTCGCCGTAGCGCAGGCGCCCTCGCCTGCAACAGACGCCGCGGTGTTCGTTTTGCAGGCGAGGCGCCTGCGCTACGCGGGCTGCTTCTGCTTTTCCTGCGCCTCGAGGTGATAGCGCGTGACGGTATCGACCTCGGCCCTGGAGCCGAGCACGACGCCGATGCGCTGGTGCAGCGCGGTAGGCTGGACCTCGAGGATGCGCTGGTAGCCGGTGGTCGCGGCGCCGCCCGCCTGTTCCACGATGAACGACATCGGGTTGGCTTCGTACATGAGGCGCAACCGCCCTTCCTTGTGCTTGGCGTCGGTCGGATACATGAAGATCCCGCCGCGGCACAGGATGCGATAGACGTCCGCCACCATCGAAGCCACCCAGCGCATGTTGAAGTCCTTGCCGCGCGGACCGTTCTTGCCGGCGAGGCACTCGTCGATGTACTTCTTCACCGGCGGGTGCCAGTTCTTCATGTTCGAGGCGTTGATCGCGAACTCCGCCGTCTCCTCCGGGATGACGATGCGTTCGTCCGTAAGCACGAACGAGCCGAGCTCCTTGTCCAGGGTGAAGCCGACGACGCCGTTGCCGACGGTGAGCACGAGCACCGTCGCCGCGCCGTAGACCGCGAAGCCCGCGGCGACCTGCTGCGTGCCGGGCTGGAGAAACGACTTCACGTCGGCCTGGGCGCAGTTGCTGGGACACTTCAGCACCGAGAAGATCGTCCCGACCGAGATGTTGACGTCGAGGTTGGACGAGCCGTCGAGGGGATCGTAGAGCAGCAGGAACTCGCCCTTGGGATAGCGGTTGGGAATCTGGTAGGGCTCGGCCATCTCTTCGGACGCCATCGCCGCGAGCTGGCCGCCCCACTCGTTCGCTTCCATCAGCACTTCGTTGGCGATGATGTCGAGCTTCTTCTGCGCTTCGCCCTGCACGTTCTGCAAGCCCATGCTGTCGCCGATGCCGGCGAGCGGGCCTTTGCTGACGGCGTGGCTGATCGCCTTGCACGCGCGCGCCACGACTTCGATCAGCAGCCGCAGCTCCGGCGAGACCGTGCCGTAGGCGCGCTGCTGCTCGATCAGGTATTGGGTGAGGGTGACGCGGCGCATGGCGGTTCCTTGGTACGTGACAGAGATGGATTATCCGCCATCGGCGGCCGATAGTATGTAGCGCCGCCAGGCGCTTAAGCACGCCTTTGCGCGGCGCAGCTGCGCCGAAGCAGCGGCGTGGACCTTTCACACGATCGTAATGCGCGCGAATTTACGCTTTCCGACCTGCAATACGACCTGCTCGCCTTTGGGCAGCTTGAGCGACCGGTCGGTGACTTTCTCGCCGTTGAGCTTCACCCCGCCCTGGTCGATCATGCGCAGCGCTTCCGACGTGCTCGAGGTGAGCTTCGCCGTCTTGAGCACGTGCGCGATCGCCGCCGCGCCGTCGCCGGCCTCGACGCTCACTTCGGGCATCTCGTCCGGCATGCCGCCGCCCTTGAAGCGCGCTTCGAAATCGGCCAGAGCCGCCTCGGCGGCCGCGCGGCTGTGCAAGCGCTCGACGATCTCCTGCGCGAACGTCACCTTGATGTCGCGGGGATTTCGGCCCTGCTCGAGGACCTCGGTGCGCCATCCGCGGATGGTCTCGAGCGGCTGGAACGACAAGAGCTCGATGTAGCGCCACATGAGGTCGTCGTCGATCGACATGAGCTTGCCGAAGATCTCGTTTGGCGGCTCGTTGATCCCGATGTAGTTGCCGAGAGACTTCGACATCTTCTTCTCGCCGTCGGTCCCCTCCAGCAGCGGCATGGTCAGGATGACCTGGGGCTTCTGCCCGAAGTGCTTCTGCAGCTCCCGGCCCATCAGCAGGTTGAACTTCTGGTCGGTGCCGCCGAGCTCGACGTCGGCTTTGAGCGCGACCGAATCGTAGCCCTGCACCAGGGGGTAGAGGAACTCGTGGATCGCGATCGGCTGATTGCCGCGATACCGCTTGGAGAAATCGTCCCGCTCGAGCATGCGGGCGACGGTGTGGGTGGCGGCCAGCCGGATCATGTCGGCCGCCGACAGTTTGTCCATCCACGTGGAATTGAACACGACCTCGGTCTTTTCCCGCTCAAGGATTTTGAAAACCTGGTCGCTATAGGTACTCGCGTTACGGACGATCGCCTCGCGCGAGAGCGGCGGCCGGGTCGCGTTCTTCCCGGTCGGGTCGCCGATCATGCCGGTGAAGTCGCCGATCAGGAAAAGCACGTGATGGCCGAGCTGCTGGAATTGCCGCAGCTTGTTCAGCAGCACGGTGTGGCCGAGATGGAGGTCGGGGGCCGTGGGGTCGAACCCGGCTTTCACGCGCAGCGGCACGCCGGTCTTCAGGCGTTCGATCAGCTCGGCTTCGATCAGGAGCTCTTCGGCGCCGCGTTTAAGAACCGGTAGTTGTGCCTCGATTTGCATTATATGGAGCTCGGATGCGCGATCTGGAATAGGCAGGCTTTCCGGCCTATATTGTTGTTTGCCGGCGACAGTACATCTGCTAAGCTTCCGGCGCTGTTGTCCTGAGAACGCAGAATACGCAGGAAAATCATGGATCAAGCGAATCCCATTGTACCTGAAAAGCTGCTGCGCCTTGTCCGCAGCACGGCCGTTCGTCGTGCCGTGCTGGCGGCAATATTGCCTTTTGTTGGCGTCGTCGCGGCTTTCGGTATCGCTCCCGACACGGTCACCGAAAAAGTGACGGTGCAGAACGTCGTCGAGCAGGTCGCGCTGCCGGTCGCACCGGCCGCGGACAGCTCCGACGAAGCGTATACGCGTGAAGAGCGCGTGCAGCGCGGCGACACGATCGCCAGCATCGCTGCGCGCCTGCGCATCGAAGATCAATCGGCTCTGCGTTTCCTGCGCGGCAGTGTGGAAGCGCGCGCGCTGCGCGGCCTCATTCCCGGTCGCATCGTTCGTGCCCGCACGACCGAAGACGGCCGTCTCATCGATCTGCGCTACGCCAACATCGGACAGTTGATCGTCGTCAAAGCCGACGGCGATACCTTCCGCGTGACCGAGCAGGCTGCACCGCTCGAGCGCCGCACGATGATGAAGTCGGGCGAGATCAGAAGCTCGCTGTATGCCGCCACCGACGCGGCACGACTCACCGACGGTGTCGCCGATCAGATCGCCGACATCTTCTCCACCGACATCGACTTTCACAGGGATCTGCGCCGCGGCGACAAATTCACCGTGGTGTACGAGATGTTCTACGACGCCGGCGAGCCGGTGAAATCCGGCAAGGTACTGGCGGCCGAGTTCATCAACGCGGGCAAGTCGTATCAGGCGGTGTGGTTCCAGCAGGGCGACGGCCAGGGCGCTTACTACACGCCTGAAGGCAAGAACATCAAGAAAGGCTTCCTGCGTTCCCCCCTCGAATTCTCCCGCGTCACGTCCGGATTCACGACCGGCCGCTTCCATCCGATCCTGCAGCGCTGGCGCGCCCACCAAGGCGTTGATTACGGTGCGGCCACCGGCACCGGCGTGAAGGCGACTGCCGACGGCGTGGTCGATTTCGCGGGCGTGAAGGGCGGCTACGGCAACGTGGTCATCCTGCGCCATCAGCAGAAGTACACGACGCTCTACGGCCACCTGTCGCGCTTCGGCCACGGCATCCGCACCGGCGTCAAGGTTTCGCAGGGCGAGATCATCGGCTATGTGGGATCGACCGGCCTCGCGACCGGTCCGCACCTGCACTATGAATTCCGCATCAACGACGTCCACATGAATCCGCTGACCGTGGCGATGCCCGACGCACCGCCCATCACCCCGGACCGTCGCGCGGCGTTCGACGCCATCGCCAAGCCGCTCGCGATGCGCCTCGGCCTGCTGCGCAACACGAACCTGGCGCGGCTGGACTGAGGATCAGAATGTGAGCGCTGGCTCACGTGCCAGGTAACAAAAAAGGGAGCCTCGGCTCCCTTTTTCTTTGGGCTGCAGGCGAGGGCGCCTGCGCTACAAACTACGCCGAGAACGACGATCCGCAGCCGCAGGTCGAGGTGGCGTTGGGATTCTTGATCACGAACTGCGCGCCTTCGATGCCTTCCTGGTAGTCGATCTCCGCGCCCATCAGGTACTGCAGGCTCATCGGATCGATGAGCAGCGTCACGCCGGCTTTCTGCAGCGTCGTGTCGTCGTCGTTGGTGGCTTCGTCGAACGTGAAGCCGTACTGGAAGCCCGAGCAGCCGCCGCCGGTCACGAAAACACGCAGCTTGAGGTCGGGGTTGCCCTCCTCTTCGATGAGCTGCTTCACTTTGTTCGCCGCGCTGTCGGTGAAGACCAGCGGATCCGGCATCTGTTCGGTGACTGCGTTCATTCTCATGGCTCCAAAAAGCTTCAATCCGCCGACGCGGGCTTGAGCTGCACGACTTTGTCGGATTTCCCCGCAGCTTCGTGGACGAGGCGGCCTTCGACGACCGCACCGAGCTGCATTTCCAGGGTGTTGTAACGGACATCCCCTGTGACATTGGCCTTGGCCTGCAGTTCAACGTACTCCGTGGACTGCACAGGACCGACGACCGCGCCGTTGATGACGATATGGGGGACGCGGATCTCGCCTTCAACCCTCGCCTGCTCGGAGATCACCAGCGTGCCGGGCTTACCCTCCTCGGCGATGATGTTGCCCTTGACCTGGCCGTCGACCCGCAGGCCGCCGGTGAAGGTCACATTGCCCTCGATGCTGGTGCCCGCGCCGATCAGGCAGTCGATGCGGCTCTGCGGCTTGCTGGCGGGCTTGCCGCCATTGCCTCCGAACATGACACCCCCGTCAGGAAACGTTCAATGTCTGCGTAAGTTTAGGCGCGCGGGTGCCGTTTTCAAAGACCCGCACCTGCATGCCCTTGAGGACGCTGCCCGGCGCGAGCTTGAAAGTGCCCTCGACGCGCTGGAAGAACTTGAAGCTGAGCTGGTATTCGCGCCCGGCGTCACCCGGCTCGGGCGGCAGCGTGAGCACCACCTTGCGGCCGTCCTGCTGCACGTCGAGGACGAACTGGAGGCTGCCCTGGAACTCGCGCGGACGCTGCCCGCCCTGCACCAGCAGCATCTGGTAGCGGTATTCGCCGGCGACGACCTCGGGGCGGACGCGGAAGCGGTTCACGCTGAGCGTGCCCTCGACGACGCCGGGTGTGGCGTTCAGCGACTGGAAAAATGCGAGGTCTTCCTTGAGCGCGGCATTCTCGAACGCGAGCGCCTTGACCTGCTTGGCGAGGTCCCCCGCGGCGGCGCTGTCGATCTGGGTCTGGCGCTCGGCCTGGGCGAGGCGGGGCCGCAGCTCGCCGAGCTCGCGCTCCTGCGCTTCGACCTTGGCATTGAGCCGCTCCACTTCGGCGATGGCGTCGGCATCGCGGCGCACCGACGCGTTGAAAACCGCCCATGCGATCACGCTCGCCAACGCGGCGGCCGCCAGCACGGAGAGCGTGCGCCAGTACCACGGCACCGCAAGCCTGACGGCCATGGGCCGCGACGCGATCGCGGCGGTCCTTCGCGGCAAGCGAAAGATTCGCATCGCCCTTACGGGAGGAGCGCGACCTGCGTGAGACCCATCGTTTCCGGAAAGCCGAACATGATGTTCATGTTCTGCACCGCCTGTCCCGAAGCCCCCTTGACGAGGTTGTCGATCACCGACAGCACGACCGCGATGTCGCCGCCCTGCGGGCGGTGGACCGCGATGCGGCACACGTTCGCGCCGCGGACCGAGCGCGTCTCCGGATAACTTCCGGCGGGCAGGACGTCGACGAAGGGCTCGTTCGCGTAACGCTGCTCGTAGAGCGCCTGGAGGTCGACCTCGCCCGACAGCCCGACGTAGAGCGTCGCATGGATGCCGCGGATCATCGGCGTGAGGTGCGGCGTGAAGACGAGCCGCACCGGCTTGCCCGCCATCTGCGCGAGCCCCTGGCTGATCTCCGGCAGGTGCCGATGGCCGGCCACGCCGTAGGCCTTGAAGTTGTCGCTCGCTTCCGCGAGCAGCGTGTGCACTTCGGCTTTACGGCCCGCGCCCGATACGCCCGATTTGGCATCCGCGATGAGGTGCTCGAGGTCGGCCTTGCCGCTCTCGACGAGCGGCAGGAAACCGAGCTGGACCGAAGTCGGATAGCAGCCCGGATTCGCGACGATGCGCGCCTCGCGAATCCTGGCGCGGTTCACCTCCGGCAGCCCGTACACCGCCTCGGCGACGAGGTCCGGACAGGCATGCTGCATCTTGTACCACTGCTCCCAGAGCGCCACGTCCTTGATGCGGAAGTCCGCGGCGACGTCGATCACGCGAACGCCGGCGTCGTACAGCGCGCGGGTCTCGTTCATCGCCACGCCGTTGGGCGTCGCGAAGAAGACCACGTCGCACGTCGAGAGCGCCTCGCGGTCGGGCTCGGTGAATTTGAGATCGACGTGGCCGCGCAGGTTGGAGAACATCTCGGCGACCGGCATGCCGGCCTCCTTGCGCGACGTGATCACCTTGAGCTCGGCGCGCGGGTGCTGCGCGAGCAGGCGCAGGAGCTCGACACCGGTGTATCCGGTGCCGCCGACGATGCCGACTTTGACGGTTTCCTTGGCCATGCTGGGTGCCTCTAGAGCGGAAGTGTATGCCAGGGCTTGCTCGAGTTTTCGGGGCCCGAAAACAACAAAGCCGCCCGCAGGCGGCTTTGCTTGCAGCGGGCTACAAGCGGGGTTAGCGCTTGGAGAACTGCTTGCGGCGTCGGGCCTTGTGCAGACCGACTTTCTTGCGCTCGACTTCCCGGGCGTCGCGCGTGACGAGGCCGGCTTTCTTCAGCGCGCCCTTCAGCGTCGCATCGTAGTCGATGAGCGCGCGGGTGATGCCGTGGCGCACCGCACCGGCCTGGCCCGACTCACCGCCGCCGTCGACGTTCACCTGGATGTCGAAACGATTGAGGTTGTCGGTGAGCTCGAGCGGCTGGCGCACGATCATACGGCCGGTCTCGCGCGAGAAGAACACGTCGACGGGCTTGCCGTTGACGATGATGTCGCCCTTGCCGGGCTTGATGTAGACACGCGCGACCGCGCTCTTGCGACGGCCGGTTCCGTAGTTTTGCTGAGCTGCCATTGTGTGGGCCTTAGATCTCGAGGGGTTTCGGCTGTTGCGCGGTATGGGGGTGCTCGCCGCCGGCGTACACCTTCATCTTCTTGATCATCGCGTAGCCTAGGGGACCCTTGGGCAGCATCCCTTTGACTGCGAGCTGGAGGACGCGCTCGGGGTGCTTCTGCTGCAGCTTCTCGAAGCTCGTCGAGTAGATACCGCCGGGATAGCCGGTATGGCGATGGTAGAGCTTGTCCTTGGTCTTGTTGCCGGTCACGCGCAATTTGTCCGCATTGACGACGACGATATAATCGCCCGTGTCCACGTGCGGGGTAAATTCCGGCTTGTGCTTGCCGCGCAGACGGCGAGCGACTTCGGTTGCGACGCGGCCAAGAACTTTGCCCGTTGCGTCTACGATGTACCAGTCGCGCTGAACTTCGTGCGACTTGGCAGAAAACGTCTTCATTCTTGATCCCGCGGTCTGTGAATTTCAGGAAACCGCGAATTCTATTGGAAATCAGGCTTCTGTGTCAAACCTGAAGCCCCTCGTAACGGCGCTCGCCGCGGCGCGCGCATTCGCTTCAGGAACAGTCACTTAAGTCATGTCCGCCTGGGAGTTGACCAACGTCACGGCGAGGCTTTTATTGCCGCCGGGCGGCCTCATCCTGCTCGGCCTCGTCGGCCTCGCGCTCGTGCGCTCGCACCTCAAGGCGGGGTTGGGCGTGGCGTCCTTCGCGCTCGTCGCGCTGCTCGTGCTGTCGACGCCGATCGTGTCGCGCAACCTGCTGAAGACGCTCGAAGACCCTTACAGCGACCCGGCCAGGGCGAACGCGGATGCGATCGTCGTGCTCGGCGGCGGCATGTACCCCGCGGCAGCCGAATACGGCTCTGCATCGGTCGCCGCGCTGACCCTCGAACGCGTTCGCTACGCCGCGCATCTGCAGCGGCGCACCGGCAAGCCCATCCTCGTGACCGGTGGCGACCCCGCAGGCTATCAGACCTCGGAAGCCGCGCAGATGAAGGTCGCGCTGAAGGAGCTGGGCGCCACCGTGAAGTGGACCGAAAGCGCCTCTGCGAACACCTACGAGAACGCGAAGCTCAGCCGAAAGATCCTGAAGCACGCGGGCATCGACAGCATTTTCCTCGTCACCCACGCGTGGCACATGCCTCGCGCCAAGATGGCCTTCCAGAACGCCGGGCTGCGCGTCATCCCCGCGCCGACCGCGTTCCGGCAGGATCCGCGGCATCTGGGCGTCCTCGATTTCGTGCCGACGGCCGAAGGTCTGCGCGACAGCTGGTTTTTCTTCCACGAGGTCGCCGGCATCGCGTGGTACCGCCTAAAATTCGCCCGCGAGCGCTGACGCGCAGCGCACGGAGATCTCATGAAAGTACGCATCAAATGGCTCGAGGACGTCGCTTTCGTCGGCGAGTCCGAGAGCGGTCACGCGCTGGTGATGGACGGCGCGCCCGAAGGCGGCGGGCGCAACCTGGGTCCGCGTCCCATGGAGACGGTGCTCATCGGCACCGGTGGTTGCACCGCGTACGACGTCGTTCACATCCTCAGGAAATCGCGCGCCGCGGTGACCGACTGTGTCGTGCAGATCGAGGCGGATCGCGCGCCTGAAGACCCAAAAGTCTTTACGCGCATCCACTTCCACTTCGTGGTGACCGGCAAGGCGTTGAAGCCGCAGCAGGTCGAGCGAGCGGTTCACCTGTCGGCGGAAAAGTACTGCTCGGCCTCGATCATGCTCGCCAAGACCGCGCAGATCACCCACGACTTCGAAATTCGAGACGCCGAGTGATCGTCATTCCCGACCCGCGCCAGCGGGAGTGATCGGGAATCCATTTTCAGACCACGTCAAAATGGATCCCCGCGTTCGCGGGGATGACGGCTAGTGCATCAAATCCAATAGGTCGTTTTCGTCATCACCTTCGACGCGATGCGCATCAGCCCGCGCACCGGCGCCGGCAGATCGGCCGCGCCGTGCTGGTAAGCGGTCGTCGCGTGGCGCGCTTCGTCGAGACGCATCTCTTCGACGACGGTGCGGCTCTTCGCATCGTCCCGCGGCAGCGTTTGGAGATGTCCGTCGAGGTGTTCCACCACCTGGCGTTCGGTCTCGGCGAGGAAGCCGAGATTGAAGCGATCGCCCAACAGCCCGCTCGCCGCGCCCATCGCGAACGAGCCCGCGTAGAACAGCGGATTGAGGACGCTCTTGCGGCCGCCGAGCTCTTCGATGCGCCGGCTCGTCCACGCGAGGTGCTCGGTCTCCTCGACCGCGGCGCGCTCGAGCGCCGCGCGCGCGACCGGGCTGCGCGCGGTCAGCGCCTGCCCCTGGTACAGCGCCTGCGCACACACTTCGCCGGTGTGATTGATGCGCATCAGCGCCGCGGCGTGCCGCCGCTCGGGGTCCGACAGCGGCGCCTCGGGTAGCTCGGCGCCCGGCACTTCGCGCGAAGACACCGGCGGACCGAAGAGCGTGCGCAGGCCGCGGTCGAAACTGACGATCAGGCGATCGATATTCATATGCGCGTCGCGGCGGCAGCCGCATGAGCGGGCGGTTGCGCCCGAAGCGAAGCGAAGGAGCGGCGTAGATCTTTACGCAAACAGTCTCTCCAGTTCGACGCCCGGATCCGGCGCGCGCATGAACGCTTCGCCGACCAGAAAAGCGCTCACGTCGCGCGAGCGCATGCGGGTGACGTCCTCGGGTTCGAGGATGCCGCTCTCGGTGATGACGATGCGATCCGCGGGGATGCGCTCGAGCAGCCGCAGCGTCGTGTCGAGCCTGGTTTCGAACGTGCGCAGATCACGGTTGTTGACGCCGATGAGCGGCGTCTTCAACTTCAGCGCACGATCGAGCTCCGCCCCGTCGTGCACTTCGACCAGCACCGCCAGCCCGAGCTCGCGCGCGACGTCTTCGAGCTCGCGCATCTTTGCGTCGTCCAGCGCCGCGACGATCAGCAGGATGCAGTCCGCGCCGGCTGCGCGCGCCTCGTACACCTGGTAAGGATCGACCATGAAGTCCTTGCGCAGCGCCGGCAATCCGCACGCGGCACGCGCCGCCTGCAGATCCGCGAGGCGTCCCTCGAAGAACTGCTGGTCCGTCAGCACCGAGAGACACGCCGCGCCGTGGCGCTCGTAGCTCGCCGCGATCGCGGCGGGATCGAAGTCCTCGCGGATCACGCCTTTGCTCGGGCTCGCTTTCTTGATCTCCGCGATCACGGCGGCGCGGCCGCCGGCGATCCTGGCGCGCATCGCCCCGACGAAGTCGCGCGCTGCCGCGGCGTCTCGCGCCGCCGCGACGACCTCCGCCTGAGGTTTGGCGGCCTTCGCCGCCTGCACCTCCTCCCGTTTGACGCCGAGGATGCGCTTCAGGATGTCGCTCATGCCGCAAACACTTTCGTCGCTGCGACGAAGTCGTCGATCTTGCGGCGTGCTGCGCCGCTCGCGATGGTCTCGGACGCGAGCTCGACGCCGGCTTTCAGGGTCGGAGCAAGCCCGGCGACGTAAAGGCTCGCTCCGGCGTTGAGCGCGACGATGTCGCGCGCCGCGCCTTGCTTGTTCTCCAGCGCGCCGAGCAGCATCGCTTTCGATTCGTCGACGTCGGCGACGCGGATGGCCGAAGGGTCAGCCGCTTTCAGGCCGAAGTCCGAAGGCGCGACGGTGTATTCGCGGATATCGCCGTCCTTGAGCTCGGCCACCATCGTCTCGCCCGACAGCGCGATCTCGTCGAGGCCGTCGAGGCCGTGGACGACCAGCACGCGGCGGCTGCCGAGGCGCTGCAGCACGCGCGCCTGTATGCCGACCAGGTCAGGATGGAAGACGCCCAGCACCTGCTGCCGCGCGCCCGCCGGGTTGGTGAGCGGCCCCAGGATGTTGAACATCGTCTTGACACCGAGCTCGCGGCGCACCGGAGCGGCGTACTTCATCGCGCTGTGATGGTTGGGCGCGAACATGAACCCGATCCCGCACTTCTCGATCGTCTGCGCGACCTGCGCCGGCGTGAGGTTGATGTGGACGCCCAGCGCTTCGAGCACGTCCGCGCTGCCCGATTTGCTGGAGACCGAGCGCCCGCCATGCTTGGCGATCCTCGCACCGCCTGCCGCCGCCACGAACATCGCCGCGGTCGAGATGTTGAACGAATGCGCCGAGTCCCCGCCCGTGCCGCAGGTGTCGATCAGGTTGGGCGTGTCTTCCACCGGCACGCGCGTCGCGAACTCGCGCATCACCTCGGCCGCAGCGGCGATCTCGCCGATCGTTTCCTTCTTCACGCGCAGGCCGATCAGGATCGCGCCGATCAGCGTCGGCGACACTTCGCCGGTCATGATGCCGCGCATCAACGCGAGCATCTCCTCGCGGAAGATCTCGCGGTGCTCGATGACGCGGATGAGCGCGGCTTGCGGAGTCATCGCGGGTCCCCTTCGAGGAAGTGCTGCAACAGGTCGTGCCCGTGCTCGGTGAGTATCGATTCGGGGTGGAACTGCACGCCTTCGACCGGCAGCGTCTTGTGGCGCACCCCCATGATCTCGCCGTCCTCGGTCCAGGCGGTGATCTCGAGGCAGTCGGGCAGGCTCTCTCGCTCGATCACCAGCGAGTGGTAGCGCGTCGCGGTGAACGGATTCGGCAGGCCGCGAAACACGCCGACGTCCTTGTGGAAGATCTTCGAGGTCTTACCGTGCATCAGCTCCTTGGCATGCACGATCCTGCCGCCGAAAGCCTGGCCGATGCTCTGATGGCCGAGGCACACGCCGAGGATCGGCGTCTTGCCGGCGAGGCGCTCGATGAGCGGCACCGAGATGCCCGCTTCGTTGGGCGTGCACGGGCCGGGTGAGACGACGATGCGCTCGGGTTGCATCAAAGCGACATCGTCGACGGTAATCTCGTCGTTGCGGCGCACGACGACCTCTTCGCCGAGCTCGCCCAAATACTGGACGAGGTTGTAGGTGAAGGAGTCGTAGTTGTCGATCATCAGGAGCATGATATGCGTAAGCCGCTGTTCGGTAACGAAGTCTAACTGTGAAACGCGCGGCAGGGCGGGGGCGGAACGCACCGTCTCGCACGCATTCGGCGGGGCTTCTGGGCAGGCCGCTAGTATAACGCGCCGCTTTTCTGCGGCTGCTTGCGGCGCCACAGGTCCAAATAAAAACGGCGGCCTAAGCCGCCGCGAAGCTCGCGATGCGCGCCTTACGACTTCCGGCGCCTGCGGCTCATGCCGAGTACGCCCAGCGCGATACCCACGAGCGCGGCCGAAGTCGGTTCAGGCACCACGCTGAACTGGAAGGTGCCCGCGTCGTAGCGGTTCGAGGGACCGCCGTCGATGATCGTCGGATAGGTAAACGCGCCAACGCCGGAGTAGCGTGCGCCGCCGACGAAGCTGATCGCGCCGCCACCCGTGTCGATCGTGGGACCGCCCGAACCGCCGCCGGTGTTCCCGTTGAGGTCGGCGCTGCCGAATCCCTGAGCGACGATGGAGTAACGGCCGACGTTCAGGATGACGTCGTTGATATCGCCGTAGCGGCTCTGCCCGAGCAGCGTGTCTGCGCTCGTCAGCGTGTAGCTGCTGAGGGGGACGAGCGTCTGAGTGTCGCGGTTGAAGATGCCGACGGTGATCGCGTTGACGAAGCCGTCCTGACCGCTATCGAAAGCGCCGACTTGGGTCACCTTGATCGTGGTCACCACGTTGAAATCCATCCCGAGCGGACCGGTCCAGGCTTGGTTGCCGATGCCGCGCGTCGAGTCCAGCGCGATGAAGTCCGCTTGCGCAACCGACGCGTGCAGTGATCCGGCCAGTGCCGACGCAAGCAGCAGCTTGCCGAAGATCCCTCTGGTTTTTTTGCTCGCCGTGCGCCGCATTGTTGTTCCCTTGGTCGTGTCGCACGTGCTTTAAGCACGTTGCATACCACAAGCGAACAATGCGTTGCTTCAATGGCTTAACCATCGCGCCCGCAACCGGCGCAAGCAGACTGTAAAGCCCGCCGACAGTGCGAGAGGCGCGGCGGAGCCTCGAGTGAAGGGCGTCAGGCCGTGATCGACATCGAACCGGTATAGCCGTGGCGGCGCGCGTCCTCGACGCATTCGTCGAGGTTGCCGAACGCCGTGCGGCCTTCGATCAGGACTTCACCGTCCGGCGAAGTCCTGCGCCAGTTCCAGGAGTCGGTGTCGGGCTTGTGGAACGACCAGACGTCGTAGTCGGTGAACTCTTTTCGCATGGACCCCGCCGGAGCAAGCGTCGGGCCCGAATTCGCCTTACGCGATCAGGGACCAGTGGAGCTTTTAAGGGAGGGAGGTTCAAGGAGGGAACCGTACGGTTCCCTCCTTGGCGTCACTGGAATGGGTTGAGCGCACAGCGCTCAATCCCAGCGAGTATCGAGCCCCGACTCCGCCATCTCGGCGGCGCGCAGGAGCGCCTTGGCCTTGTTCTGAGTTTCCTGCCACTCGGCTTCGGGATCGGAGTCGGCGACGACGCCGCCACCCGCCTGGACGTGGAGCGTGCCGTCCTTGATCACCGCTGTGCGCAGGGCGATGGCGACGTCCATGTTGCCGTGGAAGCCGAGATAGCCGACTGCGCCGGCGTAGACGCCGCGCTTCACCGGCTCGAGCTCGTCGATGATCTCCATGGCGCGCACCTTGGGCGCGCCCGACACCGTGCCCGCGGGGAACGTGGCTTTCAGCACGTCGATCGCCTTGAGCCCCGGCTCGAGCTTGCCCTCGACGTTGGACACGATGTGCATCACGTGCGAATAGCGCTCGATGACCATCTGTTCGGTCACCTTGACCGTGCCGGTCCGGGTGACACGGCCGGCGTCGTTACGGCCAAGATCCACCAGCATGATGTGCTCGGCGCGCTCCTTGGCGTCGGACAGGAGCTCCTCCGCGAGCGCCGCGTCCTCTTCGGGCGTGGCGCCGCGGCGCCGCGTGCCCGCGATCGGGCGCACCGTCACGTTGTCCCCTTCGAGGCGCACCAGGATCTCGGGCGAAGCGCCGACGATGTGGAAGTCCGCCAGATCGAAGTAGTACATGTAGGGCGACGGATTGAGCGTGCGCAGCGCCCGGTAGAGCGCGAGCGGCGTCGCGCCGAACGGCTTGGACATCCGCTGCGAAGGGACGACCTGCATGATGTCGCCGTCGTAGATGTAGCGCTTCGCCTTCGCCACCGCCTGGTGATAGGCCTGCTGCCCGAAGCCCGACACCGCGGGCACCGACTTGCCGCGCGTGTCGGCCGGGATCGTCACCGGGTCGCGCAGCTTCTGGAGGAGCTCGGCGAGCCGCGCGCGCGCGCGACCGTAGGCGCCCTCCTCTTCGGGATTGGCATACACGACCAGCGAGAGCTTGCCCGAGAGATTGTCGACGATCGCGATCTCCTCGGATACGAGCAGAACGATGTCGGGCACGCCCAGCGGGTCGGCCTTGGGGACGCGGCCGACGCGCTTCTCGATATACTGCACCGTCTCATAGCCGAAATAGCCGACGAGTCCGCCGCAGAACCGCGGCAGCCGCTCGTCCTTCGCCGTGCGGTAGCGGTCGAGGTACGACTGCACGAACGCGAGCGGGTCTTCGGCGTGCGTGCGCTGCGTCTGTCGGCCGTTTTCGATCTCGACACAGTCGTAGCCGCGCACTTCGAGGCGGCTCGACGCGGCGAGCCCGATGAACGAATAGCGTCCGAAGCGCTCGCCGCCCACCACCGATTCGAGGAGATAGGTGTACGGCTCGTGGGCGAGCTTGACGTAGATCGAGAGCGGCGTATCGAGATCGGCGAAGGTCTCGAGGATGACCGGGACGCGATTGAAGCCCGCGGCCGCGAGCGCCTTGAACTCGGTCTCGTTCATGCTTTCCGCACGAGCGCGGCTGCCTCCACGAGCGTATCGACGATCGCATCGCTGTCGAGATCGCGCACGTCGTGGCCTTCGTTGTAGCCGTAGGTCACGCAGAAAACCGGGCAGCCCGCGGCGCGCGCGGCCTGCGTGTCGTTGAGCGAATCGCCGATCATCAGCATGTCGCGGGGCGCGATCTCGAGGGTTTTGCACGCGTGCAGCAGGGGGTCGGGATGCGGCTTCTTGCGCGCGAGCGTGTCGCCCGACACCACGGTCCGAAAGTACGGTGAGAAGCCGACTTCTTCGAGGAGCGGCAGCGTGAAGCGTCCGGATTTGTTGGTGACCACTGCCAGCGGCAGCCCCATCGACTTGAGCTTCTCGAGACCTTCCTTGACGCCGGGGTAGATCGTCGTGTGCCGGCCGTTCACGGCGACGTAGTGGCGCTCGTAGATCGGCATCGCGCGCGCGACGCTCTCGGCGTCCGCTCCACCGTCGATGTGGCCCGCGAGCGTGCGCTCGACGAGGTTCTGTATGCCTTTGCCGACGAAGGTGCGGATGGTTTCGAGCGGCAGGGGCGGGCGCCCGAGCTCTGCGAGCATGGCGTTCGCCGCCGCGGCGAGGTCGGGGATGGTGTCGAGCAGCGTGCCGTCGAGATCGATCGTCACGCCTTTGATGGCGAGGGGCGCATTCAACATGCGATTCCTCGCGCCTTTTCGAGTTCTTTTCGCATGGCGCCTATGGTCGCTGCGTAATCTTTGGTGCCGAAGATGGCGGAGCCGGCGACGAACGTGTCCGCGCCCGCTTTCGCGACTTCGGCGATGTTGTCGATCTTGATGCCGCCGTCGACTTCGAGCCAGATGTCGCGGCCCGACGCGTCGATGCGTTTCCTCACCGCCCGGATCTTTTCCAGCGCCTGCGGAATGAAAGCCTGGCCGCCGAAGCCGGGGTTCACCGACATGATGAGCACCAGGTCGACCTTGTCCATCACGTGATCGAGATAGGCGAGAGGGGTGGCCGGATTGAACACCAGGCCCGCCTTGCAGCCCGCGTCGCGGATGAGCTGCAGCGTACGGTCGACGTGCTCGCTCGCTTCGGGATGGAACGAGATGATGCGGGCGCCGGCCTCGACGAAATCGGGAACGATGCGATCGACCGGTTTCACCATGAGGTGCACGTCGATCGGCGCGGTGCAATGCGGCTTGATCGCCTTGCACACGAGCGGACCGATGGTCAGGTTCGGCACGTAATGGTTGTCCATCACGTCGAAGTGCACGAGGTCGGCGCCCGCGCGCTGCACGGCCTCGACTTCCGCGCCCAGGCGCGCGAAATCGGCGGAGAGAATGCTCGGCGCAATTCGAAAAGTCATGACAGAGGGTGAAACAAACCGCGGAAACGCTGAATTGTAACCGCTCGCTGTTATTCGGGCGGCCGGGAGGGCGGCTTCTTGCGCTTGCGCGGCCACGTCCACCAGACGATGCCGAGGAGGAGCGCGAGCGCGACGGCGGCTTCGAGCAGGAGAAGGAGGAGAGCCATGGCGGTGGTGATCGGTATACTCGCCGCCATCATGAAGGAAGCACGCCCCGAAATCCAATCGCGCGCACGCGTCGTCGCGGCGCTCGCAGTCGTCCTTGCCGTATTCGCCTGCACCTCGCCGCCCACCGCGGTCACCGAAAAGCCGGTGACGCAGGCGCCGCCTCAGCAGAAGCCCTCAGAACCAGCGCCGCCTCCCGTCGTGACGCCGCAAGCACCTCGCGCCGCTGAACCAGGCCTCAAGTCGCCGCCGGCGCCGACACCGCCCGTCTCCGGTGCGACTTACAAGGCAGCGACTTTCGCGGAGCTTCCCGGCTGGCGCGACGACGCGGCGCTCGAGGCATGGCCGGCGTTCGTCGCGAGCTGCGGCGCGCTCGTCAATCGCGAAGGCTGGCGCGAGGTGTGCACGGCCGCTTCGCGCACATCGCCCGCAAACGCCGACAGCGTTCGCCGCTTTTTCGAGCGGCACTTCAGGGTATGGCAGGTCGCGAGCGCGGAAGGCGCACAGGACGGTCTGATCACGGGCTATTACGAGCCGCTGCTGCGCGGAAGCCGCAAGCCCGGTGCGCGGTATCGCTATCCGCTGTACACCGTCCCCGACGATCTCATCAACGTCGACCTCGCCGAAGCGCAGCCCGACGTCAAAGGCCTGAGACTGCGCGGGCGCCTCGAAGGCCGGCGCATCGTGCCCTACTACGATCGCGCGCAGATCGAAAGCGGCGCGGCGCCGCTCAAGGGCAAGGAGCTGCTGTGGGTCGACGATCCCATCGATTTGTTCTTCCTCCACGTGCAGGGGTCCGGGCGCATTGCGCTCGATAGCGGGGAGACGGTGCGCGTCGGCTACGCGGATCAGAACGGTTATCCTTACAAATCGATCGGCCGCACTCTCATCGAGCGCGGCGAGCTCACGCTCGAGCAGGCGTCGATGCAGGGAATCAAGGCGTGGGCGCGCGAGCATGCCGCGGAGCTCACCGCGCTGCTCAACACCAACCCGAGCTACGTGTTCTTTCGCGAGCTGCCCGGCGCCGGCAACGGGCCGCCGGGCTCGCTCGGCGTGCCGCTCACGCCCCGTCGCAGCGTCGCGGTCGATACGCGATACGTGCCGGCCGGCGCGCCGGTGTACATCGCCACGACGTGGCCGAACAGCGCGAAGCCGATGAATCGCCTCATGCTCGCACAGGACACCGGCAGCGCGATACGCGGGGCGGTGCGCGCCGATTTCTTCTGGGGTTACGGCGAAGCCGCGGCGCGCGAGGCCGGGCGCATGAAGCAACGGCTGAAGATGTGGCTCTTGTTGCCTACCGCTTACGGCGAGCCGCGCTCCACCCCGTAGTTCAGCTCGATCTGCATGCGGCTCCTCACCGCGCGGCCGTTGCGATACGCGGGGGAGAAGCGTGCTGTCATGAGCGCGCGCGAGGCTTCGTCCTCGAAGTAACTCGCCGGCTCGGCTTCGACGACGCTGACGTCGCGCACCGTGCCGGCCTCGTCGATCATCACCAGCAGGCGTACGCGGCCGGTCACCTTATCGTCGGCGGCTTTGCCGCGATACGTGAGGTCGAGCGGCGCGAGGAGCCGCGGAAACACATCCAGTTGCCGCGTGCCGTAGTAGGTCAGGTCGGGCGCCTGCGGCAGGCCGCCGGCGGCCTCGGGCTGAGGCGCGGCGACTGCCGCTTCCGGGGCTTGGATGCGCTCGACAGGAAGGACGCGAGGTTTAGCCGCCCGGGTGCTCTCCGGCATGCGCGCAAGCCCGGGAGCTGCTTCCGGAGAGGCTACGGGTTCCGCGACGACGCGAACACTCAGCGACGGCGCGTGATACGTCGATGCCGGACGCGACGCACCGCCGTTCAGAAAGAGCGGCGTCGAGAGGTGCAGCAGGACGGAGATGCACAGCGCCGCGAGCAGTCGCGATCTCGCGGAAAGCGCAAGCCGCGTGGCCAGGGCGCGGGTCGTCATGTCCTCCTAACGCCCGCGCTGCATGCCTGTTGACTACCTGCCGCGGAGGGCGGCCTCGATCTTTTCGGCGGGCACGTAGCCACCGATCTGTTCGCCGTTGGCGAGATACACGCCGGGCGTGCCCCGCAGCCCGAAGCGCTGCGCGAGCTGGGCGTTGCGCTCGAGCGGTGTGTCGCAATCGCGCCTGCCGGTCGCCGGCGCGCCTTTGAGCATGACGTCTTCCCAGGCCCGGGCGCGGTCCTTGGAGCACCAGATCGCCTTGGCTTTCTCGACCGAGTCCGGCGAGAGGATCGCCCACAGGAACGTGTAGACGGTGACGTCATTCACCTTCGTCAGCTCCTTCTGCAGCTCCTTGCAGTAGCCGCAGTTCGGATCCTCGAAAGTGTAGATGACGCGCTTGCCGTTGCCTTTCACGCGCTTCACCGCGTTCTCGGTGGACTTCGCGAGCACGGTCGCCGCGAGCTTGCTCGTCGCCTCCTGCGTGAGGTTCCGAGGCTGTCCGCCGCGCAGGTCGAGGAGGTTGCCGCTGAACAGATACGAGCCCTTGTCGTCGGTGTAGAACACCTGCCCGTCGATGATCACTTCGTACATGTTCGCGAACGGCATGCGCGAGACGCTCTCGACGGTCATCTTCGGGAACTTGCTCTGGAACGCCTGCCGCACGGCGTTCTCGTCCGCGCCCGCGACACCGGCCGCGAAGAGCGCGACGGCGAGCGCCGATACCCATAATTTCTTCAACATGCTGACCTCTCTATTCGTCATGCGGCAGCGCGACGCGCGAGCGCCGTCTTGAGGGGGCTCTGCGCGTCCACCAAGGTCAGGCCGAGGTTGCGCAGCCCCGCCAACCAGACCGCCGGGCCGTTGAAAAGTTTCTCCAGCCCGTCGGTGGTGAGCTCGAGCGCCGCGATGTCTTCGCGCCGCGCCCGCTCGTAGCGACGCAGCAAGGTATGGTCCCCGCAGTCGCGCCGCGGGCCGCGGCCGGCGAGCACCCGGCCGAACTCGCGTGCGTCGCGCAAGCCCAGGTTCACGCCCTGTCCCGCGAGCGGATGGATGTTGTGGGCCGCATCGCCGATGAGCGCGACGCGCGGCTCGACGAGCCGCGCCACGTGCTGGCGCTTCAGCGGGAATGCGGCGGAGGGGGTGATCACCTTCAGGCGTCCAATTGCGTCCGCGCTGGCGCGCTCGACCTCGGCGGTCAGTGCCTCGGCCGGCATTGCGAGAAGCTCGCGCGCACGCGCCTCAGGTGCGGACCACACCATGGAGACCAGCCGATCCGGCAGCGGCAGGAGCGCGAGCACGCTGTCGCCCGTGAACCATTGGTACGCGACCCCGCGGTGCGGCCGCTCGGCTTCGAAGTTCGCGACGACGCCGAGCTGGCGGTACTGGTGGGTCTTCACCGCGATGCCGGCGCGCTCCCGCACCCAGGAGTCGCTGCCATCGGCACCGACCACGAGGCGTCCGGCAAGCTCGCCGCCGTCGTCGAGATGCAGCCGCGCGGCATCACGCTCCCACGCGATGTCCGTGCAGCGCGCGCCGCAGTACAGCGTCACGTGCGGCGCTGCTTCGAGCGCCTGCCACAGCGCAGACTGCAGCTCGCGCGACTCCGCGACCCATGCCAGCTCGCGCATCCCGGCCTCGTAGGCGCTGAAGTCGAGCCGGCTGCCGCCGCGGTCGCCGAAGACCTCCATCGCCTCGACGCGGGTCAGGCGCTCGGAGCTGAGCGTGCCCCAGACGCCCAGGCCTTCGAGCCAGGACACGTTGCCGGGGCTTACGGTATAAACGCGGCTGTCCCAGCCGCCGGCGTGGTCCGGCACCCGGGGGGGCGCCGGCTCGATCACCGCGACCGTCAGGTCGGCGTCGCGCAGCGCGAGCGCCAGCGCCGCACCGACGATGCCGGCGCCCACGACGATCGCGTCGAAACTGTGCATGTGAGAAGAAGCGTTTGGAAAGGCCCGTGAGTCTACGCCATTTCCCGCGCGGAATCAGGCACCTGGGATGCTTTGCTTGACACGGGGCAACGCGGTCTTTAGACTGCGCCGCTCCCCGTGGCGAGTTAGCTCAGTGGTTAGAGCAGCGGAATCATAATCCGTTGGTCCGGGGTTCAAATCCCTGACTCGCCACCAACCGAATTCACTCATTTGCGTTATCGCCGCCATAGTACATATGGTCCTGAGCGGCAGAGACTTACGGCCATCGTGTGCTATCGTGGCCCGGATGCGTAAGTCCCTGCTCCTGCTTGTTTTATCCCTGATTTTCGCGGCGGCCCATGCGCAGCCCTTCAGGACGCTGCCGGCGTCGGGCTTCCTCGGCACGACCGGCGATCGCCTGCCGCTGCCGGGCATCGTGATCAACAAGACGGTGCTCACGCTCGCCCCGGGCGCCATCATCTACGACCAGAACAACCGGCGGCTGACGCACTCGCAGCTTCCCGTCGGCGCGGACATCTTCTTTACCGGCGACGGCTTCGGCAACGTGATGCGCGTCTACATCCTAACGGCGGACGAGAAAGCGCGCTTCAAGACCACCCCGCCGACCAAGCCCACCACGCCGCCCACGCCCGCGCCTCCCGGCGGCCTGCTCGGCCGTTAATCAATGCCTTCGAAGGTTTACATCAAGACGTTCGGCTGCCAGATGAACGAGTACGACTCGGACAAGATGGCCGACGTGCTGCGCGAATCGCATGGACTGGAACCGACGCAGGATCCGGCCGAAGCCGACGTGATCCTGTTCAACACCTGCTCGGTCCGCGAGAAAGCGCAGGAGAAGGTCTTCCACGATCTCGGCCGCGTGAAGCACCTCAAGCGCGAGCGGCCGGGCGTGATCATCGGCGTCGGCGGCTGCGTCGCGAGCCAGGAAGGCGCGGCGATCGTGAAGCGCGCGCCGTACGTCGACGTCGTGTTCGGCCCGCAGACCCTGCATCGCCTGCCCGAGATGATCGAAGCGCGCCGCGACAGCGGCAAGTCGCAGGTCGACATCTCGTTCCCGGAAGTCGAGAAGTTCGACCGCATGCCGCCGGCGCGCGTCGAAGGTCCGACCGCATTCGTCTCGATCATGGAAGGCTGCAGCAAGTACTGCACGTTCTGCGTCGTGCCGTACACCCGCGGCGAGGAAGTATCGCGCCGCTTCGAGGACGTGCTCACCGAGATCGCCGAGCTCGGCAGCCAGGGCGTCAAGGAGCTGACGCTGCTCGGCCAGAACGTCAACGCGTACCGCGGCGCAACGGAACAAGGCGATACCGCGGACTTCGCGATGCTCCTCGAATATGCCGCCGAGATTCCGGGCATCGAGCGCCTGCGCTACACCACCTCGCATCCGCGCGAGTTCACCCAGCGCCTCGTCGACGCCTACGCCAGGCTGCCCCAGCTCGTGAGCCACGTGCACCTGCCGGTGCAATCGGGCTCGGACCGCGTGCTCGCGGCGATGAAGCGCGGTTACACCGCCATCGAGTACAAGTCGATCGTGCGCCGCCTGCGCGCGGTCAGGCCCGATATTTCCATATCGACCGATTTCATCGTCGGCTTCCCCGGCGAGACCGAGCGCGACTTCGAAGCCACGCTCAAGCTGATCGACGACGTCGGCTTCGATTCGAGCTTCAGCTTCGTCTACAGCCCGCGCCCCGGCACGCCGGCCGCGGAGCTCGCGGACGATACGCCGCAGGAACTGAAACTGCAGCGCCTCCAGACGTTGCAGGCAAAGATCGAGGCGAACGCACAGATGATCAGCCGGCGCATGGTCGGCACCACCCAGCGCATCCTCGTCGAAGGCCACGCGCGCCGCGACGAAGCCGAGCTCGCCGGCCGCACCGACAACCATCGCATGGTGAACTTTGCAGCCCCGGCTTCGCTCGTCGGCGCGCTTGTCGGTAAATTCGTCGACGTGCGGATCACCGCGGCCCTTCCCCACTCCCTGCGCGGAGAGATCGCAGTCACCGCAGTCACCGCAGTCACGCTTTGAAACCAGTAGAGATCAGCTTCGACCCCGTCGACAACCAGCGCCTCGCCAATTTGTGCGGCGCGCTCGACGAGAACCTGCGCCAGATCGAGACGGCGCTCGACGTCAACATCGCGCGCCGCGGCGAGCGCTTCACGATCGAAGGCAAGGCGCCGCAGGCGCGCACCGCCGCCAAGCTGCTGCAGCGTTTCTATAGCGAAGCGAACGATCATCTGTCGCTCGAGGACGTGCAGCTCGGGCTGATCGAAGCCGGCGCTAGTGGCAACGACGGCGACGCGGTGGCGAAGGCGGTCGTCTCGGCGCAACTGCTGACGCGCCGTCCGGACCTGCATGGCCGCACGCCGCACCAGGTCCAGTACCTCGAAAACATCCAGACGCACGACATCACGTTCGCGATCGGACCCGCCGGCACCGGCAAGACCTATCTCGCGGTCGCGTGCGCGGTCGACGCGCTCGAGCGCGACAGCGTGAAGCGCATCGTGCTGGTGCGGCCTGCCGTGGAAGCGGGCGAGCGGCTCGGCTTTCTGCCCGGCGACATGGCGCAGAAAGTGGACCCTTACCTGCGGCCGCTCTACGATGCGCTCTACGATCTCATGGGTTACGACAAGGTCGCGAAGATGTTCGAGCGCGGCGCCATCGAGATCGCGCCGCTCGCCTTCATGCGCGGACGCACGCTCAATCACTCGTTCACCATCCTCGACGAAGCGCAGAACACGACGCCCGAGCAGATGAAGATGTTCCTCACGCGCATGGGCTTCGGCAGCAAGTGCGTCGTCACCGGCGACGTGACGCAGGTCGACCTCGCGCGCGGGCAGAAGAGCGGCCTGGTCGACGCGCAGGAAGTGCTGAAGAAGACGCGCGGCATCGCGTTCACGCGCTTCGGCACCGAGGACGTCGTTCGCCACCCGCTCGTACAGCGCATCGTCAACGCCTATGAAAACCGCGAAGAGCGCGAAGGGCGCGCCCGCAAAGCGGGCACGCAGGCCTGAGCTGCGCCTCGCCGTGCAATATGCGACTCGCGCGCGCAACGTTCCCGGCGAAAAGGATTTCGAGCGCTGGGCGCGCGCCGCCCTCTCGGGTGATGCCGAGGTGACGGTGCGCATCGTCGATACCGTCGAAGGCCGCGAGCTCAACCGCACATACCGCGGCAAGGACTACGCGACCAACGTGCTGACGTTCGTGATGAACGGCGCGGCGCCCTATGAAGGCGATCTGGCATTGTGCGCGCCGGTGGTGACGAAGGAAGCGCGTACGCAGCAGAAGGACGTGACCGCTCACTACGCGCACCTGACGGTGCATGGCATGCTGCACCTGCAGGGCTACGATCACGAGCGCGCGATCGACGCGGAAGAGATGGAAAAGCTGGAAAAGCGCATACTGAAACGGCTGGGCTATCCGGATCCCTACGCCTTGACCCAAGACCATGGACCCACACCCTAAACCCACGCTGCTCGAGCGGCTCTCGGCTTTCATCATGCGCGAGCCCGAAGACCGCGAGCAGCTCATCGAGCTTCTTCACAACTCACACGAGCGCAACCTCCTCGACGCCGACGCGCTGGCGATGATCGAAGGCGTGCTCCAGGTGTCGGAGCTGCAGGCGCGGGACATCATGGTGCCGCGCTCGCAGATGGACGTCATCGACATCAACGAGTCGCCGGACAAGTTCGTGCCGCTCGTCATCCAGACCGCGCACTCGCGCTTTCCGGTCACGAGCGGCAACCGGGACGACATCATCGGCGTCCTGCTCGCGAAAGACCTGCTGCGTTACTACGCGGGCGAGGAAGAGTTCAACGTGCGCGAGATGCTGCGCCCCGCGGTGTTCATCCCCGAGTCCAAGCCGCTCAACGTCCTGCTCAAGGAGTTCCGCAAGAATCGCAACCACATCGCCATCGTCGTCGACGAGTACGGCGGCGTGGCCGGGCTGGTCACGATCGAGGACGTGCTCGAGCAGATCGTCGGCGACATCGAGGACGAATACGATTTCGACGAAGACGAAGACAACATCATCCAGGACAAGAGCGGCCTGTATCGCGTGAAGGCGATGACCGAGATCGAGGACTTCAACGAGAAGTTCGGCACCGAATTCTCGGACGAGGAGTTCGACACCATCGGCGGCCTGGTGCTCAAGCGCTTCGGACGCGTCCCCAAGCGCGGCGAACAGGTCGACATGGAAGGGCTCACGGTGACCGTGCTGCGCGCCGACAGCCGCCGGGTGCATCTGCTCGAGGTGGCGCCCCAGAGCACCGTTCAAGCCTGACGGATGCCGCGAGATACCGGAACGGCAGAGCACGGCGAGCCGCGCGCCCGATCGAGACGTCTCGTAGAACGGCTCGCGCTCGACCGGCTCACGATCGGCGCTTTCCTCCTCGGCCCCCTCTCGGTACTCGGTTTCGCGCCGCTCTATCTCTACCCGCTGCCGATACTGGCGCTCGCAGCGCTGTTCCTGCTGTGGCTCGGGGCGAGCACGCCGCGGCGCGCCGCGGCGATCGGCTGGTGGTTCGGCGTGGGCTTCTTCCTCGCCGGCGTGTCGTGGGTGTACGTGAGCCTCAACACCTTCGGCGCGATGCCGGCGCCGCTCGCCGCGTTCTTCACCCTCCTCTTCTGCGCGTTTCTCGCGCTGTTCCCCGCGGCCGCGGGTTACTGCGTCGCCGCGATCCGCGTCAACCCGTGGCTCGCGTTCGCGCTCGTTGCGCCGTCCGCGTGGATGCTGACCGAATGGGTGAGGGGCTGGATCTTCACCGGCTTTCCTTGGCTCGCGGTCGGCTATTCGCAGATTCCCGGCAGTGCGCTCGCCGGTTACGCGCCGGTCACCGGTATCTTCGGCGTGTCGCTCGCCACGCTCATGAGCGCAGGGCTGCTCGCGCTGCTCGCCGATGCCTTGATGCGATCGCGGCGTGCGCACGCCAAACCATCGGCCTCCGCGCTCGCCGCACCGATCGTGGCGCTTGCCGTGGTGTGGGGCGCAGGCTACGGCCTGTCGCAGACGACCTGGACCGCGCCCGCCGGCGAGCCGGTCGAAGTCACACTTCTCCAGGGCAACATCCCGCAGGAGATCAAGTGGACCATGGAGGGCCTGCGCAAGACGCTGATCACCTATCGCGATCTCGCGTATGAGAGCAAGGCCAAGCTCATCGTGTTTCCCGAGACCGCGATCCCGATGTTCCTGCGCGACATCCCCGCCGACTATCTCTCCGACATCGCGGACCACGCGCGCCACAACGGTGGCGATGCGCTGATCGGCGTTCCCGAGCAGCTTCCCTCGGGCGATTACTACAACAGCGTGATCTCGATCGGCACGTCGAAGATACAGGCGTATCGCAAGTCGCACCTCGTGCCGTTCGGCGAGTTCATTCCCTTGCGGCCGGTGCTCGGCTGGATCGTCGGCGTGCTCGCGATCCCGCTCCAGGATTTCTCGCGAGGCGGCGTCGATCAGCAGCCGCTCGCGGTCGCCGGCCAGCGCGTCGCGCTCAACATCTGCTACGAGGACGCGTTCGGCGAGGAGATCATCCGCCAGCTGCCGCAGGCGACGATGCTGGTGAACGTGAGCAACGTCGCGTGGTTCGGCCGCTCGATCGCGCCCTACCAGCACCTCCAGATCTCGCAGGCGCGGGCGATCGAAACCGGGCGTTACATGATGCGCGCGACCAACACCGGCATGACTGCGGTGATCGACACCCGCGGCAAGGTGGTCGACGCAGCCCCCGAGTTCACGACGGCGGCCGTGACCGCACGCGTCCAGGGCTACTCGGGGGCGACGCCTTACGTGCGCGCCGGCAACCGGCCCGTTCTTCTTCTCGCCCTGCTGCTCCTGGCCGGGGCATGGCTCTACTCGCGGCGCCCCGCCCAAAGCCGGTAAAATTCGCGGTTTCGCGCGTCTCTTATGCTGACCTTTCAACAGATCATTCTGGCGCTCAACCAGTACTGGGACGCCCAAGGCTGTGCGCTCCTCCAGCCGTACGACATGGAAGTGGGCGCGGGCACGTTCCACACCGCGACGTTCCTGCGCTCGATCGGTCCCGAGCCCTGGAACGCCGCCTACGTTCAGCCTTCCCGACGTCCCAAGGACGGACGCTACGGCGACAACCCGAACCGGCTCCAGCATTACTACCAGTACCAGGTGGTGATGAAGCCGTCGCCCGACAACCTGCAGGACCTCTATCTCGGGTCCTTGCGCGAGCTCGGTATCGATCCGAAGGTGAACGACATCCGCTTCGTCGAGGACGACTGGGAATCGCCGACGCTGGGCGCGTGGGGCCTCGGCTGGGAAGTGTGGCTCAACGGCATGGAAGTCACGCAGTTCACGTATTTCCAGCAGGTCGGCGGCCTCGACTGCAAGCCGGTGCTCGGCGAGCTCACCTACGGCCTCGAGCGGCTCGCGATGTACCTGCAGGGCAAGGAGAGCGTGTACGACCTGGTCTGGGTCGACGGCGTCAGCTACGGCGACGTGTATCACCAGAACGAGGTCGAGCAGTCGAAGTACAACTTCGAAGCCGCGAACGTGCAGTGGCTGCTGACGCTCTTCGACGACTACGAGCGCGAAGCGAAGCGGCTCATCGAAAGCGGTCTGGTGCTGCCGGGCTACGAGATGGTGTTGAAGTGCTCGCACACCTTCAACCTGCTCGACGCGCGCGGCGCGATCTCGGTCACCGAGCGCGCGGCGTACATCGCGCGCGTACGCGCGCTCGCACGGCTCGTCGCGCAGGCCTATTACGATTCGCGTGAAGCGCTGGGCTTCCCGATGGTGAAACACAAGGAGCCGGCGTGAGCTCGACCACCCTCCTCGTCGAGATTCGCACCGAAGAGCTGCCGCCGAAAGCGCTCGCGCGACTCGGCCGCGCGTTCGCCGACGCGCTCGCCGCCGATCTCAAACGCGACGATTTCCTCGGGCCCGACAGCACGACGCGCTGGTACGCGACACCGCGCAGGCTCGCGGTTCAGATCGCGAACACGCTCGACGTCGCCCCGGACCGCGAGGTCGAGGTCGCGGGCCCTTCGGTCAAAGCCGGCCTCGACGCCGAAGGCAAGCCGACTCAGGCGCTGCTCGGCTTCGCGCGCAAGAACAATGTCGCGGTCGAAGCGCTGCAGCAGCGCGACACGCCGAAAGGGCGCGCGTTCTACTATCGCGCCCAGCAGAAGGGCAGCGACCTCGCATCGCAGCTCGCGGGCAAGGTCGCGGCGGCGCTGAAGGGCCTGCCCATCCCGAAAGTGATGCGCTGGGGCGCGGGCGACGCCGAATTCGTGCGGCCCGTGCACGGGCTGGTGATGATGCACGGCGATCGCGTCGTCCAGGGCTCGGTGCTCGGCATCGAAAGCGGCAACACGACGCTCGGTCACCGCTTCCTGAGCGAAGGGCCGGTGATCGTCGCCAACGCCGGCGATTACGAATCGGTTCTGCGCGATCGCGGCAGCGTCATCGCGTCGTTCGATGCGCGCAAGGCCGCGATCCGGGAAGCGCTCCAGAAGCAGGCCGGCGGCAAAGGCGCCCTCCTCGACGACGAAGCGCTCCTCGACGAAGTCTCAGCGCTCGTCGAGTTTCCGGTGGTGTACGAAGGCGGATTCAGCGCGGACTTCCTCGACGTGCCGCAGGAATGCCTGATCCTGTCGATGAAGCAGCATCAGAAGTACTTCCCGCTGGTCGCAAAGGACACGCAAAAGCTGCTGCCGCGGTTCCTCGTCGTGTCGAATTTGAAAACCGACGATCCCGCCAACATCGTCCGCGGCAACGAGCGCGTGCTGCGCGCGCGTCTCGCCGACGCGAAGTTCTTCTACGACCAGGACCGCAAAGTGCGGCTCGAAGAGCGCGTGCCTCAGCTCGGCGCGGTCGTGTACCACAACCGCCTCGGCAGCCAGCTCGAGCGCATCGAGCGCGTGCAGCTGCTCGCCGGCAAGTACGCCCGGGCGCTGGACGCCGATGCGGCGCTCGCCGAGCGTGGCGCGTGGCTCGCCAAGGCCGATCTCGTCACCGGCATGGTCGGCGAGTTTCCCGAGCTGCAGGGCATCATGGGGCGCTACTACGCGCTGCACGACGGCGAGCCGGCGCTCGTCGCCGACGCGGTCGAAGGACATTACCACCCGCGCTTCGCCGGCGATTCGCTGCCCGAATCGCGCGAGGCCTGCGCGGTCGCGCTGGCCGACAAGCTCGAAGCGCTCGCCGGCCTGTTCGGGATCGGCCAGCAGCCGACGGGCGACAAGGATCCCTATGCGCTGCGGCGCCAGGCGCTGGGCGTGATCCGCATCCTGTCCGAGCGCGCACTGCCGCTGTCGCTGACGGTCATCGTGCGCGACGCGTTCGGCGCGTTCGATCCGAAGCTCAAGGTGAAACCCGCGGAAGCCGAGCTCCTCGCGTTCTTCCACGACCGCATGCGCGGCTATTTCGTCGACGCCGGCTACGGCGCCACCGAAGTGGACGCGGTCCTCGCGCTGAAGCCCGATCGCGTCGACCTCATCCGCCTCCAGCTCGACGCGGTGACGATGTTCAACACGCTGCCCGAGGCGCCCAGCCTCGCGGCGGCGAACAAGCGCATCGGCAACATCCTCAAGAAAGCCGAGCGCGTGCCCGCCGATTTCCGGGCCGAGCTGCTCGTCGAGGCGCCCGAGAAGACGCTCGCGCAGGAGTTCGGGCAGGCCAAAGCCCGGGCCGACGCGCACTACGAGCGCCAGGACTATGCGGGCATGCTGAAGACGCTCGCCGCGCTCAAGGAACCCGTCGACGCGTTCTTCGACGGCGTCATGGTGATGGCAGACGACGTCAAGCTGCGCGACAACCGCATCGCGCTCCTCGCGCAGCTGCGCGACACCATGAACCGGATCGCGGACATCTCGCGCCTCGCGGTGTGAAGCTCGTCATCCTCGACCGCGACGGCGTCATCAACCACGACAGCGACAGCTTCATCAAGTCGCCCGCGGAGTGGCGCCCCATCCCGGGCAGTCTCGAAGCGATCGCGAAGCTCAATCGCGCCGGTTTCCACGTGGTGCTGGCGACCAACCAGTCGGGCGTCGGCCGCGGACTGTTCGAGGTTTCGACGCTGAACGCCATACACGACAAGATGCATCGTGCGCTCGCCCAGATCGGCGGCCGCGTCGACGCGATCTTCTTTTGCCCGCACTCGAACGACGCAGGCTGCAACTGCCGCAAGCCGCGCTCGGGGCTGTTCGACGAGATTGCCAGCCGCTTCAACGTCGACCTGCGAGGCGTGCCGAGCGTCGGAGACGCGCTGCGGGACCTGCAGGCGGCGGCCGCCGTGGGCGCGACGCCGATGCTGGTGCGCACCGGCAAAGGGCGCAGGACCGAGGAGGCGGGCGGCCTGCCGCAGGGAACGCAGATCTACGACGACCTCGCCGAAGCGGCGCGCGCCATCGCCCGATGATGGCGTGGCTGCGCTCGATCGCGTACGCGCTCGTGCAAATCGTGGTGACCGCGCCGTACTCGTTCATCGCGCTCGCCACGTTCCCCCTGCCTCCGCTCGCGCGCTATCGCGTGATCTCGCTGTGGTCGCGCTTCATGGTCTTCGCTGCTCGTGCGATCTGCGGCATCCGCTACCGCGTGATCGGCGCGGAGAACGTGCCGAGCACGCCGTCCATCATCCTGTCGAAGCACGAATCGGCGTGGGAGACGATGGCGCTGCAGCTCGTGTTTCCGCCGCAGGTCTGGGTGCTCAAGCGCGAGCTGCTGTGGATCCCGTTTCTGGGGTGGGGTCTCGCGATGCTCTCGCCGATCGCGATCGATCGCGCCGATCGGCGCCGGGCGTTGCGGCAGATGCTCGAGCAGGGCGTGGACCGTCTCAAGACCGGATTTTCCATCGTGGTGTTCCCTGAAGGCACGCGCAGCGCGCCCGGCGTCGCGGGCACGTACAAGGCCGGCGGCGCGCGGCTCGCCCTGCACACCGGAGCGCCGGTGGTGCCGGTGGCGCACAACGCCGGCGACTGCTGGCCGCGAAATTCTTTTCTCAAGCGCGCCGGAACGGTCACAATTAGCGTCGGGCCGGCATTCCGTCCGCACGCGGGCGAGCAGGCGCCCGACTTCATGAACCGCGTCGCGGAATGGATAGAGACCGAGACTCGACGGATCAGGCAGCATGAACCGCGTTAAACCCGGGCAGCTCGAGCTCCCGCTGCAGCACCGCCAGCAGCAGGTCGTCGGTCGCGCCCATCTCGCGCTCGAAGGACGCCTCGTCTCGTACACGATCAAGCGCAGCGCGCGGCGCCGCGCGATCTCGATCCTCGTCGACGAAGAAGGCTTGCGCGTCGGCGCGCCCTGGGAAGCGACGCACGGCTCGATCGAGCGGTTGCTCAAGCGCCACGCCGACTGGGTGTTGCGCAAGCTCGAGGAATGGCAGGTCCGCCGCGCCCCCGCAAGGCTATGGGCCGACGGCGAGACCCTGATGCTGCTCGGCAAGCCGTTCACGCTCGCGCTCGCGCCGGCGGAGAGCGCAGTGCGCATCGACGGCGAGAATCTCGTCGTCGGCACTGCCGCGTGCGGCCCCGCGGTCGCGCGCCACGTCCAGGACTGGCTGCATGCGCAGGCTCTGGCCTGCTTCCTCGAGCGCGTCGACCATTACCGCAAGCTGCTCGGCGTGCGGCCGTCTCCACAGGTGCACCTGTCGAGCGCGCGGACGCGGTGGGGAAGCTGCCACGTGAGCGGCCGCATCCATCTCAACTGGCGGCTCATACAGATGCCCGTGCACCTGCTCGATTACGTGGTCGCCCACGAGGTCGCGCACCTGATCGAGATGAACCACTCGCAGCGCTTCTGGCGCACCGTCGGCAAGCTCGTTCCCGACTACGCGTCGCGCCGCAAGGAGCTGCGCCGCGACGGTCATCGCTACCTGCTCCTCTGACGGAGCCCACCGATTCTCCGAATGCGCCTCATTTCAACGTTGGTCGTCGCCGCGCTGATCGCCGGCTGCGGGTTCAAAGGCCCGCTCTACCTGCCGCAGGACAAACCCGCTCCGTCCAAGCCGCCTGCGGCAAAGCCGGCGGCGAAGCCCGCGGTACCGACCGAAACACCCGTGGTACCCCAGTGAGCGTCTACCAGTACAAGCAACGCGAGCTTCACGTCGAGGACGTCGCGCTCTCGGAGATCGCCGAACGTGTCGGCACCCCTTGCTACGTCTATTCGCGGGCCGCGCTGACCGAGGCCTATCGCGCCTATGCCGAAGCCTTCGCATCGCGCGATCACCTCGTGTGCTATGCGGTCAAGGCGAACTCCAACCTCGCGGTCCTCGACGTTTTCGGGCGACTCGGCAGCGGCTTCGACATCGTTTCGGGCGGCGAGCTTGCGCGCGTGATCGCCGCAGGCGGCGATCCGGCGAAGGTCGTGTTCTCCGGCGTCGGCAAGACGTCCGACGAGATCCGTGCTGCGCTGCGTGCGGGCATCCTCTGCTTCAACGTCGAATCGGCAAGCGAGCTCGAGCGCCTGAACCGCATCGCGGGCGAGCTCGGCATGCGCGCTCCGATCAGCCTGCGGGTCAATCCGGACGTCGATGCGGGCACGCATCCCTATATCGCGACCGGGCTCAAGGAGAACAAGTTCGGCGTCTCGTACGCCGATGCGCCGGCGCTGTACGCGCGCGCGCGGTCTCTGCCGAACCTTCAGATCGAAGGCGTCGACTGCCACATCGGGTCACAGCTCACCGATCTGGCGCCCATCGCGGAAGCGCTCGGGAAGATCGCCGACCTCGTAGCACGCCTGGAACGCGACGGCATACCGCTGCGGCACATCGACGTCGGCGGCGGCGTCGGCATCCGATACCAGAGCGAGACTCCGCCTGCGATCCCCGAGTACGCGAAGGTGGTGCTCGAGGCTTTTCGCCACGATCGGCACAAGCTCCTCTTCGAGCCGGGCCGGGTCCTCGCCGGCAACGCGGGGGTGCTGCTCAGCCGGGTGGAGTACCTCAAGCGGGGCGAAGACCGCAGCTTCGCCATCGTCGACGCCGCGATGAACGACCTCGTGAGGCCCGCGCTCTACGAAGCGTGGCACGACGTGCTGCCGGTGAAGGAAGACAGCGGCGCAGCCGCCGACGTCTACGACATCGTGGGCCCGGTCTGCGAGACCGGAGACTTTCTCGCGCGCGCGAGAAGGCTCGCGGTGCACGAAGGCGATCTGCTCGCGGTCATGTCGGCCGGCGCATACGGCATGAGCATGGCCTCGAACTACAACACGCGTTCTCGCGCCGCCGAAGTGATGGTCGACGGTGACGTCTTCCACGTCGTTCGCAGCCGCGAAGGCATCGACGACCTCATCGCTCTCGAGCGTCGACTGCCTTCCTGAAACGACGAAGAGGCGATGCTTCATCGCCTCTTCGTCGTTCATCACCTCATCACCGCATCACTTCATCACGCGCGTAAGCGTCGATGTGTTGCGCTCAACACACACTCTTCATATGCAATCGTCAAATAGGCTTGACAAAGGTGTTGCTTTTTTTTTAGGCCCTAGCATAGAATTGGCGCACCACGCACGGTTTTTCCGAAAAATTTTTCGGGAGAACGATGGAAGAGACGACGGATACAACGTTCGAAAGATCGTGTGATGGGAGTGTGCGGAGTAACCAACGCACATGAGGCATGCCTAGGTTAACTTTTAAGGAGACTACAATGGCAGCGAAGAAAAAAGCCAAGAAGAAAGCAGCTAAGAAAAAAGCAGCGAAGAAGAAGTAGTAAGCAGTAAGCGGGGGCCGGGTAACCCCCGGCCCCCGCCTCCCCGCCTCCCGCAGTACCTCCGCAGTGCCCCCCGCAGTTCAGTTACCTCGGCAGATCTCCCGCCGGCATCGTTCGCGCGCCCAAAGAAACGGGCACGCTGCGTGCGGCCCGTGGCGCCTCTTATATAAGAAGCCGGGCTCCTTATATAAGGAACCGGAAGCCTCAGGGATTGAGCTGCTGGTAGACCGAAGTCGCGACGCGCAGGAGCTCGTCCTTCTCGATCTCGCCCGATAGCGCGAGACCGAGGCCGCGATCGATCCAGTAGAAGATGCGCACGTTGCCGTCCTGCGCGAAGCGGAAGGCGGTCTCGCGGCTGTGCTCGCGATTGCTGCGCACGTACAGCGTGAGCCGCTGGCCCTGCGCGTCCTGGTACATGAACTGCGCCGCAGGTCCCTGCTCGCCGGGCAGCAGACGGCCGCCGACCAGGCTGTAGCCGATGCCGCCGAGTTTCGGAATGCGCAGCGGAGCGCCGAGGCGCTTCGAGAGCCACGCGACGAGGTGGGCTTCCTGGTCCGCGCCGACTTCGACGGGATGCCGGACTTCCGGTGCGTAGACGACGTGGGCGACCGCGGCGCGCTTCGCCCATATCGGCGCAGCGGCGCGATCTTCGCGGGACTGTATGCCGTGTATCTGCCAGCCCGCGGCGCCGCCGAGCGCGAACCACAGCAACGCCGCCGCGTACTTGAGGCTTCGGTGCCACCGCGTGCGCGGTGCGCTGGTGCGGAACCGCTCGGGTACCGGCTCTTCGATCACCGGATCGTAGTGCGCCCTCAAGGCCTCGTTGAGCGCGCTGTAGCGCGCGACGCGCTCGGCGAGCTGCGGATCGGCCGCGACCTCGGCTTCGACATAGGCGCGCTGGGCCGCCGGCAGCTCACCGTCGAGGTAAGCGTGCAGATCGGCTTCGCTGACGTTGGGTCTGCTCATTTCACGACCTTCAGACCCGATACGGCCGATTCGCCGCCGAGCACGACGCGCAGACGATCGCGTCCGCGCGCGAGCCGCGACATCACGGTGCCTATCGGTATGCCGAGCGTGCGGGCGGTCTCCTCGTACGACATGCGCTCTACCGCGACGAGGAGCAGAACCTGCCGCTGCTCCAGCGACAGCTGCTGCAGCGCCGCGTCGATGTCGCGCACTTCGAGCATATCGGTCTGCGTCGGGCGCACCGGCGCCTCGGCGGCCTCGTCGAGGGGCACCGTGGCTGCCGCCATGCGGGAGCGGACCTGGTTCACGTGTACGTTGTGCATGATCGTAAAAAGCCACGCCCTCAGGTCGCTGCCGTCGCGCCAGAGGTGGAGCTTGTTCCACGCGCGCTCGAGCGTGTCCTGCACGAGGTCGTCGGCCGCGCTGCGCTCCCCGGTCAGGGCACGGGCGTAGCGGCGCAAGCGGGGGATCAGCTCGTGGACGCGTGCGCTGAACTCGTTCAAAAAGCCTTCCTTGAGCCGGTTTACCGCGAGCCAACAGAGCTTATGAAAACTTTATTCCAGTCCGGAATAGCGTAGTTCCTCAACGCACGAGGAATATCGTGGCAAGCCCCAGGAAGATGAAGAATCCGCCGCTGTCGGTGATGGCCGTGATCATGACGCTCGACCCCAGCGCGGGGTCGCGCCCCAGCTTTTCCATGAGCAGGGGAATGGCCACGCCCATGACTGCCGCGAGCAGCAGGTTGAGGAGCATCGCCGCCGTCATCACCAGGCCGAGCTGCCAGTTGTGGTAGATCAGGAACGCGAAGAGGCCCACGACGCTGCCCCAGATCAGGCCGTTCAGCACCGACACCCCGATCTCCTTCATGAAGAGCTTGCGGGCGTTGTCCCGGGTGATTTGTCCGATCGCGAGCGCGCGCACGATCATCGTGATCGTCTGGTTGCCCGAGTTTCCGCCGATGCCCGCGATGATGGGCATCAGCGCGGCGAGCGCGACGAGGTGCGCGATCGACTGCTCGAACACGCCGATCACGCGCGAGGCGATGAAAGCCGTGACGAGGTTCACCGCGAGCCACGTCCAGCGGTTCTTCACGCTCTTCCAGACCGAGGCGAAGAGGTCCTCGTCCTCGCGCAGGCCGCCGGCCGACAGCTTTTCGATGTCCTGCGCTTCCCGGATGAAGTCGACGATCGCGTTCACCGTCATGCGGCCGACGAGGCGCCTGTCGTCGTCGACCACCGGAGCCGAAACCAGGTCGTATCGTTCGAACGCCTTGGCCGCCTCCTCCGCGTTCTCGGCGGCGTTGAACTCGACGAACTCGTGCAGCATCACGTCCGAGACCAGCGTCTCGGGCGGAGTGACGAGGATGCGATTGACCGGCAGCAGCCCCTTGAGCGTCCCTTCGCGGTCGACGACGAAGAGCTGGTCGGTGTGATCGGGCATCTCGTCGAGCCGGCGCAGATAGCGCAGGACGACTTCGAGCGTCACGTCCTGGCGCACTTCGATCATGTCGAAGTCCATCAGCGCGCCCACCGAATCCTCCGCGTACGACATGGCGGCGCGCAGCTGCTCGCGCTCTTCGACGTCGAGCGACTTGAAGACGTCCTGTATGACTTCGCGCGGAAGATCGGGTGCGAGGTCCGCGATCTCGTCGGTGTCGAGCTGCCCGGTCGCGGCGACGAGCTCTTCCTCGTCCATGCTCTCGATGAGCGTCTCGCGCACCGCGTCGGACACTTCGAGCAGGATCTCGCCGTCGCGCTCGGCCTTGACGAGGTCCCAGACGATCAGGCGTTCGTCGAGCGGCAGCGCTTCGAGGATGTACGCGACGTCGGCGGGGTGGAGCCGCTCGAGCTCGCGCTGCAGGGTTTCCAAGTCGCGCGCGTGCACGAGGTTCTCGACGCGCTCGCGCGGCGGCCGGTGATCGCGCTGCGCGAGCTCCTCGTCTTCCCTGTGCCTGCGCAGCATCTCGGTGACCTGCTGCAGCAGCTGCTCCCGCAGATGGATAGTGTCCCGCTGTTCCATTGGAAGCGACTTCCCGCGACCGCCTTCGATACCCGGGTGCGGGTTTATGAAAAGCCGTGAAGGCCCGGTATTGTAAGTGCGAGGGTTCTTCGCGTATATAGGAGCGTCCCTTCGAGGCCGCGAGCCTCTCACCGAATGTCAGCCTCCGCACAGCGCAAGTTAAGTCAGGCCCATCAGCATCTCGCGAACGGCGACGCGCCGGCCGCGGCGCGCTTGTGCGAAGAGGTGCTGAGCCGCGCGCCGCGCAATCCGGATGCGCTGTGGATGCTCGGTGCGGCACGCCTGATGGCGGGCGATGCCAACGAAGCCGCTTCGCTGCTCGAGCGCGCGGTCGCCGCGGCGCCGGCGCACGGCGCGGCGCTCGAGCAGCTCGGCGTCGCACACTTCATGCGCGGCGATCACGCTGCGGCGGTGCGGGCGCTCACGTCCGCGGCGGCGATACCGGGCGCGCCACCCTCGGTGCTGATGCGCCTCGGCCACGCGCAAGGCACGCTGGGCAACTGGGCCGAAGCGCGGCAGGCGTTCGAAGCGGTCCTGCGGCGTCTGCCCGAAGATCCCGACACGCTGTACAACCTCGGCGTCGTCGACATGTCGCGCGGCGAAGCTGCGCTGGCGTGCGCGTGGTTCGAACGCGCGCTGTCGCGCGCGCCGGCACACATGGAAGCGCGCGAGCGGCTCGCCGCGGCGTACCTCGCGCTCGGACGCTACCCGCAGGCCGCGGCCGAGCTCGAGCGCGTCGTCGAATCTCAGCCCGCCAACGCGGACGCGACCGAAGCGCTCGCCGAGGCTGTCTTCCAGAAAGGCGACACGGACCGCGCGCTCGATCTCGCGCGCCGCGCGCTCGCCCTCGACGCAAAGCGCGCCGGGCCCTATATCCTCAGCGCCCAGATCCATCACGTGCGCGGCGATCTCGATCTCGCGGCCGCCTCGCTCGAAGCCGGCTACGCGAGCACCGGCGACGACCTCGCGCTCGCCACGCTCGTGCACGTCGCGCACCGTCAGTGCGACTTCGAGAAATGGTCGCCGCTGTGGGCACAGATGAAAGCGCGGTTGCCGACGTCCTCGCGCCTGGGCAGTCCGCTGTGGCTGCTTCCGGAGGACACCACGCCCGCGGAGCAGCTCGATTACACGCAGCGCTGGGTCGCGACGAGCTATCCGCCGACGGTCGCCGGACCGGCGCGGCGCCGCCGTGCACCGGACGAGCGCGTGCGCATCGGCTACTTCTCTGGTGATTTCCATCAGCATCCGGTGCCGTGCCTCGCGGTCGAGACCTTCGAGCTTCACGATCGCGAGCGGTTCGAAGTCTTCGCATACTCCTACGGACCGGACGACGGCAGCGCGATGCGCGCGCGCCTCGCCGGCGCCTTCGAGCATTTCGTCGACGTCGCCTGGGATCCGAACGACGCGGTCGAGAAGCGCATCCGCGAAGACGATCTCGACATCCTGATCGACATCAAGGGTTATACCGCGGGCGATCGCCTCGCGGTGATGGCGAAACGCCCGTGTGCGATACAGGTCGAATGGCTCGGCTATCCCGGGCCGATGGGTGCGCCGTTCATCGACTACGTGATCGCGGACGGGAATATCGTCCCGGCATCGGACGAGCGCTTTTACGCCGAGCGCGTCCTGCGCATGCCGCATTGCTATCAGGCGAACGACCGTAAGCGCGCCGCACCCGAGCCGCGCACGCGGGCGGAATACGGACTGCCGGACGACGCGTTCGTGCTCTGCTGCTTCAACCAATCGGTGAAGATCACTCCGCCGATTTACGAGCGCTGGCTGTCGCTGCTGCGCGCGCTGCCCGGCAGCGTGCTGTGGCTGCTCGACGACAATCGCTGGGCGAGCGCGAACCTGATCGCATACGCGGAAAGCCGCGGCGTCTCACGCGAGCGCGTGATCATCGCGCCGCGCGTGCCGGTGATCGAGCATCTCGCTCGTTATCGAGCGGCCGACCTCGCGCTCGACACGTTTCCGTACACCTCGCACACCACGGGCAGCGACGCGCTGTGGGAAGGTTGCCCGCTGGTCGCGTTGCGCGGGGCGACCTTCGCCGCGCGCGTGTCGGCGAGCCTCCTGCAAAGCTGCGGTCTCGACGATCTCGTCGCGGACACGCTCGAAGAGTACGAAGCGCTCGCGCTGCGCCTCGCGCGCGATGCGGATCTCATGCGGGCGACGCGCGCGAGACTCACCGCAGCGCGCGACTCGGCGCCGCTCTTCGACTCGCCCGCCTTCACGCGCGCGCTCGAAGCGCTGTATCTGAAAATCCTGGCGTAGAAACGAACAAGAGCCGCAAGCGGCTCTGGTGTGCGGGCAAAAAAAAACGGGCGCCGAAGCGCCCGTTTTCAACCCGACTACAGCGATTAGAACGTGTGGCGAACCGCGAACGCGAAGGCGTCCTCGTTCTGACCGTTCTGGATCGACGCGCCGAGGCCGCCGAGGCGGTAGCCGGCGTTGTTGTCGTTGTTCAGGCGAACGTAACCGGCGGTGAACTCGGTGCGCTTGCTGAACGTGTACACGTAGCGGATCTGGAACATGTCCGCGCCGGTGTCGTTGCCCGGAGCGGGACGATAGCCCGCGCCCGAAGCCGCGCCGCCGACGAACGAACCGTTGACGCCGGCGAAGCCCGCGGGACCGCTCATGTCACGCGCTTGCGTGAACGCGGCACGCAGACCGTGCGGTCCGACGATGTTCCAGTCCACGCCGACGTGCCAGGCTTTCGCCTTGACGTCACCCGCGACGGTGTCGAAGCGCTGCTCGGTGTACTGACCGCCGAAGCGCACCGGACCCCAGGTGTACGCCGCACCGACGTGCCAGCCGTTGTCCTTGCTGCTGTCCGGGCCGCCCGCGCCTGCGTAGTCGCGATGCTGCTCGAAACCGGCCGAGACGTACAGCGGGCCGGCCGAGTACTGGCCGCCGATCGACAGGACGCGCGGCTTGTTGTTCGTCGCCGCTTCGAGCGTGCCGGTCGACGGGCCCGACGACGTGAAGGCCGCCATCACCTGGAAGCCGGCGAACGTCGGGCTGTCGTAGGTGATCAGGTTGTTCTGGCGCTTCTTGAAGTTCAGGCGGTTCGCGCCGACGGCGTCGGTCGTCGAATCCGCGGTCAGCAGGAACGCGGTACCGAAGATGCCGGTGTCGTTGCCGCCGACGACGGTCGGGCTGATCGTGCGCTTGAACGGCGTGTCCCAGTTACCGATGAACACGTTACCGAAGCCGCCCTTGAAGCCGAGCGCGCTGTTACGGCCGCACCAGCCGTTCTGGCTCTGGCCGCGGGGATCGGCCGTGCTCGCGCACTGGAACCACGCCGACAGACCGCCGCCGAGCTTTTCCTCGCCCTTGAAGCCGATCTCGCTGCCGGGGGTCTGGATGAAGTCCGCGTTCGAACGCGAGGGGTTACCCGCAGCGCTCGAGTTGCCCTGATCGGCACGCACGGTGTATTCGACGTACAGCGTGCCGAACACCTGAACCGTGCTCGACTGGGCCAGGGCGACCGCGGGTGCGCCGAACGCGCCCGCCAGCGCTACCGCCAGCAATTTCTTCTGCATAACAATCTCCTGTGATGTGTTTTTCGACAACCGACGCGGCGGCGAGAGCTCCGACGCGTTTACTCCCCCTGAACGCGGAAGTTGAGCGCAGTATGCCAAGCGGCTTTAAGAGCCCTCAACAAGTTTGTGATTTTTCGGCCCGCTTTCGCGCCTGTTTGTTGCGTACCTGCAACAAAGCCCGACCGGGCGTCATGAGGCCCTCCGTACGAGTGGAACGGCGATATTTGCCGTCCGGCTCGGCGGGGCTTTTCTGCTATCCTGTTGTATCCGCGCAACACACTCCTTGAACCCAGGACAATACTCCACGCTTCAATGACTTACAGACCCTCGTCGGCGGCGCCGGACGTGCGTAATCGGCTGGAGGCCGGGCTCCAGGCGCACCGCGCGGGCGACCTTGGGCGCGCCGAAGCCCTGTATAGACAGGTCCTCGCGCTCGTCCCCGACCATCCCGACGCCCACAACCTTCTCGGCACCGCGCTGCTTCAGGCCGGCGCGGCCGACGCGGCGGTGATCCACCTGGAGAGAGCGGCCGCGGCGGTCCGCGACAACCCGCACGTGCTGGCGAACCTCGCCCAATGCCGGATCGCGCTCGGCCGCTACGAGGCGGCGTACGACGCTTTCCGCAAAGCCGGACGCCTCATGCCCGCCGAGATCCATTTCCAGATCGGGGCGGCGAGCGCGCTCGCGCTGGCCGGCAAGCTCGTCGACGCAGAAACGATCCTGCAGCGGCTCGCCAAGCGCGCGCCGAAATCGGCCGCGGTCTGGTTCAACCTCGGCACCGTCATGCGCGACCGCGCGCGGCGGCAGGAAGCGATCGACTGCTATGAGAAAGCGGTAGCGCTCGATCCCGCGATGGCCGATGCGCGCAACGCGCTCGGCAGCGCGCTGCACGCCAAGCTGCGCTTCGCCGAAGCCGAAACCCAGTACCGCGAGTGCATACGCCTCGAGCCCGACCATCTGCTCGCGCACTTCAATCTCGCCTCGGTGCTGATGGACCTGGGCCGGTTCGCGGAGAGCGAGCGCGCCGCCCGCGAATTCGCCGCGCGCATGCCGCAATCGGCCGACGCGCAGCGGCTGGTCGGCGCCTCGCTCGGCTTCCAGGGCCGCCACCTCGAGGCGCATGCGTGTTACGCGCACGCGGCCGCGCTCGATCCCGATTCGCCCAAGGCCGTCGAATCGATGGCGACCAGTCTCGCGGAGGTGGGGCGCACCCAGGAAGCGCTGCGCTGGTTCGCGCGGGCGCTCGCGCTTGCGCCCGATGCGCCGACGACGCGCCCGCTGCTCGCCGCGACGCTGCTCGCCGACGGCGCGATACACGAAGGCTGGCGCGAGTACCGGCATCGCCATGAAGCGCGCGTGTTCCGCGAAAGGAATCCGGACGTGCCGATCTCCCGGACGGCGCTCGGCGACGTGGCAGGCAAGCACATCTGCGTCATCGGCGAGCAGGGTCTCGGCGACGAGATCTTCTTCCTGCGTTACGCGCCGGCGATCGCCGCCCGCGGCGCCCGCCTCACCTATCGCGCCGGAGCGAAGCTGGTAAACCTGCTCGCGCGCAGCGGCGTGCTGTCGGAGGTCATTCCCGACACCGCCCCACTGCCGAGTGCCGATGCGTACGTGCTCGCGGCGGATCTTCCTCACGTCGGTGACGACTATCCGGCGAGCCCGCTGCGCCATCCGGCGCTCGCCCGAGCCGCGCTGCGCGAGCACGCACGCCGCATCGCGATCCACCTGCCGCCGGTGCCCGAGAGCCTGCGCATCGAGCCGTTGGCGGAGAAGCTCACAGCCGTTCGCGAACGCCTCGCGGCGCTCGGACCGCCGCCCTACATCGGCGTCACCTGGCGCGCCGGCACGCTGCCCGAAGAGCAGCGCTCGACGAACTGGGTGCTCTTCAAGTCGATCCCGATCGAACGCCTGGGCGCGGCGCTTTCGGGCGTCGACGGCACGCTGCTCTCGCTGCAGCGCGGCCCGCGCGCCGGCGAGATGGAGACGCTGTCGCGTGCCGCCGGCCGAGCGGTGCACGACCTGTCGGCGCTGAACGATGACCTCGAAGACATGCTCGCGCTCCTCGCCGTCACGGACGAGTACATCGGCGTGAGCAACACCAACATGCACCTCGCCGCGTGCGCCGGCCGCACCGCGCGCGTGCTGGTTCCGGCCCCCGCGGAATGGCGATGGATGCGCAACCGCGCGTCGTCGCCGTGGTTTCCGGGCTTTTCGATCTATCGCCAGACGCTGCAGGGCGACTGGGGCCCGGCGTTTAGCGCGCTCGAAAGCGACCTCGGGGGGAACCGCGCGCGATTCCCGCGCTCTGACGTCGTCTAATCTGCTATCGTCCGCGCCACCCGCGCGGCGCCGATCCACCGAGACTTTCGCTTGGCCGAGACCAAATCACCCCGCAGCTGTCAGCCGTGCACCGCGTGCTGCGACGGCTGGCTGCAGATCAACGTGAACGGCACGCCGGTCTTCCCGGGCCGGCCGTGTCCGCACAGCACCGGCAAGGGTTGCAACGACTACGCGAACCGGCCGGTCGACCCGTGCGTGCACTTCATCTGCGGCTGGCGCATGGACGGCAGCCCCCTGCCCGACTGGATGAAGCCGAACACCGCCAAGGTGGTCGTGCTCTTCGACCAGACGCGCTGGCGCGGCATGCCGGTCGACGTCGCGGTACCGGTCGGACGCCGCATTCCGCCGCGATCGCTCAAGTGGTTGATGGAATACGCCCAGACCTATCAACGCGCGCTGCTCTACTCCGAGCAGGTCGTCGACGACAAAGGCCGCTACACGAACCAGCAGGCGTTCCAGGCGTTCGGGCCGCCCGAGTTCCAGCAGGAGATGGCGGCGCTCGCCGCGAGCGGCCGGCGTCCGTGGTGAAGTGACGTGCGCGCGAGCGCGTACAATCCGGACCTTCATCGACCGGCTGCATCATGCTCTCCACCCCCTACATCGAAATCAAGCGCCTGCGTTCCATCGGCCGCTGCGAGGACGCGATCGCCGCGCTCGTCAAAGCGCCGCCGCGCGGCGACGAGGACGCCCTCGAAGCCGCGATCTGCCTGCTCGTCTGCGGCCAGCCCGATAACGCGATCCACGTCTCCCAGACCTACGGGTGGACGACCGACTGGGGCCGGCCGATCTCGGCGGCATTCGCGGCGGCGATCGCCGGCGGCGACGCCCTGCGCGGCCTCACGCTCGCGCGCACCGCCGCCGAAGTGCGTCCCGATTCGCCGGACGTGGCGGCGATCTATCTGCTGCTGCTGCAGAAGACCGGACAGATCGAGGAAGCGCAGCGTTACCTCGACCGGCGCTGGCAGGATCCGCCCATCGGCGAGACCTTCCTCCTGACGCTGATGGCCGAGATCGCGGCCGCGCAGCAGGAGTGGCGCCAGAGCTATCGCTACGCCTGCGGTGTGCTCGCGCTCGATCCCGACGACTATCGCGCGCTCATCGCGGCGAGCGTCGCGAGCTTCGAGGACGGCAACATCCACGAGGCGCTCGGCAAGGCGCGGCGCGCGCAGTCGCTGAACCCCGAGGCCGCGCCGGCGATCCTTCAGATCATGCGCTGCCAGAACAAGCTCGGCGACCACTACGCCGCGATCGCCGCATTCGACAAGCTCGCGGGCGCGGACGTCCAGCCGGAGTTTCACGTCGAGCTCGGGAAGGCTTACACCGGCCTGCACGATACGAAGCAGGCGATCGCGGCCCACCACGCGGCGCTCGCGATCGATCCGAATCTGACTGCAGCGGTTCGCAGTCTCGCGGCGATCCATGCGATGGCGGGCGACACGGCCGAGCTCGAAGCGCTGGCGACGCGCTTTCCGCAGACCTTCGGCGGCGACCCCGAATCGCTGTATTGGCGAGGGCTCGCGCGCCTGAGCCGCGGCGACGTCGACGGCGCCGAGCGCGACCTGCGCGAAGGCTACGTCGTTTCGGACCGGCGCGGCGACGCGCTCGACGCGGTGCCGTGGCCCGTACCCGAGCCGAGACTGCGCCACGATTACGAACAGCTCGATCTGCTCGCGCGGCGCGGCAAGCTCGACGTCGCCGGTCAGGATGCGCTGCGCGTGCTGAAGCGCTACGGCCGGCAGACCGCCGATACGAGCGCGACTTTCGCGCCCGCCGGCGGCGAAGGCGTGGCGCTGAGGCGCGCGCTCGGCGCTCACCACTACGTGCCGCAGCCAGCCTTCTCCGGCAAGGCGCTCGGCGCGAACGACTACACCGCGATCGAGGACACATATCTCTCGAAGCGGCTGGCGGTGATCGACGGCTTTCTTTCCCCGGAGGCATTGGCGGCGCTGCGCGAATACTGCGAAGAAGCGACGGTCTGGAAGAGCTACAACCGCCACGGCTACGTCGGCTCGCTCGTGGCGCTCGGCTTCTCGCCGCGCGTGCTGCTCGCGATCGCGGACGAGCTGAAGCGCGCCATGCCGCGGGTGATCGGCGACGCGCCGCTGCTGCAGGCGTGGGGCTACAAGTACGACCAGCGCCTCTCGGGCATCAACATGCACGCCGACTTCGCCAAGGTGAACGTGAACTTCTGGCTGACGCCGGACGATGCGTGTCTCGATCCGTCGAGCGGCGGGATGGTGGTCTACGACCTGCCGGTACCGAAGAGCTGGTCGTTCGCGGATTACAACAGCGATCCGTCGCGGCTCGCCACCTACGTCAAGCTGCACGGGGCGCAGCCGCTCACCGTCGCGCACCGCGCGAACCGCTGCGTCATCTTCGATTCGAGCCTCATCCACGTCACCGACCGCATGGTGTTCAAACCCGGCTACGAGAACCGGCGCGTCAACGTGACGCTGCTCTACGGGCAGGGACTCAACCTCGAATAGCCCGATCCCGGCTCAGATTCCCAACGCCTTGAGCTGCTTCTCCGGGTAGCGCGTTCCCGCAGTGACGTTCGGTGGAAAAGCCTGGGTGAGGCGCTCGATCTCGGCATGGGTCAGCGCGAGATTCCCCGCCGCGACGTTGTCTTCGAGGTACTTGCGCCGCTTGGTGCCGGGGATGGGCACGACGTCCGGCCCTTGCGCGAGCAGCCATGCGAGCGCGACTTGCGCCGGCGTCGCTTTCTTCGCGGCGGCGATCTCTTCGAGCGGCCGCAGCAGATCGGCGTTCTTCCCGATGTTCGACGCATCGAAGCGCGGGTGATCGCGCCGGCGGTCCTTAGGCAGCAGCGCGTCGAGCGTCTTGATCGTCGCGGTCAGGAAACCGCGGCCGAGCGGCGCGTAGGCCATGAAACCGATGCCGAGCTCGCGGCACTTCGGCAGCACGCCGCCCTCGACATCGCGGCTCCACAGCGAATACTCGGTCTCGACCGCCGTGATCGGATGCACCTTGTGTGCGCGCTCTATGGTCTGCGGCCCGGCTTCCGACAGCGCGAGGTAGCGCACCTTGCCCTGCTCGACGAGGCGCGACATCGCGCCGACGGTGTCCTCGATCGGCACCGTCGCATCGACGCGGTGCAGACCGTAGATGTCGATGCAGTCGACGCCGAGGCGCTTCAGGCTCTTCTCGCACGCCTGCGGCACCCAGTCGGGATGGCCGCCCGAGAGCGGGGGCGCGCCGCCGGCGTCGCCGCGTCCCGCGAGGGCGAGATTGCCGAACTTGGTGGCGACGAGAAAGCTCGAGCGCCGTCCCTTGATCGCCTTGCCGACGAGCTCCTCGTTGACGCCGTTGCCGTACGCGTCCGACGTGACGAGCAGGTTCGCGCCGAGGTCGAGCGCGCGCCGCATCGTCGCGATCGACTCCTCGTCGTTCGGCTCGCCGTAGCTGATCGACATGCCCATGCACCCGAGCCCGAGCGCGGGCACGTCGGGTCCGTTCTTACCGAGCTTTCGTTTGTCCACTCTTCCTCCCGAGAAACTTCAAGAGCTTTTTAACCGCCAAGGACGCCAAGGAACGCTTTCTGTCATTTCTGCCTTCCTTTGCGTCCTTTGCGTCCTTTGCGGTTCATTTGCTTTTCAAGCCACCGGCTGCGCTTTGCTTCTGATCCATTGCGAGAACAGCCACTTCTCGCCGCGCGTGGGCGGCAGGCCGGCGTGCAGGGTCGAAAGATCGCCCGCGCCGTTCGCCTTGACGTTCTCGAAGATCAGAGCGTCGCCGGCCGCGCCGCGGAACTTGAACGCGAGCTTGGGAAACTCGGTCTCGCCGGCGTCGAAATCGTCGTTGAGATAGACGAGGCAGGTCTTGATGCGCTGGCCTTTCACGCGCATCTGCTCCGCAAAGTTGGGCAGCTGCGGATGGAAGAAGTCGACGTGGGGCCGGTAGGCCTCGCCGATGGAGTAGTGCAGCACCTCGGCGGGCTCGAGCGCATCCGCGGCGACGCTCGCCGCATGCGCGATGCGGGCGCGCACGAGCTGGATGATGAAATCGGTCTCGATCAGCGAGAACACCGCTCCGGTGTTGCTGCGCATCGCGTCCACCCTGAGCGTGCCGCTGTTCGCGTCGAACACTTTCGCCTGTTGCAGCTTGGGCCGCGCGCGCTCGATGACGTAGGTGCACAGCGCCGAGGTCAGAAAACCCCGGCACGCCTGCAGGCGCGGGCTGTCGCGCAGCGCTTCGCGCCCGGCGCCCGCGATCCAGCGCTGCGCGTCCGGTGCGCTGCCGATGCCGATCTCGCCGAGCAGGCCGAGCTGCTTCACCGCCTGCGCATCGCGCAGCTCGCCCGCGCGCTGAAGCGCGACATATGCGTCCGGCCAGCTTTGCGCGCGTCCCACGCCCGCGGCGGCGAGCACCGCGACGTAGCTCCATGCGCCGGCGTCGCCCTGGCTCGCGGCCTCGGCGATCAGCGCGGCGCCGTCGACCGGCGAGAACGGCGCTTCGTTGCCGACGACGAGACGAGCCCCGAGCGCGGTCATCGCTCCGGGGTCGCCGGCGTACTTGGCGCGAACGAGAGCCTGGAATTCCGCGTCCGGCCCGGCTGCGGTTCGCGTCTCAGGCACGGTCGGCTGGCTCCCGTCGGTTCGTGATCCTACTTGTAGCCGATCGTGAGATCGCCGACGCCGTCGACGTGGCCTTCGAGCTTGTCGCCCGCCTTGACCGGTCCGACGCCCGCCGGGGTGCCCGACATGATGATGTCGCCGGCCCTGAGCGTGATCAGCTTGGAGAGATACGCGATGGTCTCGGGGACGTTCCAGATCATCTCGGCGAGATCGCCTTTCTGCGTGACCTTGCCGTTGACCTTCAGCCAGATCGCGCCTTTGTCCGGGTGACCGACCATGGCGACGGTCTTGAGCGGGGTGCACGGCGCCGAATTGTCGAACGCCTTGCCCATCTCCCACGGACGGCCCATCTTCTTGGCTTCGCCCTGGATGTCGCGGCGGGTCATGTCGAGGCCGACGCCGTAGCCGAAGACGTGGTCGAGCGCTTTCTCCACCGGGATGTCCGCGCCGCCCTTGCCGATCGCGACGATCATCTCGATCTCGTGGTGCAGGTCCTTGGTGATCTGCGGATAGGCGATCGTCGCCCCGCTCATGACGATCGCGTCGGCGGGCTTCATGAAGAAGAACGGCGGCTCGCGGTCGGGATCGTGGCCCATTTCCCGCGCGTGCTCGGCGTAGTTGCGGCCGACACAGTAGATGCGGCCGACCGGGAACGCCTGGTTGCTCTCGGCGACCGGCAGCGTGACCGGGCCCGGAAATTCGATGGCGTAACTCATGTTGCTCCTTCTCGATTGCAGCGGCCCGCGCGAGGCGGGCTCAGGTTGCGAAAACGTCGCCGCGAGCGCTTCTATTCCGCTTTCTTCTTCTCCACGACCACCCAGAAGCCGCGCGGCACGCGGGTGAAGTGATTGAGCTCGAAGCGCTCGAGCAGCTTGGGCAGCCACCACGAAGCAGGCTGCTGGATGAGGTGCGCGTTGCGGCCGTCGGCGAGGGTCTTGCCCGCGGGCATCGTATCGATCGTGAAGATGCCGACACGCCGGGTGACGCGCTTCAGGTCGTCGAGCACGTTGTCGATGAGGTCGGGCTCGATGTGCTCGAGCACGTCGATGCACGCGACGAGCTCGCACGGCTCCGGCGGCGCGGACCACGCCGGCATGGCGGGCTCGTAGTGATGGATGACGAAAGGCTCGTCGTACATCTCTTCGAGCTTGTGCGCGAGGCGGCCCTTGCCCGCGCCGTAATCGAGCAGCTCGCGGGTGCCCATCGCCTGCATCAGCTGGCCGACGATCGGGGCGTACTCGACCGACGCAACGCCGTAATCCGGGTTGCGGTGCAGCTCGGTCTGCAGCCTGCGGTACTCTTCGGTGATCAGTGCGGCGGGGCTCACGAGTGAAATTCCTAAACGTGGCGCGAGTTTATCACCGGCCCGGCGACGCGGGATGAGCGCGGCCGCGGGCCTCTGGGCCGTCTTCGCGAGCAGCTTCCTCGCCGCGACGCTCCTGCCGGGAGGCTCGGAGCTCGCGCTGTACGGCGTGCTCCAGCTGCATCCCGAGACGAAGTGGGCGGCGATCGGTGTGGCGACGCTCGGCAACACGCTGGGTGCGCTCACTTCTTATGCGATAGGGCGCCTCATCCCGCGATCGAAGCCGCTGAAAGGCCTGACTCTTCTTCAGCGTTACGGCGCGCCGGCGCTGCTCCTGTCGTGGCTGCCTTTCATCGGCGACCCGCTGTGCGTGGCGGCGGGATGGCTGCGCATCAACGCCGTCGCGGCGACGGCCTTCATCGCGGCTGGGAAATTCGCGCGCTACATCGCAGTGGCAGCGATCGCGGTCTAGCCCGGCATCGCGCTTGCCTCTTTGAAGGCCCCTATCGGAATGAAGCGTAAAAACCTTTTGTTCTTCGCGGTTTACGCCGCAACGCTGCGACGCTACCATAACGTCTTGAAACGCTGCCGCAGCCGGACCGGCGTTCCCGCCCGCCCCTCATGAACGCCCGCCTCCGCGAGATTCCGTACAACTACACGTCGTTCTCCGATCGCGAGATCGTGCTGCGCCTGCTCGGCGAGGAAGCGTGGCAGGCGCTCGAAGCGCTGCGCGGCGAGCGCCGCACCGGCCGCTCGGCGAAGATGCTCTACGAGATCCTCGGCGACATCTGGGTGATCTCGCGCAATCCGTACATCGAAGACGAGCTGATCGGCGACAAGAAGCGCCGCGAAGGACTGCTCGACGAGATGCGCGAGCGGCTCGCCGCGATCGACGCACGGCGCAAGACCGGCAGCGACGAGCGCGTGACGCTGCTGCTCGAAGCGGCGCGCCGCGCGGTCGACGCGTTCGAAAAGCAGTTCCGCGACACCTACGACCTGCGCAAGCGGGTGATGGGCCGCCTCGCCGGCGTGACCCGCAAGGACAACGTCTGGTTCGACGGGCTCGCGCGCGTCTCGCACGTGACCGACGCGACCGACTGGCGCGTCGAATATCCGTTCGTCGTCATCTGCCCGGACACCGAAGACGAGGTGGCGCCGATCGTGCAGGCGTGCGTCGACCTCGGCCTCACGATCATTCCGCGCGGCGGCGGCACCGGTTATACCGGCGGCGCGATCCCGCTGACGCGGCTCTCGGCGGTGATCAATACCGAAAAGCTCGAAGCGCTCTCGACCATCGAGCGCGTCGCGCTGCCGGAGCTCGATAGGGAAGTGCCCGTCGTGCGCTGCGGCGCGGGGGTCGTCACCCGCCGGGTGATGGAAGTGGCGGAAAGCGCGGGTCTCGTCTTCGCCTGCGACCCCACCTCGGCCGACGCCTCGTGCATCGGCGGCAACGTCGCGATGAACGCGGGCGGCAAGAAAGCGGTGCTGTGGGGCACCGCGCTGGACAACCTCGCGTCGTGGAAGATGGTGACGCCCGACGCACGCTGGCTGGTCGTCGAGCGTCTCGACCACAACCTCGGCAAGATCCACGACCAGCCGACCGCGCGCTTCCGCCTGACGCGCTACGAGATCGACGGCAGGAAGCGTTACGGCGAGCCCGAGATACTGGAGATCCCCGGCTCCGCGTTCCGCAAGCGCGGGCTGGGCAAGGATGTCACCGACAAAGCGCTGCACGGCCTGCCCGGCGTCCAGAAGGAAGGCTGCGACGGCATCATCACCTCGGCGACTTTCATCCTGCACCGGATGCCGCCCGCGGTGCGCACCTTCTGCCTCGAGTTCTTCGGCTCGGTGCACGAAGCGGTGCCCTCGATCGTGGAGATCCGCCGCTACCTCGACGCCAAGCCCGGCGGCGCGCAGCTCGCCGGCCTCGAGCACCTCGACGAGCGCTACGTGAAAGCGGTCGGCTACGCGACCAAGGCGCGGCGCTCGGGACGTCCCAAGATGATCCTCATCGGCGACATCGTCGGCGAACAGGAGGACGCGGTGGCCGCGGCGGCCTCGCACGTGGTGAGACTCGCCAACGCCCGCCACGCCGAAGGCTTCATCGCGGTCACCGCCGACGCGCGGCGCAAGTTCTGGCTCGACCGCGCGCGCACCGCGGCGATCTCCAAGCACACCAACGCGTTCAAGATCAACGAGGACGTGGTGATCCCGCTGGAGGGGCTCGGCGGCTACTCCGACGGCATCGAGCACATCAACATCGAGCTGTCGATCCGCAACAAGCTCAAGCTCGCCGACGCGCTGGAAGCGCTGCTGCGCGGCGACCTCGCGCTCTCCGATCGCGACGAGACGAGCGGCATCGCGCCCGACCTCGTCCGCGGCCGCGTCGAGGAGGCGATCGCGATGATCTCCGACGTGAGAGCGCGCTGGCGCTGGCTGCTGGACAACATCGACGCGCCGCTCGCGAGTCTCGAAGCGTCGGCGCCCGCGCGGTACGCGCAGCTCATCGTCGATGCCGTGCACGGCGGCCGCAAAGGCAATCTCTTCCACCTGCTCCAGGACTACACGCTGCGGGTATCGTGGAAGGCGGAGCTGCGCGGCGCGCTCTGCGACACCTTCGACGGCCGGCCGTTCCAGAAGGTCATCGACGGGATCAACGCGACGCACCAGCGCGTGCTGAGGAGCCGCGTGTTCGTGGCGCTGCACATGCACGCGGGCGACGGCAACGTGCACACCAACATACCGGTGAACTCGGACGATTACGAGATGCTGCAGGAGGCGGGCGAAGCGGTCGACCGCATCATGAAGCTCGCGATCTCGCTCGACGGCGTGGTGTCCGGCGAGCACGGCATCGGCCTCACCAAGCTCGACTATCTCGAGCCGAAACAGATCCGGGATTTCATCGACTACAAGAATCGCGTCGATCCCGAAGGCCGCTTCAACAAGGGCAAGCTGCTGCCGGGCGCGGATCTGAAGAACGCGTACACGCCGAGCTTCTCGCTCATCGGCGCGGAGAGCCTCGTGCTCGAGCAGTCGGACATCGGCAAGGTCGCCGACATGGTCAAGGACTGCCTGCGCTGCGGCAAGTGCAAGCCGGTGTGCGCGACCCACGTGCCGCGCGCCAACCTGCTCTACAGCCCGCGGAACAAGATCCTCGCGACGAGCCTGTTGACCGAAGCGTTCCTGTACGAAGAGCAGACGCGCCGCGGCATCTCGCTCAGGCACTTCGAGGAATACGGCGACGTCGCCGATCACTGCACGGTGTGCCACAAGTGCGTGAAACCGTGTCCGGTCGACATCGACTTCGGCGACGTCTCGGTCGTCATGCGCAATTACCTGCGCCGCACCAAGAAGCGCCGTCCGAAGATCGGCGTCGCCGCGTCGATGATGTTCCTCACCGCGACCGATCCGACGACGATCAACGCGATGCGCATGGGCATGATCCGCATGGGCTTCACGGCGCAGCGTCTCGCTCATCGCGCGGCGAAGGCGGTCGGCATCGCGCAGAAGCAGACCAAGCTGCCGCCGTCGACGACGGGCAAGCCGTCGGTGCGCACGCAGGTGATCCACTTCGTCAACAAGCCGATGCCCGGCGGCCTGCCGAAGAAGAGCTCGCGCGCGCTGCTCGACATCGAAGACCCGCGCATCGTGCCGATCATCCGCAACCCGCAGAAGGTCTCGGACGAATCCGATGCGGTGTTCTATTTCCCCGGCTGCGGCTCGGAGCGGCTGTTCGGGCAGGTCGGCCTCGCCACCCAGGCGATGCTCTACGACATCGGCGTGCAGACGGTGCTGCCGCCCGGCTATCTGTGCTGCGGCTATCCGCAGACCGCCGCGGGCGAGGAGCACAAGGGCAAGGAGATCGTCACCAGCAACCGCGTGCTCTTCCATCGCGTCGCGCACACGCTGAAGTATCTCGACATCAAGAACGTGATCGTCTCGTGCGGCACGTGCCTCGACCAGCTCGAGGACTACGAGTTCGACAAGATCTTCCCCGGCTGCCGCCTCATCGACATCCACGAGTACCTGATGGAGAAAGGGGTGAAGCTCGACGGCGTGAACGGCGTGCGCTACATGTATCACGACCCGTGCCACACGCCGATGAAGCAGTACCAGCCGCTCAAGGTCGTCAACGAGCTCATGAACCAGAACGTGCCGCTGAACGATCGCTGCTGCGGCGAGTCCGGCACCTTCGCCGTGGCGCGTCCCGACATCGCGACGCAGGTGCGCTTCCGCAAGGAGTTCCAGATGAAGCTCGGCGCCGATGCGCTGCGCGCCGACGGCTTCCAGGGCGAAGTGAAGGTGCTGACCTCGTGCCCGTCGTGCCTCCAGGGCCTGTCGCGCTACAACAACGACTCGGACACGCAGGCCGATTACATCGTCGTCGAGATGGCGAGGAAGCTGCTCGGCGAGAACTGGATGGCCGAGTACGTGCAGAAGGCGAATCAGGGCGGAATAGAACGGGTCCTCTTGTGATCCGTAGGATGCGAGCAGGCGCACCGCAAGAGTCCCGCGGTGCGTTACGCTATCGCTAACGCACCCTGCGCTTCATACGAGAAATCCTGGATCCCGCAAGCTACTTCTCGCCCGACTACACCACCGCGCGCTCGCGCTTTCGCGACGCCGCGGTCGCCGCGGGAGCGGCGCTCCACGCCATCGCACTGTCCGCCAAAGGACCGCGCGACGAACCGCTCGCCGTCGACATCGCGTGGCTGGGCGCGGCCCGTCCCCGTCGCGTCTTCCTGCATAGCAGCGGCATGCACGGCGTCGAAGCGTTTGCGGGCTCTGCGGTACAGCTTGCCCTGCTGGAACAGCCGCCGGTGCTCGGACCCGAGGAGGCCGCGGTGTTCGTGCACGTCCTCAATCCGTTCGGCATGGCGCGGCTGCGCCGCACGAACGAGAACAACGTCGATCTGAACCGCAACTTCATCGTCGACGGCAGACGCTTCGAAGGTGCGCCCGAAATCTACCGGCGCCTCGACCCGCTGCTCAATCCAAGGTCGCCCCCCGCCAGAGACGGCTTTCGCGTGCGCGCGCCGGCGTTCGCCCTCGGCCACGGGTTCAACAAGGTCAAGCAGGCGATCGCGGAAGGTCAGTACGACTTTCCGCGCGGGCTCTTCTACGGCGGCCCCGAGCTGCAGGAAGGACCGCGGCTCTACTGCGAGTGGCTGCGCGAGCACGTCGCCTGCGCCGAGTACGTCTTCGCGCTCGACCTGCACACCGGGCTCGGACGCCGCGGTACCGACACCGTCATCGCGCAAGCCGGAGTCGCCGCGACCGCGCCGGCCGCGCTCGGTTCGGCGCTCGGGCGCGCCCTCGTCGATCCCCGCAAGCCGTCGGTCGCGTACACCGTGCGCGGCAGCCTCGGCGCAGCACTCCCCAACGTGCTGGCGCGCTCGCGCATCGACTTCGTGCTCCAGGAGATCGGCACCTATCCGCCCCTCGCGGTACTGCACGCGCTGCGCGAAGAGAACCGCTGGCATTTCTACGGCGATGGCAGCGTAGCGCACCCGACCAAGGAAAAGCTGCGCGAGATGCTTTGCCCGGCCGCGCCGGACTGGCGGCGCAAGGCGGTGAATCGCGGCGTCACGCTGGCGCGCGCAGCGGCGCGCTGGACGTTCAACCGCGAGCGCTGAAGAGACGCGCTGCTGCGCTATTCGTCGCGAGCCGCCGCAGCCGGCCCCGCCACGCCGAGCAACGTGCAGCGGCCGCCGTGGCCGCGATACCAGCCGCCGCCGCAGGTCGGGCAGACCGCCAAACCCCAGGCGTTGCAGGTGTGCGGCTCTGCGGTTTCGGGATGCACGACGTGCAGCGGAAGGTTGCCCGGCAGGTCGGCCGCAGCAGTGCTGCAGGAAGTGCACGGAGCGATGGCAGCAGCCGTAAACATTTCGAAGGCGCGCGATACAGTGGCGGCATTATGGATACCGTGCATGCGCGGCAGCCATAGGACGAGTGTCCTGACGGCATGGGACTATTGACTCAGGCGCGGGCGGACGCAGGCGTTCAGCTGCGCACGCCGGGCCACTTGCTGCTGACGACGTAAAGCTCCAGTCGGCCGGACACGTCGAGCTTTTCGTATATCGAGCTCAGGTGGTTGCGCAGCGTGCGCTCCGAGATTCCGAGGCGTGCCGCAAGCGCCTTGAGCCCGAGCTCGGGCTGGGCGCCCAGCGCCCGCACGATGTCGCGCTCGCGGCCCGTGAGGCTCGCGAACTTTTCGTCTTCGGCGCAGCGTTGCCTCGCCGGCGCGATGGCCGCGAGCAGGCGTTCGGTCACCCGCCGGTCCACCGTGAGCTCCCCGCGGTGTACTTTGCAGATGGCGTCGAGCAGCTGCGGCGTCGGTATGTCCTTGCCGACGACGCCGAGCGCGCCGGCGCGTATCGCGGCTTCGTGCGCCTCGGGATCCCTGACGCCGGTCAGTACGAGTATGCGCGCGGACGACACGGCAAGCACCGCCGGTATGACGTCGAGGCCGCTTTCGTCGCCGAGATCGAGATCGAGCAGCACGACGTCCGGCCGGGCTTCCACGATCGGAGTCAGCGCCTCGGCGCAGCGGCTCGCCTTGCCGACAACGAGCATGCGGGGCGCCTCGCTTTCGATGAGCCGCTCGATGCCCCACGCGACGGTCGGATGATCGTCGATGATGAAGATGCGGATCGGCCGTACCGCGTCCGGCGTTTCAGGCGATCGAATCATTGTGCGGGCACCGTCGCATGTACGACCGTATGGTATTCGGTGTGCTGGAGCTCCAGCGATCCGCCGAGCGCCTCCACGCGCGATTTGATGGACTTCGGCACGAACGAGGTGGGCGCCTCGTCCCCGGGCGCGCGCTCGTTGCCGACCCGCACGTTCAGCCCGCCTTCCGCGGACCACACTTCGATGAACGCGCGACGCGACGCCGTGTGCTTCACGACGTTCGCGAGCGCTTCGACGACGATATAGAACACGTGCGACGCGAAACGGCCGCTCAAATCGCCCGCTCGTGCGTCGACGTCGGTAGAGATTTCGAGGCCGTAGAAGCGGCGGTGACGGTCGGCCTGCATGAGGATGCCCTCGCGCAACGAGCCGCCCGGGATCTCTCCGGCCAGCAGACCGCGCGTATACCCGCGCAGGTCCCGGACTGTCGCATTCGCCATGTCGACGAGGTCCTGAATCCTGCGCTCGCGCACACCGGTGTCGGGCTCGCGCTGCAGCGCTTCGAGCGCAAGGCGCAGACCGATGTAGGGCTGCACGGCCGCGTCGTGAATGTCACGCGAAATCAGCACGCGCTCGTGCTCCGCAGCGCTCGAGACGAGCTCGTCCACCAGTTGCAGGTTTTCGACCACCTTCGCGACCGCAGTGCTGAACTGCCGCAGGAATCCGACGTCGTCCGGGGTATAGCGGCGGTGCCGCGACGTCAGGACAAGTCGGCCGGTGGTCCCGTCGCTCTGACTGTAGGGCACGGCCGCGAAGTAGCGCGCCTCCAGCAGCTCGGCGACGAACTCGCACGCGGCAGGCGGACACGGCGAAATCCGTTCGCCTTTCCCATCGGGCGTGATGCACACGCAGCGCGGGCCGGAGGCCGGAAAGCGCTGTTGTCGATAGAGCACGCTCGCGTTCTCGCCGAAGCACAGGAGCCTCTCCCCGCTCTCGCGGCTCATCTCGCGCGCCGCGCTCGCGTGCTGTGCATCCTTCAGCGACGCGTAGATGACGTAGGACTGCTGCGCGTCGTTGCGCAGGACGAGCACGCAGCGCTGCGCCGCGTGGAATTCGCGGATGCGCCGCACGTTGAGCTCGATCAGGTCGCGCGCGGACGTCCGTCCGCTCGAAGCGTTCACGTCGCGCAGCAGCATGAGACGCCGTGCGAAGAGAATTTGCCGTCCGCCCCAGCGCGCCACCATATAGCCGAACGCGAGCATGTAGACCGGGCGCCGTATCTGCAGGCCCGTGAGCTCGTACTGGCCTGCATCGACGAGGACGCCGGCTGCGACGAACGCCGCCAGGCTCGCCGCCGTGAAGAGCAGACCGTCCCTGTATCCATGGGAGAACGACACCACCAGGATCGGAAACAACAGGACATAAAAGAAGATGCTGTGGGTGCCCTTGGTCCAGAGGATGAGGACGAACGCGAACGCCACGTCCAGAGCGCACAGCAGGCGCTGGTCGGTATGCCACCCGCCCCGCAGGCCGTAGGCGATCACGCCCGCCGCATAGAGACAGTACGTGACGAGCACGCCATAGGTCACGGCCTCTCGCGCCTTGGGCTCCATCGGATCGACGTAGATGATCGCGAGGCCGGTGATCGCGAGTATGAGGCGCATCGCCGCGAAGAGCTTCGCATCGCCGGTATCGCTGCGCAGGCGCGCGGACTGCGACTGAGAGGCTGGGCGATCGCTCGCCGAACCGCGCAACGACGTCTGCTTCACTGCAGTGGTGTCGGACATCGCGTCTTTCCCGGAGGCGCGCCCCCGCGCGCATTGCTCACGGTACATAGATACCACGACCGCCCGCGCGGCGGTCGAGTCATCCGCTCCATGCCGCACGGGACAAGATTCCCATGGTGGTGCGCCGCCTCCCGACGACACAATCGCCCTCGGCCTTTGCGCCTGTTCACAGAGCAATGCACACCGATCAAGGGAGGAAAACCAGTTGAAAAAGACAATGCTGGCTGTTGCGCTGGCCGGTGCCTTCGGGACATCCACGGTCGCCCTGGCCCAGTCGAGCACGGTTCAGGTGTTCGGCACCATGTACGTCGAATACACCGTGCGCGCCGATCAGGGCAACTCGAGCGCTGCGGGTAACCCCTCGCGCTCGAACGCGGACTTCATCCAGACCCCCGGCAGCGAAATCGGCTTCAAAGGCGAAGAGAAGCTCGGCGGCGGTCTGTCGGTGTGGTTCCAGTGCGCGAGCACCGCCGATCCCCGCGGCCAGAGCCAGAACGGCTGGTGCGGCCGTAACAGCGCGCTCGGCTTCAAGGGCGGCTTCGGTAACGTGTTCGTCGGCAACTGGGACACGCCGTTCAAGCGCAGCATCAGCCCGACGGTCGTCGGCGGCAACGACACGGGCATCTTCGGTACCGCGTTCCTGCTGACCGCGGATTCGACGACCGACGCCGTCGGTGCGAATCGCGCAAACTTCAAGAAACGCCAGCAGAACCTGATCACCTACGACAGCCCGACGTTCGCCGGCTTCCAGGTGATGGCGGGCTTCACGACGTCGCAGCCCTCGACCGGCACGCTCGAAGCGGCGACCAACAACAAGCCGCGTATCCTCTCGATCGGCGCCCAGTATTCGGCCGGCCCGCTGTACGTCTCGGCCGGTTTCGAGCAGCATCGCGACTACGCGGGCGCGGGCGGCCCGGACAGCAGCAAGGACAACGGCTGGCAAATCGGTGCGGCCTACACGTGGGGTCCGGTGCGCTTCGGCGGTCAGTACACCGAGCAGCGCTTCGACGTTCCGGTCGGTGTTGCGGGCGGAGACGTGAAAGCGCGCGCCTGGCACGTCGGCGTGGACTGGAAAATCGTCGGACCCCACGGCCTGCGCGCCGCGTTCACCCAGGCGCGTGACATGCGCGGGGCGGCCGGCGTCGTGGTCGGGACCGCGACCGGCGCAGGCTACCGTCCGGCTCCGTCGGCAATCCTCGACACCGGCGCGACCCTGTGGCAGGTCCGCTACGTGTACACGTTCAGCAAACGGACCGAGTTCACCGTCGGTTACGTTCGCCTGAACAACGACTCGGGCGCCGCCTATCGCCTCGGTGGCCTCGGCGCTGCGATCGCGGGCGGCCAGGACGAAGACGCTGTCGCGTTCGCGGTTCGCCACACTTTCTGACGTCGCGTCCTGCGACAATCTCCTTGGCCCGCTTCGGCGGGCCTTTTTGCTCTTGTGTGCTTTGCCGTAGCCGCCGGGCGCGATAAGCTCCCGCAAGCTTCGGGAGAGGGCATGGAATGTGAGCTTTGCAGCCGCACCGGCGGCGAGCTGCTCTGGCGCGATGAGCGCTGCCGGGTCGTGCACGTCGCCGAGCCGGGCTACCCGGGCTTTTGCCGCGTGATCTGGGAAGCGCACGTGAAAGAGATGACCGATCTCTCCGACGCCGACTGCATCCATCTCATGGAAGTCGTGTTCGCGGTCGAATCGGTGCTGCGCGAGCTTCTCCAGCCGGACAAGATCAACCTCGCGAGCCTCGGCAACCTGGTGCCGCACATCCACTGGCACGTCGTGCCGCGCTTCGCGGACGATCCGCATTTTCCGCAGCCGATCTGGTCGAGCGCGCAGCGCTCGCCGCTCGCGGTGCAGCGCGAGGTCAATACCGCCGCGCTCGCGGGGGCGCTGGCGGCGGCGCTGGACTGATATCATTTGCCGCGTGACGGATGCAGCGTGACGGGTGAGCCGTGACGGATGACCGTGACGAGAACCCTTCTCCCCGCTTTCCGATGTCGACTCCCACACCCACCGAAATCATCCTGCACGACAAGTCGCAGGTCCTCGAGATCGCTTACGCCGACGGCAAGCGCTTCCGCCTGCCGTCCGAATTCCTGCGCGTGCACTCGCCGTCGGCCGAAGTGCGCGGCCATGGGCCGGGACAGGAAGTGCTTCAGGCCGGCAAGAAGGACGTGAAGATCGTCGCCATCGACCCGGTCGGCCACTACGCGATCCAGCTCAGGTTTTCCGACGGTCACGATACCGGCATCTATTCGTGGGACCTGCTGTATGCCTACGGCGAGCGCCAGGACGCGATGTGGGCGCAGTATCTCGCGCGACTGGCTGAAGCCGGCGCGAGCAGGGACGCGGCATGAAGGAGCCGAACACCACCCATTTCGGCTTCCAGGAAGTGCCGGAAGACGAGAAGGCGAAACGCGTCGGCGGCGTCTTCACCTCAGTCGCGAAGAGCTACGACGTGATGAACGACCTCATGTCGCTCGGCCTGCATCGGCTGTGGAAGCGCTTCACCATCGAGAAGAGCGGCGTGCGCCCGGGCGACCGCGTGCTCGACGTCGCGGGCGGCACCGGCGATCTGTCGCGCGAGTTCGCGAAGCGCGTCGGCGACGAAGGCACCGTCGTGTTCACCGACATCAACGGCGCGATGCTCGGGATAGGACGCGATCGCCTGCTCGACGCCGGCGCCGTCGTACCGGCCGCGCAGTGCGACGCCGAGCGGCTGCCGTTTCGCCCGGACACGTTCGACTGCGTCACGGTCGCTTTCGGGCTGCGCAACATGACGCACAAGGACCTGGCGCTCGCGGAGATGCGCCGCGTGCTCCGGCCCGGCGGGCGGCTTCTCGTGCTCGAGTTCTCGCGCGTGTGGAAACCGCTGGCGCCGCTCTACGACACGTACTCCTTCCAGGTGCTGCCGCGGCTCGGCAAGGCGGTGGCGGGAGACGCCGACAGCTACCGCTATCTCGCCGAATCGATCCGCGTGCACCCGGACCAGGAAACCCTGAAAGCCATGATGTACGACGCCGGTTTCGACAAAGTCGATTTCCACAACCTCGCGGCGGGAATAGTGGCGCTGCACCGGGGTGTTAAGTACTGAGTTCGTGACGGGCGACCCGTGACGGATAAAGCGTGACGGGTGATACGGTGACGGATCAAGCGGTGACGGGTAGAGCGGTGACGAAGTTCCGCGGCTGGCTCACCGCAGGCGCCCTCGCCTGCGGCTTGCTCGCGGGCTGCGCGATGACCACCCCGCCTGAGGTCGCGCCGCCGCCCGGCGTCGCCACGGTGCCGGCGCCGACGCCCAAGGTCGGCGAGTTCTGGGAATACGCGGTGCGCGACGCGTACACCGGACTGCCGCGTGCGCTCGTGCGCTACACCGTGTCGCGGGTCGATCCGGCGTCGTTCATCGTCGATCTCACGCAGGACGGCCAGCTTCTCGACACACGTGTTTACGCGCCCGGATGGAACGCGCTCCAGGCGCCGCTGACCAACCTCCAGCGGTTCCGCTACGAGCCGCCGTTTCCCGCGTTCGATTTTCCGCTGTATCCGGGCAAGGCGTGGAAGCGTATCGTGAGATCGACCGATCCCGAGACGGGTCAGACCTACCACACGCACGTGCACGTCAACGTCGGCGGATGGCACCGGATACGGGTGCCTGCGGGCGACTTCGATGCGCTGCAGGTCGTACGCACGGTGTACGCCGGCAACATGGAATCGTTCAAGCTGCAGGAAGAGATCGTCGAAGTCGACTGGTACGTGCCGCAGTTGGGTTACGTCGTGGTGAAGGAAGGACGCTCGAGCCATCTCGACACTTCGCGCAGCGGCGGCCGGTTTCGGCCGCTGCGCGTCTACGGCGACTGGCTGATCGCGGAGCTCGTGCAGCACGGCGGGCACTGAGCAACTCAACCGTTTTCTTGCGGGAGACCGTCATGAAAACTCGCTTCGCCCTCGTGTTCGTGGTCGCGGCGCTCGCAGCGTGCGCCGCCCCGATCGCCTCCCCACCCGGCACCGCCGCCTCGGCGCCCGCGGCTGTCTCGCCACAGGTGAAGGTCGGCGACTACTGGGATTACGCCGTCCATGACGGCTGGACGAAGCTGCCCCGCGGCATCTACCGCTACCAGGTCGTACGCGTCGATCCCGCGGGCGTCGTCGTTCAGCTCTCGAACGACGGCAAGCTGCTCGATACCCTCGTCTACGCGCCGGGCTGGAACGGCCGCGAGCTGCCGCTCACCAACACCCAGCGCTTCCGCTACGACCCGACCTACACCGCATACGACTATCCGCTCGAGCCCGGCAAGCGCTGGCACAGCGTGCTGCGCTCGACCGACGTGGTGACGGGCCGCACCTTCAACACGCATGTCAGCGGCCGCGTCATCGGCTGGGAGCGCGTGCGCGTCCCGGCCGGCGAGTTCGACGCGCTGAAGATCGAGCGCTCGGTGTTCGCCGGCAACATGGAGGGCTACCGCACCCAGGAAGAGATCGCCGAGATCGACTGGTACGTGCCGAGCGTGCGCCGCGCGGTGCGGACCAGCGCGAACTCGCAGCATTTCGACACGTCACAGGGAGGTGGCGACGGCGGCGGCGAGTATCCGCTGCGCATCCGCGGCGACTACCTCATCGCCGAGCTCGTCGGCTATTCGAAGTGAGCGGCGGACTTCACGAACCGTAATGGCGTTCCCGGCCGCGGGCGCGTAAGCTGCACTCCGCGTCGGCAAGGCTCGTCGAGCCCAGCCGTTATAATCGAGGCCCTCCAAGGAAGGAGACCGGACATGCGTAAATTGTTCGCCGTTTTGATGACGTTGATCGGATTTTCGATGGTCGCGGTCGATGTCGAAGCCAAGCGCGTCGGCGGCGGCCGCAGCAGCGGCATGCAGCGCCAGGCCACGCCGCAGCAGCCGCCGGCCAAGGCGCCGGCCCAGCAGCAGGCGACCCAGCCCCAGCAGACTCAGCCGACCGCGCCGCCGGCGCAGCAGCCGTCCGGCATGAGCCGCTGGCTGGGACCCCTGGCCGGCCTCGCCATCGGCGCCGGCCTTGCGGCGCTGTTCTTCAACAACGGTCTCGGCGGCGCCCTCATGGGCATCCTCCTGCTCGCAGCCATCGTCTTCGGCATCGTGATGCTGTTCCGGCTGTTCCGCGGCGCCCGTCCCGCGCAGAACGCGCCGCTGCGCTACGCCGGCGCCGACCCGTACGGCCGCTCCGAGCCGGTGGCCGCGCCCGCCCCGCAGCCGGCTGCCGCTCCCGCGCCCTCCTACGGCGGTGGCGCCGCGCCGCACTCGGTGGCGGCGACGATGTCCGGTGCGGCGCCCGCCGCGGCGCCGAACCGCTGGCCCGCGGATTTCGACGCGGAAGGGTTCGCGGCCAACGCCAAGGCGAACTTCCTCAAGCTGCAGGAAGCCAACGATCGCAAAGACGTCGCTGCGCTGCGCGAATTCCTGACGCCCGAGATGGCGCGCGAGATCGAAGCCGACATCCGCGCGAGCGGCAACGACCCGCAGAAGACCGAGGTGATCACGCTCGACGCGCAGGTCCTCGACGTCGCGACCGAGAACGGCGCGTACATCGTCAGCGTGCGCTTCTCGGGCCTGATCCGCGAGACGCCCGGCACCGAGCCGCAGCCGTTCAGCGAGGTCTGGCACCTGCAGAAACCGCTCAGCGGCCGCTCCGGCTGGGTCGTCGCAGGCATCCAGCAGGCGTAAGACCGCCAGGCGCAGTACACTTCCAGGCCCGGGCCTTGCGCCCGGGTTTTTTTATGTTCGAGACGCTCACCTTTCCCGCGATCAACCGGCTGCTCAGGGCTAACGCCTGGGCGCTGGAGAAGCTCAGGCCGCATGCCGGCAAGACGGTGCTCATGACCTGCCCGCCGGCGCGCGTCGCGGCGACGATCACCCTCGAGGGCGATCTCGCGCCGGCGATCCCCGAAGCGGTCGCCGACGTCACGATCGCGCTCACGCCCGGCGTTCTCATGCGCTTCGCGGCGCGCGACGAGACGGCGTGGCGGGAAGCTCGAGTGACCGGCGACGTCGAGCTCGCCGCCGCGGTCGACTACGTGAGGCGCAACCTCACCTGGGATTACGAAGAAGCGCTGTCGCGCGTCTTCGGCGACGTCGCCGCCCACCGCATGGCGTCGGCCGCGCGCGGGCTGGACGCCTTCGCCCGCGGCACCCTGCTCAACCTGGCGCACGCCGCCGCCGAGTACGCCACGTACGAGAATCCGGTGCTCGCCAGCACGAACGAGCTCCAGCGCTTCAGCCGCGAGGTCGACGCGATCCGCGACGACGTCGCGCGGCTCGAAAAGCGTATCCAGCGCCTCTCGCGCACCTTGGCCTGAATGCGGCTGTTCCGTCTTCTCAAGATCTTTTCGGTCGGCGTGCGCTTCGGCCTCTACGAGTTCGCGCTCGAGCACGACCGCGCGCGCCCGCTGCGCTCGATGCTCGACGCGCTGTCGCTACGCCGCCGCTACAAGACGCCGCGTGCGGTGCGCCTGCGCCAGGCGCTCGAAGCGCTGGGACCGATCTTCGTCAAGTTCGGGCAGGTGCTTTCCACACGCCGCGACCTGCTGCCGACCGACATCGCGGACGAGCTGGCGATGCTGCAGGACCAGGTGCCGCCTTTCCCGGTCGAGGCCGTGCTCGCGACGCTGCGGCGCGTGTACGGCAGGCCGGTCGACGAAGTCTTTCGGCGCTTCGATCGCGTGCCGATCGCCAGCGCCTCGGTCGCGCAGGTCCATCTCGCCGAGCTGCCTGACGGCACCGAGGTCGCGGTCAAAGTGTTGAGGCCCGGCATCGCGACCGTCATCGCGAACGACCTCGGGCTGCTCGGCGCCGCCGCGGCTTTCGTCGAACGGCAATGGAAGGAAGGACGGCGTCTCAAGCCCCAGGCGGTCGTCGCCGAGTTCGCCAAGCACCTCGAGAACGAGCTCGACCTCATCCGCGAAGCGGCGAACGCGAGCCAGCTACGGCGCAACTTCGAAGGCTCGCCGCTGCTGATGGTGCCCGAGGTGCACTGGGATTACTGCGCCGAAGAAGTGATGGTGATGCAGCGCATGCACGGCACGCCGGTCAACCAGATCGCGACGCTGCGCGAGCAGGGCGTCGACATCTCGCGGCTCGCGCGCGCGGGCGTCGAGATCTTCTTCACGCAGGTTTTCCGCGACGGCTTCTTCCACGCCGACATGCACCCCGGCAACATCCTGGTGTCGCCGCAAGGCCGCTACATCGCGCTCGACTTCGGCATCATGGGCACGCTGACCGAGCTCGACAAGCATTACCTCGCGCAGAACTTCCTCGGCTTCTTCCGCCGCGACTATCACCGCGTGGCCGTCGCGCACATCGAATCGGGGTGGGCGCCGTCGGATACGCGCGTGGACGAGTTCGAAGCGGCGATCCGCGCGGTGTGCGAACCGGTGTTCGACCGGCCGCTCAAGGACATCTCGTTCGGGCGCGTGTTGCTCCGGCTCTTCCAGACTTCGCGCCGCTTCAACGTCGAAGTCCAGCCTCAGCTCGTCCTGCTCCAGAAGACCCTGCTCAACGTCGAGGGTCTGGGCCGGCAGCTCGATCCCGATCTCGATCTCTGGACCACGGCGAAGCCTTTCCTCGAGCGCTGGATGTCGGAGCAGATCGGCTGGCGCGGCCTGCTCCGGCGCCTCAAGGAAGAAGCACCGACATGGGCGGTGGCGCTGCCGCAGCTCCCGCGCCTCATGCACCAGGCTCTGAAGCAACAGTCGGCCCGCGAGCCCGATATCACGCCGCTGCTCGAGCTCGCCGAGCGCAGGCAGGCCAACCGCCTGCTGGCGATCATCGCCGTGCTGCTCGCCGCCATGCTCGGCACCCTCGTCGCGCTGTTGCTGTACAACGTGACCTGATTGACGGACACTCACGCCCCGATGGCTTCCGATCTCATCTGGTTCGTCACGCTCTACCTGATCGTCTCGATCTGTATCGGGCTCTACGCCGCGACCAAGGTCAAGAGCTCCACCGACTTCGTCGTCGCCGGCCGCCACCTGCCGCTGCCTTTCATCATCGCCACGGTGTTCGCGACGTGGTTCGGCTCGGAGACGGTGCTCGGCATCCCCGCGAAATTCCTGAACGAAGGCCTGAAGGGCGTGGTCGCCGATCCGTTCGGATCGAGCATGTGCCTCATCCTCGTGGGTCTGTTTTTCGCGCGGCCGCTGTACCGGCTCGGGCTGCTGACGATCGGCGACTACTATCGGGGCCGCTACAACCGCCACGTCGAAGTGACGGCGTCGATCTGCATCGTCATCTCCTACCTGGGCTGGGTGTCGGCGCAGATCACCGCGCTCGGTCTCGTGTTCTCGGTGCTCACCAACGGCGCGATCCAGCCGTGGCAGGGCATGGTGCTCGGCGTCGCGATCGTGCTGGTGTGGACGCTGTCGGGCGGCATGCTGTCGGTCGCGTTCACCGACCTCTTCCAGATGACGGTGATCATGGGCGGCATGATCTACATCGCGTTCGTCATCTCGGGCATGGTCGGCGGCGCCGGGGCGGTGCTCGATCACGCCCAGGCCGCGGGCAAGTTCGAGTTCTGGCCCAAGCTCGAGCCTCGCGACACGATCGCATTCGTCGCGGCGTGGGCGACGATGGCGCTCGGCTCGATCCCGCAGCAGGACGTCTTCCAGCGCGTAGCGTCGGCCAAGACCGAAACGATCGCCGGCAGCGGCTCGGTGATCGGCGGCTGCCTGTATTTCTGCTTCGCGTTCGTCCCGATGTTCCTCGCGTACTCGGCGACGCTGCTCGACCCGACGCTGGTCGAGCGCTATCTCGCCAGCGATTCGCAGCAGATCCTGCCGCGGCTCATCCTCGCGCACGCGCCGTTCGTCGCGCAGGTGTTCTTCTTCGGCGCGCTGATCTCGGCGATCCTCTCGTGCTCGGCCGCGACGCTGCTCGCGCCTTCGGTGACCGTCGCCGAGAACATCCTGCGGCCGCTGATCCCCAACCTCACGGACAGCCAGTTCCTGCGCATGCTGCGCGTCGTGGTCTTCCTGTTCGCGTGCGCGGTGCTGACCTTCGCGCTCGTCTCGAATGCATCGATCTACGGCATGGTCGAGAACGCCTACAAGATCACGCTCGCCGCGGCGTTCACGCCGCTCGCTTTCGGCCTGTACTGGAGGCGCGCCACGACGCAGGGCGCGGCCGCGGCGATGATCGCCGGGCTGGGCACGTGGCTCACGCTCGAGTTCATGAATCCCGACGCCCTGCTGCCGCCGCAGTTCGCGGGGCTCCTCGCAAGCATCTGCGGCATGGTCGCCGGATCGCTCCTGCCCCAGTGGTACGGACACGCCCGGCGGCGCGGTCACGTCCACGCCGCTTCGCGCGCGGCTTGAAACGTCACGCCTGGAAGGCGCTGCTCGTCGCGCTGCTCGCGGCCGACGCCGTGTACTACGCGCTCGCCGGCACGCCGAGCAAGGCGGTCGACGCCGCCGCGTGGCTCGTCCTGCTCGTGCTCTTCGAGATCGAAGCCCGCTGCGTTCGTGCCGACACGCCAGAGGGCTATCGCTCGGCTTTGCGCTTCGCGCGCTTGATCGCCGCCGCGGGGGTGGTCGCGGCGACCGCGGGCTATCTCTTCGAGGACAACGTGCTCGACACGGTGAACAGCGGGGTGTGGATCGCGGTGGTGATCCTGCTCGAAGTCGAGTTCCGCTATCCCTCGCTGGTTGCGCGGGCGCGCGTCGCTTTCGGCAGCGTCGCCGTCGCGCTGTACGGCGGGCTCGCCGCTCTGGTGGCGATCTGGGCGTGGCGCGGCGAGTGGTTCGACGCGTACGACGCGGCGCTGTGGCTGATCGCGTTCGCGACGATCGAGATGGACGCCGTGAAAGCCTGAGCTACGGCGCGTAGGCCTTTTCGAAAACGTCGACGAATCGCGGCAGCTCGCTCGGCGGCAGAAGGTTGATGCCGGCCGCGCCTTCGCGGCCGCCGCCGGTCTCGAACTGCTCGCACACCGCGGCCGCCCCGTGCGGGTTTTCCACCGGCGCGCGCACGCTCACCACGTAACCGCCTTCGCGAGCGACGAGCACCGCGTGGGCGCGCTTCGGGTGCTGCTGCGCGAGGCGGTTGCCATAGAGACCGTTGATACGGCGGCTCCATGAAGCGTTCGGCAGCACGTACACCGCCGCCGCCTCGGTGGCGCGCTCGGCCTCGATCTCCCCGGCGCGGTAATAGTCTTCCGCGAGCGCACTGCGCAGCACGTTGAACACCGGCTCGTCGAAGATGAAGTGGCGCGGGTCTTTGTACGGCTTCACGGTCTCGTAGAGATCGGCGGGGTGATAGTGCAGGTCGTCGACCGTCTCGCCATACGCGTTGTAATTGAGACAGTCGCCGAGCTCGTGCAGCCGCGCGAGCTCGGTGTGATCGAGCGCGAGCGGCTGGGCGGCGCCGACCGCGGCGTTCACGAGATTGTCTCCGAAGGCCGCGACGACGGCCCACAGGCGATGCGCGCCCTCGAGCTCGCGATCGACGATGAGGCTGGTGCACACGTCCGGCGCGGTATCGATGTGCGCCGTGAGCGCGTCGTGCCGCGGAATCTCTCCGGTCGCGTGATGGTCGAACCAGGTGACGCGCGCCCCCGCATCGAGCACTCGAGAGAGCGCCGACGCATTCGACTTCATCGAAACGTCCAGCACGGTGAGCACATCGCCGGGTTCGGCGCGTATGCGATCGAGGAGCCGGATGTCGCGCTTCACGCCGGTGACGAGCTCGGCGTCGCGCGGCTCATTGAGCCGCAGCTGGTGCAGCGCGCAGAGGCCGTCCGCGTCACCGTTGAAAATATCGTAGGATTTGGGCATGTCTGAGTCGAATGCGCGCACCAACCCGCGCGCTCCGCGAGGGCTGCTTGCGCGAATACTGGCGGTAGCTTACTTGGTGGTCATCGCGTACACCAGCCTGCAGCCCTTCGGCGGCTGGTGGATACCGCCCGAGGAGATCCGCGGATTCCTGTGGGCGCCGTGGCCGCGCTACATCACCGTCGAAGACGTCGTCGTCAATATCGCGGCGTACGTGCCGCTCGGCTTTCTGCTCGCCCGCGCGCTCATGGCGAGGCTCGGCATACGCCGCGCGGTGTTCGCCGCGGCAGGCGCCGCGGTCGCGACGAGCGTCGCGATGGAGTGCGTGCAGATGTTCATGCCGTCGCGCATCGCCTCCAACGTCGACGTGCTCACGAACGGCCTGGGAGGGCTGATCGGCGCGCTGGCTTCGCCGTTCTTCGCGCCCACGCGCGGCCTGGGCATCCGGCTGGGGCGATTGCGCGACCAGTGGTTCGCGTACGGCCTCTCGGCGGACGTCGGCATCGTGCTGGTCAGCATCTGGCTCGTCACGCAGCTCCATCCCAACGCCCAGCTCTTCGGCACGGGCAACCTGCGCGATACCTTCGACCTGCCGGCGTGGGGCATCCACACGCCGCAGCTCCTCGTCGCGACCGAAGCCGCGGTCGCGGGCCTCAACCTGATCGGCGTCGGGCTCGTCTTGTACGCCCTCGGCCGCCGGAGCGTGCCCCGCGGCTTCGCGGTCACCGCGGTGCTGGCGACGGGCCTCGCGGGCAAGACGCTCTCCGCGTTCGCCTTCGCCAAGGGCGCCGCCCCGTTCGCGTGGATGACGCCGGGCGTGCTGATCGGGGTGCTCGTCAGCGCGGTCGTGCTGTACGGTCTCACGCGCGTGCGCCGGCGCACCCAGTGGATCGTCGCGGGCTTCGCCTTCGCTGCAGCGGTGGCGGTGATCAACATCGCCCCGGAGAACCCCTACCAGACCGTGCCGCCCCAGCTTCTCACCGGTCCGACCCACATGCTGAGCTTTTCCGCGATCGTGCGCGCGCTGTCGGAGCTCTGGCCGTTCCTCGCCATCATCTATACCGCGACCGTCGCGCGCGAGCTGCCGGCGGCCTGAGCCGGGGCCGGCCCGCTCCTGCCTCGTCTATAATCGAGGCATGAGCTATTACCAGCGGCACGTCTTCTTCTGCTGCAACCGGCGCGAGGATCCCGCTCGATGCTGCGCGTGCGGCGGCGCGCAGGACATGCGCGACTACGCGAAGAAGCGGGTGAAGGATCTGAAGCTCTCCGGCGCCGGCAAGGTCCGCATCAACAACGCGGGCTGCCTCGACCGCTGCGACGAAGGTCCGGTCATCGTCATCTATCCCGAAGCCGTCTGGTACACCTACGTCGACAAGGAAGACATCGACGAGATCATCAGCGAGCACATCGAGCACGGGCGCATCGTCGAGCGCCTGCGCATCTAGAACGATCCCGAGCGTCGGCCGCGCTGCGGCCTTCCCGCGTCACGCCATCATGTCAGAAGTCGAAATCCGGCCGATGCCGCCTTCGAGCCTGCAGCGCGTCAGCATCGACGGCGCCGCGGGCGCCATCGAGACCGATATCAACGATCCCGGCGATCGCCGCCGCGGCATCGCGCTCATCGCCCATCCCAATCCGGTGCAGGGCGGGACCAAGGACAACAAGGTCGTCACCACGCTCGCCAAGGCGTTCTACAACCTGGGCTATGTCGCGTTACGCCCCAACTTCCGCGGCGTGGGCAAGAGCGAAGGGGCGCACGACAAAGGCATCGGCGAGACCGAAGACCTGCTGCGCGTCGCGGCCTACGCGAAAGAGCGTTACGGGGACATCCCGCTGCTGCTGGCCGGCTTCTCCTTCGGCAGCTTCGTGCAGACACGAGTCGCGAAGCGCATCGAGTGCGAGCGCATGGTGCTCGTCGGGCCGGCGGTCATACGCTTTCCGGCGGAGACGGTCCCCGCGAACACCCTCGTCATCCATGGCGAGCACGACGAAGTCGTGCCTTTGCAGAACGTCCTCGACTGGGCGCGTCCGCAGCAACTGCCGATCGTCGTCATCCCCGGCGGCGAACATTTCTTCCACGGCCGCCTGAACCAGCTCGCGCAGATCGTCGTCCATCATTGCAGGTGACCGCTCACCTGCACGTCGCGAAGCTCGTCAAATCGTACGACGGCACCAACGTCGTCGACGGGCTCGACCTCACGATAGAAGCCGGCGAATGCTTCGGCCTCCTCGGGCCCAACGGCGCGGGAAAGACGACGACGCTGCGGCTTTGTCTCGGGCTCACCGAGCCCGATTCGGGCGAAATCGCGATGCTCGGTCACGACGTGCCTGCGCACGCGCGCGAAGCGCGGGCCCGCATCGGCGTGGTGCCGCAGCTCGACAACCTGGATCCCGATTTCACCGTGCGCGAGAACCTCGTGGTTTTCGGCCGCTACTTCGGCATCGCGCGCGCCGACCTCGAAGCGCGCATCCCGTCGCTGCTCGAGTTCGCGGGGCTCACCGGACGTGAGGGCTCGCGCATACAGGCGCTCTCCGGAGGCATGAAGCGCAGGCTGACGCTCGCGCGGGCGCTCGTCAACGATCCTCGGCTCATCTTCCTCGACGAGCCGACGACCGGGCTGGATCCGCAGGCGCGGCATCTCATCTGGGAGCGGCTGCGCAAGCTGACGAACGAAGGCCGCACGATCCTGCTCACGACACACTTCATGGACGAGGCGGAGCGGCTGTGCGACCGCGTCGCGATCCTCGACCGCGGGCGCAAGATCGCCGAAGGCGCGCCGCGCGAGCTCATCGCACGTCACATCGAGCCTCAGGTGGTCGAGGTGTACGGCGACGGCGCCGAAAGCTGGGCCGAGCGCTGCGGGCGCCATGCTGCGCAACGGTGCGAGCGCACCGGCGAGACGGTGTTCTGCTACACGCAGAACGCTGACGAGCTTACGCACTCGCTCGAGCGCGAGCAGGGCTTGCGTTACCTGCACCGCCCCGCCAATCTCGAGGACGTGTTCCTCAAACTGACCGGCCGCGAGCTGCGCGATTGAAGCTCGCGGCCGCACTCCGCCCGCGCGTGAGCTGGCGCTTCGTCCACATCTGGCGCCGCAACCGGCTCGTCTGGACCAAGCTCGCGATTCCGTCGATGCTCGGCAACCTTGCCGATCCCATGCTGTACATGCTGGGGCTGGGTTACGGCCTCGGCGCGATGATGCCGGACGTGATCGGCATGCCGTATATCGCGTTCCTGGCGGCCGGCACGGTGTGCTCGAGCACGATGATGAGCGCGTCGTTCGAATCGATGTACTCGAGCTTCTCGCGGATGCACGTGCAGCGCACCTGGGACGCGATCATGAACGCGCCGGTGCAGCTCGACGACGTGGTGCTCGGCGAAGCGGTGTGGTCGGCGAGCAAGGCGTTCCTCTCCGGCGCCGCGGTCCTGCTCGTCGCTTCGGTGCTCGGGCTCGTCGCCTCGCCCCTCGCGCTGTGGGTCCTGCCGGTGGTGTTTCTGACGGGGCTCGCTTTCGCGGGGCTCGGCCTCATCATGACCTCGCTCTCGCCGAGCTACGATTTCTTCATGTACTACTTCACGCTCGCAGTGACGCCGATGATGCTCGCTTCGGGCGTATTCTTTCCGCTGCAGCAGCTCCCGGCGTGGCTGCAGACCGTGGCGCAGGTGCTCCCGCTCACCCACGCGGTCGCGCTGGTGCGGCCGCTCATGAACGCGGAGGCGCCCGCGTCGGCTGTTCTTCACGTCGGCGTGCTGCTCGCGTATGCGCTGGCCGCCTGCTACGCCGCGCTCGTGCTCGCGCGGCGCCGGCTGCTCAAATAGAGAGGAATACGTGTGCTCTGGGTGAAAGCGTTTCACGTCGTGTTCATGGTCACGTGGTTCGCGGGGCTCTTCTACCTCCCGCGGCTATTCGTCTATCACGCGATGACGACCGACACGACCGGCAGCGAGCGCTTCAAAGTGATGGAGCGCAAGCTCTACTACGGCATCATGACGCCCGGAGCGGCACTGACGATCGCGAGCGGGCTGACGCTATGGCTGTACTACGGGATCAGCGGCGGATGGCTGCACGCGAAGCTCGCGCTGGTCGCGCTGCTGATCGCGTATCACCTGTGGTGCGGAAAGCTGCTGAAAGACTTTCGGGAGGACCGGAATCTCCGGAGCCACGTCTGGTTCCGCTGGTTCAACGAGGCGCCGGTGCTATTATTGATAGCGATCGTCGTGCTCGTCATGATAAAGCCGTTCTGAGCATGGTTGTCGGGGGCTGGATTCGCGCGGCAGACGGATCCGCCGCGCGAGTCAACGAGGCGTCCCGCGATTACTGCAAAGCAGGAGACGCGATAGTGGGTGTGGTGCCCACGGCGGTGTTGCCCAAAATCCTGTTGTTACCGTGGGATGTGGTAGCACCCGAGAAGCCGGTCGCATTGTAGACAATGTCGCTGCTCGAAAGACGCGCCACGCCCGAATTAGCTTGGATACCCACGCCGTTGTGCGTGATCACCGAGTCGGAAACGTTCACCGAACCGCTGTTAGCGGTACCGTCGCCTTCGACGAAAACGCCGAAGTCGTTACCGGAAATAACCGAGCGCGAGACGATGGCGCTCGTCTTAAACGACAGAAGCACGCCCGCCAGTGTACTTTGGATACGCGAGTCGCTGATGATCACTTGGACGACGCCCGTAGCCGCTGCTCCCAATGTCGGAAAGACCGAAATGCCCCTGCCGCCCATGTTTCTGATGGTGGTATTTGTGACGTAGAGCTTTCCTCCGCCGCTGCGCTCATCTGAAATGCCGCGCGCCGTACCTCCGAAATTTCCGTCCATGACAGTGTCCTCGACGAAGACTTCGGTGCCCGCTGTATTATTGCCCGTGATGCGAATGCCGTTGGTCCCGGTATCCGCTCCATTCAGCGCCAAACCACGGATGCGCACCGACTTGCGTGTCTCGCCGACCGCAGTGAAGTTGTCGAATGGAATGTTGATGCCGTTAACACTGGCATTGAGAATGCTGCCGTGAGTGTTCTTGCAGTCGATGGTGATCGACTTGGTGATGGTCACGGTCCCGTAGCCGGCGGGGTCCAGACAGTTGATCTCGCCGTTCAACGCCGTCTTCGAGATCGCGCCGGCGAACGTCTTGCACGGGGCCGTCCGACTGCAGGGGTTCACGTCATCGCCTACACCGGAGACCCAGGTGCGCGTGGCTTGGGCTTGGGCCGGCGCGGCATACAGAAACAGGGCGGTCATGGCGCTGCCGACCGCCAGCAGGGCAGAAAGTCTCTTGCTCATGGTAGTACCCCCTTGGTAGGTGAAGCGGACTACGGACGAACCGGCGGATGCTAACGCCGGCCCCTTTCCATGGCAATTCGATCCGATTACCTAAAATGCACGTTTTAGGTAAAAAAGTCTCGAAACCGATGCGAACAGCGCGGCTCGCGGCGCTGGCCTTGGCTTTTATTTCCGTGCCCGGCGCCGCGGACGGCGCTTCCGCGCGCATCGTCGTGCAGAATGCGCCGCTTGCCGGTTTCGTGTACTACGACGGGAAAGAGGTGTGGGACCGCATCAGGCGCGGCGACGCCCTCACCCTGGTCCGCGAGCCGTCGAATCCCCACGATGCGAACGCAGTCCGCATCGAATGGCAGGGGCGCATGCTCGGGTACGTGCCGCGCAAGGACAACGGCGATCTGGCGCGGCAGATGGATCACGGCGCGCGCGTGGCGGCACGCGTGACCGGGCTGGACAAGGCGGCGAACGGAAGGCACCTGATCTCGTACGAGATCTCGGTGCCGCTCCAATGAGTGAACGGGTGAACGGTTGGTGCAACAATTTTTCGTGACATGTCCGCGCGGGCTGGAAAGCGTCCTTCGCGACGAGCTGACGGCGCTCGGCGCCGCCGAGGTCGCGAGCGTCGACGGCGGCGCGCGCTTCGAAGGCCCGTTCGATCTGTGCTATCGCGTCAACCTCGAAAGCCGCGTCGCCAGCCGCGTGATGTGGCAGGTGGGACACGGCTCGTATCGCTCGGAGAAAGACATCTACGAAGCGGTGCGCGCGCTCCCGTGGCACGACTGGTTCACCGTCGATCACACGATACGCGTCGACGTCGCCGGCATACGCGCGCCGGTGAAGAGTCTCGACTTCGTCACGCTGCGCGTAAAAGACGCGGTGTGCGACGCGTTCCGTGCGAAGAGCGGCGCACGCCCGAGCGTCGACACGCGCGCGCCGGATGCGCGCATCCACGCCTTCCTCACCGCGAGCGATTACACGGTCTATCTGGACACGTCCGGCGAAGCGCTCTTCAAGCGCGGCTATCGCAAGACCACGGGCGAAGCGCCGCTGCGAGAAAATCTCGCCGCGGGAATCCTCGAGCTCTCGGGATGGCAGCCGGGCACCGCGCTGCTCGATCCGATGTGCGGCAGCGGCACGTTTCTCTGCGAGGCGGCGCTGATCGCGATGGATCGCGCACCGGGGCTCGACCGCGAGTTCGGTTTCGAGAAGCTGTCGATGTTCGAGGCGCCAATCTGGAAGCGCATGCGCGACGAGGCGCGCGCGCGAGCGCGTCCGGCGCGCGATCTTCGCATCTACGGCAGCGACCGCTACGGCGACGCGCTCAAGGTCGCGCGCGAGAATCTCGAAGCGCTCGGCGCGAGCGACGCGGTGCCGCTCAAGCAGGCGGACGTGACCGAGATGCCGGCGCCCGCGGAGGCGGGCGTCATCGTGACCAATCCGCCGTACGGCGTTCGCCTGTCGGACCAGGACAAGGTCGCCGAGCTCTATCCGAAGCTCGGCGATGCGCTCAAGAAAAAATTCTCCGGCTGGACCGCCTACATCTTCACCGCGGACATGCGGCTGCCCAAGCTCATCGGGCTCGCGGCCTCGAAGCGCACACCGCTGTACAACGGAGCGCTCGAATGCCGGCTGTTCGAGTTCAAGCTCGTGGCGGGCAGCATGCGAAAGAAGAAAACCGGCACGTAACGCGCCGGATGGCGCCTTCGCGTACAGCCGTGAGAGCTAAGCGCGCGCCGTCAACTGTGACGTAATCCCTCCGTTGCTGTTTCCTACGCTTCATCGAGGAAGCGTCGACGACACGCTAAACGACAGACGGAGGGCACATGGAACGCGAGCAGGCATTGAAGATCCTGAACGCCCTGGCGAACGGCGTTCATCCCGCGACCGGCGAGCTGTTCGGCGCGGACAGTCCTTACCAGCATCCCGATACGGTACGCGCGCTCGTCGAAGCGGTGCGCGTGATGGAAGGCTCTCCCCGCGAGCGCGCGGCCGCCGAGCGCCGCGGCAGCCTCCCCGCCAACAACTTCCTGCGCTGGAGCAGCGAAGAAGAAGAGCGCCTCGCCGCCGGCTTCGACGGGGGCAAGACGCCGGCGGAGCTCGCGCAGTTGCACAACCGCTCGCTCGCGGCGATCGAGGCGCGGCTGCTCAAGCTGGGCAAGATCGACGTGGCCGCGCTGACGGTGCGGCTGCACTACAAGCCGAAGGGGACGGAGAGCGGGGACGCGAGGGAGTGAGGGACCGAGGAGGACGTCACTCCCGCGGAAGCGGGAATCCATTTGAGGCTCGAGACTTGAAAATGGATTCCCGACCCCGCTCGCGCGGTCGGGAATGACGTCAGACGATGTTCAGGTGGGAAATCCCGCCGAGGACGTCTTTCTTCTTCGCCTCTTGAGAATTCAGTTTGATCATCAGCCGCAGCTCGTTCACCGAGTCGGCGTTGCGCAGCGCGTCCTCGTAGCCGATCTGGCCGCCGTCGTAGAGATCGAAGAGGTGCTGGTCGAACGTCTGCATGCCGAGCTCGCGCGACTTCGCCATGATCTGCTTGATCTCATGGACCTCGCCCTTGAAGATGAGATCGGAGATGAGCGGGGTGTTCAGCATGATCTCGACCGCCGCCACGCGTCCCTTGCCGTCCTTGTGCGGAATGAGGCGTTGCGAGATGAACGCGCGGATGTTGAGCGAGAGGTCCATGAGGAGCTGTTGTTTCCGCTCCTCGGGGAAGAAATTGATGATCCGGTCGAGCGCCTGGTTCGAGCTGTTGGCGTGCAGGGTCGCCATGCACAGGTGGCCGGTCTCGGAGAACTCGATCGCGTGCTCCATGGTCTCGCGGTCGCGGATCTCGCCGATCAGGATCACGTCGGGCGCCTGACGCAGCGCGTTCTTCAGCGCGGCGAACCACGAGTCGGTGTCGACGCCCACATCGCGCTGGGTGACGACGCAGTTCTTGTGCTCGTGCACGTATTCGACCGGGTCCTCGATCGTGATGATGTGACCGTAGCTGTTCTCGTTGCGATAGCCGACCATCGCCGCGAGCGAGGTCGATTTGCCCTGCCCCGTGCCGCCGATCATGATGACCAGGCCCCGCTTCATCATCACGATGTCCTTCAGCACCGCCGGCAGGTTGAGATCCTCGAATCTCGGAATCGTCGTGTTGATGGTGCGCAGGACCATGGCGACCCGGCCCTGCTGCATCAGCGCGCTCACGCGAAAGCGCCCGATGCCGCCGGGGCTCACCGCGAAGTTGCACTCCTTGGTCGACTCGAACTCCGCCGCCTGCTTGTCGTTCATCATCGCGCGCGCGATCTCGGCGGTGTGCTGCGGCGTGAGCGGCTGGTTCGCGACCGGGGTGATGCGCCCGTCGACCTTGATCGCGGGCGGGAAGCCCGCCGTGATGAAGAGATCCGAGGCCTTCTTGGCCACCATGGCGCGCAACAAGTCCTGCATGAACTTGAGTGCCTGATCTCTTTCCACTTTCTCTCCCTGACTGCCGGTTGCTTACACCGAGGCGTTAACGGAACACGTCCTTGTTTGCCGCGCGCGCGCGCGCCTCGTCGACCGAGATCACGTTGCGCTTGACCAGCTCGACCATGCACTGGTCGAGCGTCTGCATGCCGAACTGCTGTCCCGTCTGAATCGCCGAATACATCTGCGCGACCTTGGCCTCGCGGATCAGGTTACGGATCGCCGGCGTGCCGATCATGATCTCGTGCGCGGCGACGCGCCCCTGCCCGTCCTTGGTCTTGATCAGCGCCTGCGAGATGACCGCGCGCAGCGATTCCGAAAGCATGGCGCGTACCATCTCTTTCTCTTCGGCCGGGAAAACGTCGATGATCCGGTCGATGGTCTTGGCCGCCGAGCTCGTGTGCAGGGTGCCGAACACCAGGTGGCCGGTCTCGGCCGCGGTCATCGCAAGCCGGATCGTCTCGAGGTCGCGCATCTCGCCGACCAGGATCACGTCCGGGTCTTCACGCAGGGCGGCGCGCAGTGCGTTGGCGAAAGACAGCGTATGCGGGCCGACTTCGCGCTGATTGATCAGGCACTTCTTGGCTTCGTGCACGAACTCGATCGGATCCTCGACGGTGAGGATGTGTCCGTGCTCGACTTCGTTGATGTAGTTGACCATCGCGGCGAGCGTGGTCGACTTGCCCGAGCCGGTCGGGCCGGTGACGAGCACCAGGCCCCGCGGCTGGTCGGAGATTTCCTGGAAGATCTTGGGCGCTTTCAGGTCCTCCAGCGACAACACCGTCGACGGGATGATCCGGAACACCGCCCCCGCGCCGCGCTGCTGCACGAACGCGTTGACGCGGAAGCGCGCGAGGTTGGGGATCGCGAACGAGAAGTCGCACTCCAGGTTTTCTTCGTAGAACTTGCGCTGCCCGTCGTTCATGATGTCGTACACCATGGCGTGCACTTCGGTGTGCTCGAGCGGCGGCAGGTTGATGCGCCGCACATCGCCGTGGACGCGGATCATGGGCGGGAGGCCCGCGGAGAGGTGGAGGTCGGAAGCCTTGTTCTTGACCGTGAAAGCGAGCAGTTCGGAGATGTCCATTTATAATTTCCCCGCCGCGCAGGCCTCAAGCCCTTGAGACGTGAAGAATCGGAGGTAACGCTTTGAATTTACGATGTGTACGCTCGGCGTCGGCAACCGTTTGAAGTATGACAACAATCGCTCACACCTTGCAAGCCGTTAAGGGCCGTATCGAGCGCGCGGCCATCGCCGCGGGAAGGCGGCCTTCGGAAGTATCGCTGCTCGCGGTGAGCAAAACGTTCCCGGCATCATATATCGAAGACGCCATTGAAGCGGGCCAGACGGCTTTCGGCGAGAGCTACGTTCAGGAAGCCGTTAAAAAAATCACGCAGATACGCCGAGCGGCCGAGTGGCATTTCATCGGGCCGATCCAGAGCAATAAAACGGCGCAGATCGCGGATTGCTTTAGCTGGGTCCACAGCATCGAGCGCGAGAAGATCGCGGTGCGCCTGAATGCCGCGCGGCCGTCGAACCTTCCGCCTCTCGATGTGTGTATACAGGTAAACGTCAGCGGAGAATCCAGCAAGAGCGGCATCGTCCCGGGTGAAGAGCGGGCGCTCGCGCGTGCCATTGCCGGGCTGCCGCGGCTGCGGCTGCGCGGCCTGATGGCGATCCCCGAGCCCACCGACGACCTTGCGCTGCAGCGCAGCCGCTTCGCGGCACTGCGGCGGCTGAAAGAGGCGCTGTGCGCCGAGGGACACGCGCTCGACACCCTCTCCATGGGGATGTCGGACGACCTCGAGGCGGCGATCGCCGAAGGGGCGACCATCGTCCGGGTCGGAACGGCAATCTTCGGGGTGCGGCAGAAAGCGGGCGAAAAGCCGACGGTAGAATAGGCGCCGCGCTACCTTCCCCACTCTCGCATGCGAATCACCTTCATCGGCGGCGGCAACATGGCCTCCGCGCTCATCGGCGGCCTGCTCAAGCAGGGCTGGACGCCCGACTCCATCGGCGCCGTCGAGATCGACGCGGCCGCGCGGGCCCGGCTCGAGCGCGATTTCGGGATAAGCACCGCCGCCGACCCCGGCACCGCGGCGGGTTCCGATTGCATCGTGCTGGCGGTCAAGCCGCAGCAGTTGCGCGAAGTCGCCCGTGGCCTCGCCGGCGCGATCGGCGATGCGCTGGTGATCTCGATCGCCGCCGGAGTGCGCGCATCGGACCTCGCGCGCTGGCTGGGCGGCCACGCGAGGCTCGTCCGCGCCATGCCCAACACCCCCGCGCTGGTGCTCGCGGGCATGACCGGCCTCTACGCCGCGTCCGGCGTCGGGCCCGAAGACCGCAAGCAGGCGGAAGCGGTCCTGGGCGCGGCGGGGCGAACGGTCTGGGTGAAGGACGAAGGCGAGATCGACGCGGTCACCGCGATCTCGGGCAGCGGCCCCGCCTACGTGTTCTATTTCGTCGAAGCGCTGCAGCAGGCCGCGGTGGAGCTCGGCTTTTCCCCCGCGACCGCGCGCGAGCTTGCCTTCCAGACTTTCGCGGGCGCGGTCAAACTCGCTTCCGAAAGTCCGGACGACGTCGCCACCTTGCGCGCCAAGGTGACCTCCAAGGGCGGCACCACCGAGCGCGCGATCGCGCAATTCGACGCCGACGGTCTCAAGGCCGCGATCGTGCGCGCCGCGCGCGCGGCGGCCGAACGCTCGCGCGAGCTCGGGGATGCGCTCGGCGCCGACTAACCGAAAAAGCGAAAACCGATGGTCGCGCAAGCCCTGATCTTCCTGATCGAAACCGTCCTCGATTTCCTCACCATCGCGTTCCTGTTGCGCTTCCTGCTGCAGTGGGCGCGCGCCGCGCAGCGCAACCAGATCACCGATTTCCTCAATGCGCTCACCAACTGGGCGGTGCGGCCGGCACGCCGCATCGTTCCCGGCTGGGGCGGCCTCGACCTGGCGACCCTCTTCCTCGCGTGGCTGGTCCAGTTCGCCGAGGTCTTCCTCGTGCTCTCGATCCGCGGCTACGACGTCAGCCTCGTCGGCGGCCAGGCGATCCTCGGCATGGCTTTGCTCGCCGTCATCGCCCTGGTGCGGATGAGCCTGTACATCCTGATCGTCGCGCTCATCATCCAGGCGGTGCTGTCGTGGGTGAACCCCTACAGCCCGATCGCGCCCATGATCAACGCGCTGACGCGGCCTTTCGTGCGGCCCTTCCAGCGCCTGATCCCGCCGGTGGCGAACGTCGATCTCTCCCCGCTCTTCGTCATCATCGTCTGCCAGCTCCTGCTGATGCTGCCGGTGGCTTACCTCTCGAGCGCGGCGTCGAAGCTGCTCGCGCCGTGACCCTCCCGGGATGGGCGCGTTACGACGCGTCCAGCCGGACTCTGACGCTCCTCGTACACGCCCAACCCGGCGCCCGGTCCAGCGGTATCGCGGGCGAGCACGGCGGCGCACTGAAGATTCGCATCGCCGCGCCGGCCATCGAGAACAAGGCGAATGCAGCGATCGTGGCGTTCATCGCCGAGACGCTGCAGGTGCCGCCGAGCAGGGTGACGATCAGGCGCGGCGCGCAGGGACGGCGAAAGACGATCGAAATCCGCGCCGTCGGAATCGAGGTCCTCGCAGAGTTTCGAGGGAAGGGAGGTCTCGGAGGGGAGCCGTAGGTTTCCCTCCGAGGCGTTTACCGGGCATCGTCCGGAGGACGATCCTCGTCCGGTTCGCGGTGGGTGTAGAGCTCGAGCGCGCGGATGACGAGCGCGATGCCCATCCAGCCGCCGATGAGCACGATCGGCACCGCGAGGACGAGCGGCCACAGGATGCCGACCGCGGTGAGGGAGAGCAGCCCCGCTCCGACGCCCATCATCACGCCCGCCTCGGTCCGGCCGAGCACGCGCCGGTTGGTGATCGCCGCCCCGACGGTATGCGAGATCCGCAGCGCGCCGGCGGCCGCGCGCGCGGCGCTGCCCCGGGCGCCGCGCCGGCTGCGGCCGCGATGCGCAGGCCGCCCGGCCGCACGGGGCCGGCTGCGCTGGTCGAGCACGATCTCGGTCGCATGCTCGAGGTCGAGCTCGTACATCTCGGCCATGTGCTCGGCGATCCGGGCGTCCTCGACCGCCAGGTCGAGCTCGTAGTTCCCGATCCAGCTCGCGAGGTTGAGATTGGTCGAGCCGACGCGCGCCCAGCGGCCGTCGGCCACCGCCGTCTTGGCGTGCAGCATCGGGCCGTTCCATTCGTAGACGCGTATGCCGGCCTCGAGCAGCGAGCGGTAGCCCGCGCGCGACACGCGCGACACCCACGGCACGTCGCTCGAGCCGGGGACGAGCAGGCGCACGTCGACGCCGTCGAGCGCCGCCGCGCGCAGCGCCTGGACATACGGCGCGACGCCCACGAAATAGGCGTCGGTCAGCCACAGCGTGCGCGTCGCCATCGCGGCGATGAGCTGGTCCAGCCGGTACAGGCCCGCGATGTTGGGGGCGGTCGCGAGCACGCGCAGCGTCACGTCGCCGGCGGCTTCGATCCGTGACGGCCGGGTCAGGTCGTCGGGCGCGAGCGGATCGCCGGTCGCCGCCCACACCTGCGCGAACGCATCCTCGAGGTCGGCGACCGCGGGCCCGCGCAGCTCCACGCCGGTGTCTCGCCAGGGGTCGATGCCGCGCGCCGGGTCGCCCACCCACTTTCGCGTCACGCACAGGCCGCTCACGAACGCGACTTCGCCGTCGACGCAGACGAGCTTGCGATGATCGCGCGTGAGCCAGCCGAACGGACTGTCGAGCCGCGGCGCGTTGAAGCAGCGCACCTCACCGCCCGCCTGCACGATCTGCCGGGCGAGCTTCGACATGCCGAGCCCGAAGCTGCCGAACCAGTCGTAGATCACGCGCACCTTGACGCCGGCCCGCGCGCGCTCGACGAGCGCGGCGGCGAAATCGCGCCCGACGTGATCGTCGGCGATCATGTAGTGCTCGAAGAACACCGAGCGCTTCGCGCCGGCGATCGCGTCGAGCCACGCCGGGAAGTTCTCCTCCGCGTCCTTCAGCACGCGCACGCTGTTGCCGCCGACGAGCGGGGCGCCCGCCGCGCGCGAAAAAGCCTGCTCGGCGAGGATGCGCAGCGGTGTGGTCGCGGCGCGCTTGTGGTGCGTGGTGGAGGCTGGGTGGTTCAATGCGGGGCGGAAAGGAGAGAGGATAAAGGAGACAGGAGAGGAGCTTGCCACAGTCCTTCTCCTATCTCTTCTCTCCTCTCTCCTCTCTACATCAGGACGATATCGAACTGTTCCTGGTTGTACGCGCTTTCCACCTGCAGCGAAACCGGCTTGCCGATGAAGTCCGAAAGCATCGCGAGGCTCTGCGATTCCTCGTCCAGGAACATGTCGATCACCTGCTGCGAGGCGAGGATGCGGTACTCGCGGGCGTTGAACTGCCGCGCTTCGCGCAGCAGCTCGCGCAGGATTTGATAACAGACCGTCTGCGCGGTCTTGAGCTCGCCGCGGCCTTCGCATACCGGGCACGGCTCGCACAGCACGTGCGCGAGCGATTCGCGCGTGCGCTTCCTGGTCATCTCGACCAGACCGAGCTGCGTGAAGCCGTTCACCGTCATGCGCGTGCGGTCGCGCGCGAGCGCCTTGCGGAACTCGGTGAGCACGGCGTGCCGGTGCTCCTCCGAATCCATGTCGATGAAGTCGATGATGATGATGCCGCCGAGGTTGCGCATGCGCAGCTGGCGCGCGATGACCTGCGCCGCTTCGAGGTTGGTCTTGAAGATGGTGTCGTCGAAGCTGCGCCCGCCGACGAAACCGCCGGTGTTCACGTCGACCGTCGTCAACGCCTCGGTCTGGTCGATGATGAGGTAGCCGCCCGACTTCAGATCGACGCGGCGCGCGAGCGCCTTCTCGATCTCGTCCTCGACGCCGTAGAGGTCGAACAGCGGCCGCTCGCCCTGGTAATGATCGAGGCGCTCGCAGACGTTCGGCGTGAACTCCTGCGCGAACTTCTGCATCGCCTGGAACGTCTCGCGCGAATCGATCAGGATGCGCGCGGTGTCCTCGTGCACGAAGTCGCGCAGCACGCGCAGCGACAGGTTGAGGTCTTGATACAACACCGTGAGCGTAGGCGCGGTCTGCGCGCGTTCCTGTATGCCGTGCCACAGCTTGCGCAAGTACTCGACGTCGGAGGCGAGCTCGTTGTCGGACGCCGTCTCCGCCATCGTGCGGATGATGAAGCCGCCTTTCTCGTCCGGCGGCAGGATGTGCTGGAGCTTCTCCCGCAGGTGCTGCCGCTCCTCCTCGTCGTCGATGCGCTGAGAGATGCCGATGTGCGATTCCTGCGGCAGGTACACGAGGAAGCGTCCGGCGATGCTGATCTGCGTCGACAGGCGAGCGCCTTTGGTGCCGATCGGATCTTTCACCACCTGCACGACGAGGCTCTGGCCTTCGGCGAGCAGCCGCTCGATCGGCACGCCGCCGGCGCCGCCGTGATGGCCGTTGCCGCGGCTGCCCCAGATGTCGGCGACGTGGAGGAACGCCGCACGCTCGCCGCCCACGTCGATGAACGCCGACTGCATGCCCGGCAGCACGCGGACGACGCGGCCCATGTAGATATTGCCGACGAGACCGCGCGCCGAAATGCGCTCGATGTGCAGCTCGTGGGTGACGCCGTGCTCGATCACCGCGACGCGCGTCTCCTGCGGCGTCACGTTGATGAGGATCTCTTCCGGCATCGCGAAGCGCGACGGCGTGTCGGCGCGGGTGAACGCGGGCGCCGCCGCCCGCTCGCCGCGCAGCTCGCCGTCCACTCCTCCGCTGTCGTTCAGTCTCACAGCGTCTCTATCCCCGCCTTCGCCAGCAGGCTCGCGGTCTCCGCGAGCGGCAGGCCGACTATGCCCGAATAGCTGCCTTCGATGCGCGTGATGAAAGCCGCGGCACGGCCCTGCACCGCGTATCCCCCCGCCTTGTCGAGCGATTCTCCGGCCGCGACGTAGCGACGGATCTCGTCCTGCGCGAGATCGCGAAACCACACTTTCGATTCGGACACCGCGGTCTCGACGCGGTCGTTGAACGCCAGAGCGATCGCGGTGACGACCTCGTGCTGGGTGCCCGCGAGCTCCTTGAGCATGCGCGCCGCCTCGTCGTTGGTCGCGGGCTTGCCGATGATGCGGCCGGCGCAGACGACCGTGGTATCGGCCGCGAGGACGGGCCAGCGCTGCGACAGCGCACGGCGCTGCATGTAATGCGAGGCGACCTCGGCCTTGGTGCGGGCGATGCGCAGCGCGTATGCGCTGGCCGACTCGTCCCTGGCGGGCGTCTCGTCGACGTCGGGATCGCGGCCGGGCTCCTCGCGGAGCTGGAAGAGCTGGAACGCGACGCCGATCTGCTTCAGGAGCTCGCGCCGGCGCGGGCTGCGCGACGCGAGATAGATCGTCTGCTTCATCGATTTCATCGCGGGTGCCATGGACGCATCATAAGCAGGGCGCCGCCCAAATTCCATTCACTATTGACCGTGGGAGCGCTCATTCGCGGTGGTAGGGGTGGTTCCTGAGGAGGCTGAACGTCCGGTAGAGCTGCTCGGCGAGGACCACCCGCACCAGGCCGTGCGGCAGCGTCAGCGCGGACAGCGACCACATGACGTCCGCATCGCGCTTGACCGAGGGGGCCAGGCCGTCGGCGCCGCCGATGACGAATGCGACGTCGCGCCCTTCCATCTGCCACCCGGAAAAGCGCGCAGCGACGTCGCGGGTGGTCATCATCCTGCCGCGCTCGTCGAGCACGACCTTGATCGCACCTTTAGGGATCGCCGCCGAAATGCGCTTCGCCTCGGCGTCCATGATGCGCGTCGAGCTCGTCTCCTCGCTTCGGGGCTCGGCCTTGACCTCGATCAGCGCAATCGCCGCCTCACGCGGCATGCGCTTCACGTATTCCTGAAATCCCGCGTCGACCCACGCCGGCATGCGATGACCGACGGCGACGATGAGCAGTTTCAAGTCTCGGCGGTGGTGACGGACTTGGCCGCGCGCTTGCGCGCCGGCTTCGGGGGCGTCCAGAGCTCTTCGAGGTTGTAATGCTGGCGCACCGCGGGCTGCATGATGTGCACGATCACGTCGCCGAGATCGACGAGCACCCACTCGCCGCCCTGCTCGCCCTCGACGCCGTGGACGCGGCCGCCCGCGGCCTTGACCTTCTCCTGCAGATTTCTCGCCATCGCCGCGGCCTGACGGTTGTTGTCGGCGGTCGCGATGACGACCTTGTCGAACAGCGCGGTGAGCTTCCTCACGTCGAGCGACACGATGTCGCGGCCCTTGATGTCCTCCAGCGCCGCGACCGCGGTCTTCGTCAATTTGGTCAGTGTCATCAAATCCTTAGCGGTATAAGCCGTGCGCTCGAATATAGTCGAGAACCGCGTCGGGCGTAAGGTAACGCGGGCTCGTCCCCTGCTGCACGGCGGTGCGCACGAACGTCGCGGAGATGTCGAGGCCCGTCATCGACACCGCGGCGATTCCGCCCGCTGCCGCCAGGTGCACGGCCAGCGGTTGTTGCATGTAGCGTACCGCATACTCGTGCGCCAGCGGCTCGGGCATGCGCGCCTGCCACGTGTCGATCGGATACCCGGGCCGATACGCGACGATGATGTGCGCGAGAGCGAACAGCTCGCGCCACCGATGCCACGTCGCGAGATCGAGAAAGGCGTCCGCGCCGACCAGCATCGCGAGCGGGCGCTGCTTGCCGATCTCGTGCCGGATCTCCGACAGGGTGTCGACCGTATAGCCCTTGCCGGCGCGGCGAGTCTCCCGGTCGTCGCAGGCGAAGCGTTCGTTGCCGGCGATCGCGAGCTTCACCATCTCCACGCGGTCCGCCGGGTCGGCGCCGGGCCGCGTGCGATGCGGCGGCGTGCCGCTCGGGACGAAGCGCACTTCGCCGAGCTTCGCGGTCTCGAGGATCTCCTGCGCGAGGCGCAGGTGGCCGTAATGGATCGGGTCGAAGGTGCCGCCGAAGACCCCGATGGGTCCCGCCGATTGCATCGACGTGGGCTTACAGCACGAGCCGCCGGATGTCAGCGAGCACGCTGGTCAGGTACGTGATGAACCGGGCGCCCAGCGCGCCGTCGATGACGCGGTGATCGTAGGACAGCGACAACGGCAGCATGAGACGCGGCGCGAACTCCTTGCCCGTCCAGTGCGGCTTCATCGCCGACCTGCCGACGCCGAGGATCGCGACCTCGGGGGCGTTGATGATCGGCGTGAAGTGCCCGCCGCCGATGCCGCCCAGGCTCGAGATCGAGAAACAGCCGCCCTGCATGTCGGTGGGCGCGATCTTGCCCGTGCGCATGCGCTCGGACACCTCGCCGAGCTCGCGCGCGAGCTGGAACAGGCCTTTCTTGTCCGCGTCGCGCAGCACCGGCACGACGAGCCCGTTCGGCGTGTCGACCGCGACGCCGATGTTGTAGTACTGCTTCAGCACGAGGCTCTCGCCGTCGGGCGTGAGCGAAGCGTTGAACTCGGGGAATTTCCTGAGCGCCGCAACCGAAGCCTTGATGAGGAACGCGAGCAGGGTGAGCCGCACGCCTTCCTTCTTCGCATCGTCGGCCTGCGCTTTGCGGAAAGCCTCGAGCTCGGTGATGTCCGCTTCGTCGTTCTGTGTGATGTGCGGGATCGTGACCCAGTTGCGGTGCAGGTTCGCGCCCGAGAGCTTCTTGATGCGCGACAGCGCCTCGACTTTGATCTCGCCGAACTTGGAGAAGTCGACCTGCGGCAGCGGTATGAGGTTGATGCCGATGCCGCCCGCGGCGCCCGGCGCGCCGGACGGCTGCGCGAGCTGCTGCTTGACGTACCCCTGCACGTCTTCCCGGGTGATGCGCTCTTTCGGGCCGCTGCCCTTGACGCGCGCGAGGTCGACGCCGAACTCGCGCGCAAGCCGGCGGATCGCGGGGCTCGCGTGCGCTTTCGCAAAGCCGGCTTCGTCGACCGCGGCGGCAGGCGCCGCAGGTGCGCGCTGCGGCGCAGGCGCGGCGGCCGGTTGCTCCTTCGGCGCAGGCGCGGCTTCCTGCCGGGGCGCTTCCGCTTTCGGCGCCGGCGCTGGTTGGGCCGCTGCTTTCTGCTCCGCTGCTTTCTGCTCCGGCGCAGCCTTCGCCGCACCGGCGGACTCCAGCAACAGCACGAGCGAGCCTTGCGACACCTTGTCGCCGACCTTGACCTTGAGCTCTTTCACCGTGCCCGCGCTCGGGCTGGGCACTTCCATCGTCGCCTTGTCGGACTCGACGGTGATCAGCGACTCCTCGGCTTTCACCTCGTCCCCGGGTTTGACGAAAACCTCGATGATCGGCACGTCCTTGTAGTCGCCGATATCGGGCACTTTGACTTCGATGGTTTCGCTCATTGTTCTTCGCTGGTGAAGGGTGAAGGGTCAAGGGTGAAGGGTGCGGAGATGGAAAGGTCTTCCTTCACCCTTCACGCGTTCACTAGACCGTCGTCGGATCCGGTTTCTCCGGATCGATGCCGTACTTCCTGATCGCCTCCGCGACCTTCTTGCGCGGCAGCGCTTCCTCGTCGGCGAGCGCTTTCATCGCCGCGACCGCGACGTAGTGCCGATCGACTTCGAAGAAGCCGCGCAGGGCCTTGCGCGTATCCGAGCGGCCGAAGCCGTCGGTGCCGAGCGCGACGAAGTTCTTGGTCGGTACGAAAGGCCTGATCTGATCGACGAAGACTTTCATGTAGTCGCTCGCCGCGATGACCGGTCCCGGCCGATCCTTGAGGCACTGCTCGACATAGGAAGCGCGGCGCTCGGCTTCCGGGTGCAGCATGTTCCAGCGCTCGACTTCCAGTCCGTCGCGGCG